>NZ_CP053024.1 GCF_013001025.1 Sphingobium yanoikuyae | reverse complement strand
TGAGCGATCAGGCCCCGGAGATCCTTCTCGCTCACCATCTCAAGGCGCTCAAGCTGCCTACGTGCCTGCGTGAGCATCACAAGCTCGCGCGGCAATGCGCCGCCGAAGGCGTCGATCATATCCGCTTCCTCGCCCGCCTCGTCGAGATGGAAATGATCGACAGGGAGCGTCGCATGGTCGAGCGGCGCATCAAGGCCGCGCGCTTCCCCGCCGTCAAAAGCCTCGACAGCTTCGACTTCGAAGCCATCCCCCGGCTCAACAAGATGCAGGTGCTCGCGATGGCGCGGTGTGAGTGGATCGAGCGGCGTGAGAACGCCATCGCTCTGGGGCCATCAGGCACCGGAAAGACGCACGTAGCTTTGGGGCTCGGACTGGCAGCATGCCAGAAAGGACTGTCGGTGGGCTTCACCACCGCGGCAGCGCTGGTCAGCGAAATGATGGAGGCCCGCGACGAGCGCCGTCTTCTGCGCTTCCAGAAGCAGATGGCCGGATACAAGCTGCTCATCATCGACGAACTGGGCTTTGTGCCGCTCTCCAAGACCGGCGCCGAACTGTTGTTCGAGCTGATCTCCCAGCGTTACGAACGCGGCTCCACCTTCATCACCAGCAACCTGCCCTTCGACGAATGGACCGAAACCTTCGGATCCGAGCGTCTCACAGGCGCGCTCCTCGATCGCCTGACCCATCACGTCAGCATCCTCGAGATGAACGGCGAAAGCTATCGCCTCGCGCACAGTCGGGCCCGCAAGGCCAAAACCAGACCCTGAAAATTACACCAATGCCGGGGGGAGTGGCCCTCGGGCTACGCCCTCACGCCACTCCCCCCGGCATGTAACACGATGGCCTGGTTTTACGCCGCCGCCTGGCCGACTTTTGCTCCGCCGTTGACACCGCACCTCAATACACTCGTCAAAGTTTATGTGGATCAGTTCGTCACCGAAGGTATCGTGAGCGCCAGAAATGATGGTTGCGGCTCACTCATTTTTGTCCGGCCGGCGGCGCCTTTCCAATGATTGCTACCAAAGATATGAGCAGCGAGCGCCAGTGGTCAGTGCCGCTCGCCCAGCAAAGCCTGCCAGTTTCCATCGAGGGGACGGCTGCGCGCTGCTAGGACGGCAGGGTGATCGGGGTGTTCCGGTCCCAACGCGACGATCGCCCGCTCCATAACCGCCACCCGCGCTTTCCAGCCGGGGTGAGAGCGGCTACGCAATATACTCGCGCCATGCGCGGGTCCAAATGTCTGCCAGAAGAGTAAAGCGATCTTCGGATCATATCCTGCATTGGCAAGAAGCGATACAGATAGGATGTCGGCCTCCAATTCTGTCTGTCGGAAATAACGGACATTACGGCCGAAGCCCGACAATAAGCCGTAGTTTACGCCTTGCGCTTCCAGTCGTTCGCGGTGCCGCAAGATATTATGCGCCAGTTCATGCGCTATCGGCGCAGCGACCCATTGTGGATAATCGGCGAAAAACCGGCTGCCGATCTGTACAATCTCGCCATCCGCTTGGGCCACGAACCCAGAGCCTAACACAAGCTCAAACTGCGAACGGCAGGCTGGGAGCGGAACGATCATGCGATCATACTCGGCCCCATTCCGGCGCAGGTGCAACACTAGCGGGCGGTCTGTAGGAAGGGCCACGATTTGGCGTATTGCTTCCATCAATGCAGTTGTGCCTGCCTTGGCTTGGCGGTTGGCGGGCCCAAAGCGCTTCTTTTCCACCCCGAGCACTGTGTCATCGGGCTGCACGCCTGCAGCAGCAGCAGGAGATCCGGACAAAACCGCCTCGACCCCTACCGGCCCTTCAAAGCGGAAATGACGAATTGCGGCTGCGCGCGCGTCGCCTGCATATTGATCGGGCGTATGAAGCAGCAATCCCAGCCCCGGCTCTTGCCGATCGCATAAGGGGGCATTAGCAATGGCGAGGCGATAACCAATGGCGGCCATTTCCGCCTCAACCGCGCGGATAGCTTCAAAAGGGGGCGGTTCATTCGCGGATGCCAGCACGCCGGGCATAAGAATGATTGCCCACGCAATGCACCACGCTACAATTTTCTGGCGTTTCATCATTCCCTTGACCCTGCTATGCTGCGCTATTCTCCTCATTTTTTCAACACTTAGCCAAGGCACTGCATCCGTGATGCTCGCAAAAATATTCAAGCGTTTCGTATCAGGCCCGCCGTCTAATCCGCAGGCGCCCGAAGGACACCGTCTCTATGCCATAGGCGATATCCATGGTCGCCTCGACCTACTCGAAGGTCTATTGGCGCAAATCCGCACCGATGACATGGCGCGGGGAGAGCCGAAAGCCGAACTGATCTTTTTAGGGGATGTCATCAATCGCGGGCCTCACTCAGCTCAGGTCATTGACCGGCTAATAGCATTAAAGGCCGCTTGCCCCGAAACGCGTTTCTTGCTTGGCAATCACGAAGAAATTTTCCTCTCCGCTTTAAACGGTGATCGCAAGGCACTCCGCTTCTTTGATCGTATCGGAGGAGCAGAAGCAATTTTGAGCTATGGTATTACGCCGCAGGCTTATGAGGCAGCCGATTTTGACGAACTCGCCGCCATGCTACAGGCCGTCGTTCCCACGGCTCACCGAACATTCCTGGAAAGCTTCGAAAACATGATTGTGGAAGGCGACTATGTGTTCGTTCATGCCGGCATTCGCCCCGGGGTTCCCCTTAAAGAGCAGAAGCCTACCGATTTGCGCTGGATTCGCGATGAATTTCTATGCGCTTCTGGCACCAAGGACAGGCCCCTTATCCCCGGGGCCATAGTCGTTCATGGACACACGATTTTCAATGAGGTGGTCGAGCATCCTGGTCGCATTGGGCTGGACACAGGAGCCTATCGCTCAGGCATATTGACCGCCATGGCGTTCGAAAGCGACAAGCGTTGGACATTGCAACAAAAGTCGCAGATCGCCGCAACATAACCGCGGCAAGCGCGTTAAAAGCTGTAATCCACTTGCATGCTTATATGACCTATGATACCGGGACAGAAATTTATTGAAAGAGGCATCCGATATGCGCTTCAAAATCCTTATCGCCGGTATGTTGGCATCATCCCTGATTGCGACACCGGTGATGGCGAATCCGGCAAAGTCGGCTGCTACGCTTTCTGTAGCTAAGGCGACGAATATCAAAGCGGCCAGTTCGCCCAGGAAGTCGAGCAAGCTGGCAGAGGCCGCTCTTCCGATTGTCTTGCTGGGAGGTGCTGCGGCAGTTATTACCACTGTTGTGCTTGTGACTGACGACGACGATTCTGACAGCAACTGAATATTATATATGGATAAGAAAATGGCGGCTTCGGGCCGCTATTTTTTTGCCTGAAAATGATATGTTACAATGTCTGCATCATGAGGCATTTAGCTATCCCAAATCAATTCCTATCCTGCGCCAGTCGAGAATTAGGGAAGCAGGCGTGAAAACATCTCAATATGACAGATGAGTATAGCAGCAGCATGACATATCGATCCATCCAGGATCAATATTCGCCATTAATGGATGCTGGCCTTTTATCGGAGGACGGACTTGGGAGGCGCTTCCACCCTCTCTGGCTCAGGCTTCAAAACGATCTGCGCCGTGGCAGTAGCAGAACTCAGTTCAATCGGCACATAGGCCCATCCGTCGAACAGCATCGGCCGGTTACCTCCAATCCGGCGCAATTCTCCATCCTGAAATATCATTGATACTCTCCCGTTGCCGTTGCCCTATAATGTGAAATTACGCCACTTGAAACCGCGATCTGGTCACCTTATCCGATTGACCATCGGGAAGCTGCTCACGAAGGATAATGGGCACAGTTTTCTTCATATTTTCAAGGACGGAAATGGCGGATTCCTATGACAAATCCTATCTATAACTTAAGATTAATTAATATGTATATATGACAAATTTGCCTGAATATTACAATAGAATAATATTATGGATTAGTAATAGCACAGGATTATCTGATGCACTTTTGCATGTTCATGCCGGATTATTTATTTTTATATTATCGCGTTTAACGATCCGCCAAAGCTATGGGACATTCTTCCCATTTGCATTTGTTGCTCTCGCTGAGACAGCCAATGAGCTTCTCGACTATATGGCCTATGGCTGGCGCCCAATGGATACCTATCAGGATATCGCCAATACCCTATTTTGGCCCTTCTTAATCAGCCTGGTCGCCCGCCTGCAGCCTTTACTGATACCGGACAAGCGGTGAAGCCCAACTTGCTTTAGCCGGTCTATTATGTCTTAAGACCCGTTCGCAATTTGGGGCGGGCTAAATGTGTGGAATAGTTGGTATCGTCGGCCATGGGGATGTCGCTGCACGACTTCTGGATGGCCTCAGGCGACTGGAATATCGCGGTTATGATTCTGCCGGTATCGCTACGAGCCATGACAGCGCGATCGAGCGGCGTCGGGCCTCAGGGAAACTGAACAACCTCGCCGATGCGCTTGAGACCGACCCACTGCCCGGAACTGTCGGCATCGCGCATACGCGCTGGGCCACACATGGCGGCCCCACCACTAATAATGCCCATCCCCATGCCACGGCTGAGGTCGCGGTCGTCCACAATGGCATTATCGAGAACTTCAAGCCCCTACGGGACATGCTCATCGGCCGGGGCCGCGTCTTCACCAGTGAAACCGATACTGAAGTCGTGGCACATCTGATCAGTGAGCGGGTGGAGGCCGGGATCGACCCGATCAACGCGGTGCGAGAAGCGCTTCCTCAGTTGCGCGGCGCCTTCGCTCTGGCGATCCTTTTTCGCGATCGACCCGATCTGTTGATCGGCGCGCGGTTGGGGTCGCCTCTGGTCGTTGGGATCGGGGAAGGGGAGACCTATCTTGGTTCGGACGCGCTCGCCTTGGCATCTTTGACACAGCGCGTCATCTATCTGGAGGAAGGCGACTGGGTCGTCTGCGATCGCGACCACGTACAGATTTTCGATCAGGGCAATCAGCCGGTCGAGCGTGCGATCACCCAATCGGGAGTCGATGGCGAATTGATCTCCAAGGGCAATCATCGCCATTATATGATCAAGGAGATTTACGAGCAGCCCATCGTCGTCGCCCAGACCCTGCGCTCCTATCTCCAGCGCATCGATGACACGCTGACGCTGCCGATTCCCGATTTCGACCTGTCAGAGATCAAACGGGTAACGATCGTCGCCTGCGGCACCAGCTTTTATGCCGGGATGGTCGCACGCTACTGGTTCGAGCAGTTCGCGCGCGTGCCGGTCGACCTCGATATTGCCTCCGAATTCCGCTATCGCGCGCCAGTGATCGAGCCAGGCGGACTCGCGCTTTTCATCAGCCAATCTGGTGAAACCGCTGACACGCTCGCAGCGCTGCGCCATGCCCGCGAAGAAGGGCAGAAGATCGCTGTTGTCGTCAATGTGCCGACCAGCTCCATGGCGCGCGAGGCCGACCTGCTGCTGCCAACCCATGCCGGACCCGAAATTGGGGTAGCCTCCACCAAAGCCTTCACCTGCCAACTGGCAGTGCTTGCCGCACTTGCAGCCAACTTGGCACGCGCCAAAGCGCGCCTCACAGATGAGGGCGAACATATGGTCGTCAAACATCTTGCCGAAGCGCCAGCTGCGCTCAATGCCGCCCTCGCCTATGAGGACGCAATCAAAGCCGTCGCCGCCGAAATCGCAACGGCGCGCGACGTACTCTATCTGGGCCGCGGGACCGACTATCCGCTAGCGCTGGAAGGCGCCTTAAAGCTCAAGGAAATCAGCTATATTCATGCCGAGGGCTATGCCGCCGGCGAGATGAAGCATGGGCCCATCGCGCTGATCGACGAAAATGTGCCGGTGATCGTCATCGCGCCTTCAGGACCGCTGTTCGAAAAGACCGTCAGCAACATGCAGGAAGTGCAGGCGCGGGGCGGCAAGGTGGTGTTGATCAGCGACTATGACGGCATCCAGGAAGCGGGCGGCGGGTGCCTCGCGACCATCACCATGCCAAAGGTCCACCCCTTAATCGCGCCTCTGGTCTATAGCGTGCCGGTACAATTGCTGGCCTATCATGTAGCCGTCACAAAGGGCACCGATGTAGACCAGCCGCGCAATCTAGCGAAATCGGTCACGGTGGAGTAAGGGGCGCGAGTCGCAATTCGTCAGGCTAAGTTTGGTCGCATCAGCCTTCCTGGGAAATCTAAAGGCGCGTCAGTCGCCACGATCATCAAGGACGTTCAAGGCACATGACGAAGGGAACGCATAGCGCCCTGCTTACCATGCTGGAATCCCTGACCAGTCTGCCGCGTTTCGCGCGCCGATGGCTGGCCTTCGGCCTCGACTGCCTGCTCTGCCTCGTCGCGGCCTGGGTCGCGCTCGCGCTGCGGCTTGGCGAATGGCCTGACGATGCGCGCATGGTGCTGATCCTGACCGGCACGGCGCTTGGCTTCTGGACGGTGATCGCCTGGCCAGCAGGGGTCTATCGCAACCTCATCCGCTTTTCCGGCGCGCGGGCATCGGGCCGGCTCTTCTATGCCTGCGCCTTGCTAACGGCACCGCTAGCGGTCATCTTCGGCTTCTTTCAGGTCGGCGGCGTTCCCCGCACCATCGCCGTGCTGCAACCGATCATCTTCTTCCTGTCGATGCTGTTCCTGCGCCTCGCCATGCGCTTCGTCGTCAGCGATCTGCTGCATCTGGCGCGCAGCCAGCCCGAAGAACGGCGGCGGCTGCTCATCTATGGCGCGGGGCGCGGCGGCCAGCAGCTCGCCAACTCGCTGCGGCAGGAGCCGCATCTGGTGCTGGTCGGCTATATCGACGATGACGAGCGCCTGAGCAACCAACAACTCGACGGCGTCACCGTCTGGCATTCCTCGATCCTCGACCGCATCCTGGAAGAACGGCGGGTGGACGAGGTCGTCCTCGCCATCCCAAGCGCGCTGCGCGTACGCCGACGCGAGATCGTGGAGGCGCTGCAAGCCCGCAAGATCCGCGTGCGCATGCTGCCGGGAATCGGCCAATTGATCGACGGGCATTTCGCCGTCAGCGATATTCGCGACGTGCAGATCGACGATCTGCTCGGCCGCGATGCGGTCGCACCCAACGAACTGCTGATGGGCCGCTCGCTGCTTGCCAAGAATGTGCTGGTGACGGGCGCGGGCGGCTCGATCGGCAGCGAGCTGTGCCGCCAGATCATCCGCTCGCGTCCCAAGCGCCTGATCTTGGTCGAGCAATCGGAATATTTTCTCTACGCAATCGAAAGCGAATTGCGCGGACTGGCGCTCGCCGAAGGTTGCGAGGTTGAGCTCATTCCCGAGCTGGCCGATGTCGCCGACAAAGATTCAGTCTTTCGCATCTTCCGCCGGTGGCAGCCCGAAACCGTCTATCATGCGGCAGCCTACAAGCATGTGCCGTTGGTCGAGGCCAATCCGATCGCCGGCATGCGCAACAATATCTTCAGCACGCTCTATTGCACGCTTGCTGCCGAGGCGGTGGACGTTGGGCGCTTCATCCTGGTCAGCACCGACAAGGCGGTGCGTCCGACCAACATCATGGGCGCGTCCAAACGGGTGTGCGAGCTCATCTTGCAAGCGCGTGCGCAGGAGCAGGACAAGACGCTCTTCACCATGGTCCGCTTTGGCAATGTCTTAGGATCGAGCGGCTCGGTCGTGCCCTTGTTCAAGCAGCAAATCGCCGCAGGCGGCCCGGTGACAATCACCCACCGCGACGTCACCCGCTATTTCATGACTATTCCCGAAGCCTCGCAGCTCGTCATCCAGGCGGGCGGCATGGCCGAGGGCGGCGAAGTCTTCGTCCTCGACATGGGCCAGCCGGTGCTGATCCGCGATCTGGCGGAGACGATGGTGAAGCTTTCGGGCCTGTCGGTACGTGATGTAGCGACGCCGGAGGGCGACATCGAGATCGTTGAGGTCGGCCTGCGGCCTGGTGAGAAGCTCTATGAGGAGCTGCTGATCGGCGACAATCCGACGCCGACCGTGCATTCGCGGATCATGCAGGCGCGTGAAGCAGTGCATCCGTGGAATTCGCTGTCGGATATATTGGATGACCTCAAAGATTATTTGAGACAGGGCGATGTGCCGGAGGCGCTGTCCACTTTGTACAAGCTGGTTCCTGAATATAATCGTCCAGCTTATGAAGCCGCCGCCCAATAATCCATCCATCTTACCATAGAGAACGGATCCATTTTCAATGCCAGAGAGCACGGCTAACCTGAAACGTATCTTCGTCACCGGGACAGCGGGGTTTATCGGCTTCCATCTTTCCAAGCTTCTGCTTGCCGAAGGGTTCGTCGTGGCCGGTTATGACGGGATGACCGACTATTATGACGTCAATCTCAAGCGCTCCCGACATGCGCATCTTGACGAAAGTCCTAATTTCACCGCGACCGAGGGAATGCTCGAGGACCAGAAGCTGCTCGATGCGACGATCGATGCCTTCAAGCCCGACGTCATCGTTCATTTCGCCGCACAGGCGGGCGTGCGCTACAGCCTTGAAAACCCGCGTGCCTATCTCGACAGCAATGTCATCGGCACGTTCAACGTCATGGAAGCGGCGCGTCGAAACGCGGTGCAGCATCTGCTGATGGCCTCGACCTCCTCGGTCTATGGCGCGAATGAAGACATGCCCTTCACTGAGACCGAAAAGGCTGACACCCAGCTCACCATCTATGCGGCAACGAAAAAGGCCAATGAATCGATGGCGCATTCTTATGCGCATCTTTACGATCTGCCCACGACCATGTTCCGCTTCTTCACGGTCTACGGCCCTTGGGGCCGGCCCGATCTTGCGCTTTACAAGTTCGTCGATGCGATGCTCGATGGCCGCCCGATCGACATCTACAATAATGGCGACATGTATCGCGACTTTACCTATGTCGACGATCTAGTCCGTGCGATCCGCCTATTGATCGACGCAGCACCCGAGCGGTCGGCATCGCGCGCCGACATCGTGGCTGGAGACTCGCTTAGCCCCGTCGCGCCGTTCCGCATCGTCAATATCGGCAATAACGACAAGGTGCGCCTGCTCGACTTCATCGACGCGATCGAAGCGAGCTTGGGGATGAAGGCGATCCGCAATTACATGCCGATGCAGACGGGTGACGTTCCCGCCACCTGGGCCGATGCCTCGCTGCTCGAACGACTGACCGGCTACCGTCCGGCGACCGACTTTCGTGACGGCATCGCCAATTTCGTCGCTTGGTTTCGTGAATATTCGGGGAAATGACATGAGCAGCACAGATATTGCGACGCCTTCGCTCGACGACCTTAAGATCGCCGTCGTGGGTCTTGGCTATGTCGGGCTACCACTCGCCGTCGAATTCGGTCGCATTCGCGATGTGACGGGTTTCGATATCAGCCAGTCGCGGATTGACGCGCTCCGCCGAGGCGAGGATGCAACGCTGGAAACGGATGTAGAAGAGCTTGCTGCGGCAAAGCATTTAAGCTTCTCGACTGATTCTGACGATCTGGCCCAATGCAATCTCTATATCGTGACGGTGCCGACACCTATCGACGCGCATCGGCGGCCTGATCTGACACCACTGATCAAGGCATCGGAAACGGTCGGCAAGGTGCTCAAGCAAGGCGACATCGTTGTCTATGAATCGACCGTTTATCCCGGCGCGACCGAAGAAGATTGCGTTCCGGTGCTCGAACGCCTGTCGGGCCTGACCTATAATCGCGACTTCTTCTGTGGCTACAGCCCTGAGCGGATCAACCCGGGCGACAAGGAGCATCGCCTGCCAACGATCTGCAAGGTGACATCGGGATCGACGCCAGAAATCGCCACGCTGGTCGATAACCTCTATGCCTCGATCATCACTGCTGGCACCTACAAGGCAGAAACAATTCGCGTCGCCGAAGCTGCTAAGGTCATCGAAAACACCCAGCGCGACCTTAACATCGCACTGATCAACGAACTAGCAATCATCTTCAACCGCATGGGTATTGATACCGAAGCGGTGTTAAAGGCGGCAGGAACGAAATGGAACTTCCTACCTTTCCGGCCCGGCTTGGTCGGCGGTCACTGTATCGGTGTCGATCCCTATTATCTGACGCATAAGGCAGAGGCGATCGGCTATCGGCCTGAGATCATTTTGGCCGGACGTCGCCTCAATGACGGTATGGGCGCCTATGTCGCCGAGCAACTCGTCAAGGCGATGCTGAAGCGGCGGATCCAAGTCAATGGTGCGCGCGTGTTGGTGATGGGTTTGACCTTCAAGGAAAACTGTCCGGATATCCGCAACACGAAGGTCGTCGATGTTGTGGCCGAATTGCAGGATTACGGGGTTGTCGTAGATATTCACGATCCGTGGGCCAATGCTGGAGAGGCGCGACACGAATATGAGGTCGATCTGATCGACGCACCGGAAGCCGGAGCGTACGACGGCATCATTCTCGCGGTTGCGCATGAAGAGTTCAGCCGGATGGGAGCCAAGCAGATTCGGTCTTATGGCAAGACTGCACATGTTCTTTATGATTTGAAAAATGCCCTTTCCATAGCTGAAAGCGATTTGAGACTTTAAGTCATGACACTCCTTCGCGGCGGAATGCGTCTGCGGGCGATGCGATCATCGTTGTTGACGCGCAACCTAGCGGCGATGGTCGGCGGAACCACGATTGCCCAAATGGTGATCCTCGCTTTCGCACCACTGATCACCCGTATCTACAGCCCCGAAATCTTTGGGGTGCAGGGAATATTTCTCGGCTTGATCAGCGTCTTGTGGCCTGTGTCCGCGTTGCGTTACCCCATGGCCATTGTCGTAGCCGCCTCTGATGGGGAGGCACGCGGGATCACGCGACTGTGCTTTATTGTGGCGGCCGGCGTCTCTTTCATAGTGGTGCTAGGCCTTCTTGTCTTTCAAGCACCACTCGAAAAGCTGCTGAAGGTCGAACAACTGGGAAACCTCATATGGTTCCTGCCCGCCGCGTTGTTCCTTGTAGCCGTGCAGGACATTGCTGATTTTTGGACTGTTCGGCTTGGGGCGTTTCGCCTCGCGGGGGTGGTGGCTGCATTACAGGCATTTCTGGTGAATTCAGCCAGAGTGGCGGGTGGCTTGGTCCAACCGGCTGCCTTTATCCTGGTAAGTGTGACGACCGTCTCCTACGGGATGCAGGCGCTATTGTTGAGACTTGGCATCAAACGCCATCTCGGTTCCCGAACGACTGACCATGAGGAAACTCTTCCCTCTCGCGCGCTGTTGATCAAATACGGTGATTTTCCGCTGTACCGCATGCCTGCGGACCTTATCAGCGCGGCAGCGCAAACCGTGCCGGTGTTCCTGTTGACGATCCTGTTTTCCCCTGCGGCGACAGGAATATATGTCCTGGCGCGCAGCGTGGTGAGCCTGCCGCTGGGGTTTGTCGGGACCGCGATCGGCAATGTCCTCTATGGACGTATCGCAACGATCGCCCGGGAGCAAACGCCGATATTCCCGTTCGTGCTCAAGGCCACGCTTGCGCAATTACTGCTACCTGCCGGCGCCACCGCAGCGGCGGCCATATTTTTTCCAACCCTCTTTGCTTTTGTCTTTGGCGAGCCATGGCGCATGGCCGGAGACTTTGCGCAATGGATGGCGCTGTGGGTCGTCGGTATGCTCGCCAATATCCCCAGCGTTCGCGCCTTGCCGGTGATCGGCAAGAATCGCCTTCATCTGGTTTTCAACAGCCTGATTTTGCTGTTTGGCTGCCTCGGAATGTATTTCGGCTACACGGTTTGGCATAGCGCTTTGGGGGCGGTTGCCTGCTATTCCATCGTTACAGCGGCGCTATATGGGCTACAAATTTTTGTCTATCTCTTCGCCATTCATCGTCACGATAGAAAGATGACGCTCCATGAATGATCTGATCTCAGCAAAGCATATTGCGATATATTTGCCTTCCCTGGGCGGTGGCGGAGCAGAGCGCGTGACGGTGATGCTGGCCAATGGCTTTGCGGCGCGGGGGCATCGGGTGGACCTGGTCCTGCCGAGTGCGCAAGGGCCATATCGAGACAAGGTCTCTGCTCAAGTAAAAATTGTCGATCTAGAAAAGAAAAGGGTTTTTGCCAGCATTGGTGCATTTGCGGCGTACTTAAAAAGGGAGAAACCGGACGCTGTCATATCGGCAATGGCCCATGCCAATATTGCAGCCTTGATGGCGATCAAAATTGCCCACTCGCGAGCAAAATCCATCGTCGTCGAACACACAAGTTCAGCCTTTTCCGACGCGAAATCCTATATGGTCCACCTCTTGAGGAAGTTTCTGTACAAGAGGGCTGACAAGATCGTCTGCGTATCCAAAGGGATGCAGGAACAGATTGCATCGCTGGTCGGCGCAAGGCCAGAGCAGATTTGTACCATCTATAACCCGCTGGATGTGGAGTATATCAAACGCAGATCGCAGGAACCGGTCAATTCGGAATTGATCGGCGAGCGGAATGTGCCGTTAATCGTTGCAGCAGGCAGGCTTACCAGGGCAAAGGATTATCCGACGCTGCTCAAGGCATTTGCCATCGCCAGATCCCGGAAGGATATGCGATTGCTCATACTGGGCGAGGGCGAGGAGAGGGAACGTCTGGAACGCATGGCGCAGGAATTGGGCATAGGTCATGATGTCATTTTTGCCGGATTCCAGGAAAATCCCTTCGCCTGGATGGCCCGATGCGACCTTTATGTCATGTCGTCGGCCTGGGAAGGTCTGCCGGGTGCGTTGCTGGAGGCCATGGCCTGCGGTGCGAAAATCGTCAGCACCGATTGTCGAACGGGACCGAATGAGATTCTGGAAGGCGGAAAATGGGGACGCCTCGTTCCAGTCGGGGATGCTCCTGAATTGGCTAGAGCAATGATCGAGGCGCTGGATGATGACATACGCCCACCCAATGTGCTAAGCCGAGCTAATGATTTTCGGTTAGACAAGTCAATTAATCAATATAGATTAATTCTAGATCGTGCTTTTATAAACTACTCCTAAATAGCTTAGCTATGCATTTTTATTGGAAGTTATATGTACTACACTTTAAGTGGTATTTTAGGAGCTTTTTTCTTTTTACTTTGCCTATCTGTGGTTGTATTTCGATGTAACCATTATAAGATTTTTGAACCAATCGACATATCCATATTGACTATGGGTTTAGTATTCGGGTTAATAATTCCAATCGTTACCAATGAAGACAATTACGGATTGTTCGTTGGCTATGGCTTTGTAAGGTCTAATATAAATAATGTATATATTCATACTATTAGTGCAACTATTGCGCTTATTGGTATACAAATAGGATGGAAAATTAATCCAATAAAGTCGTCGTTATATTATTTTTATAATATAAATCATAACAGTATATCTAAATATCTTTTATTGATTCTTATAGTATCATTTCTATCACAGTATTTGTATACTATAGATTATGGAGGATTTGTAGGATATTTTGATTATAACAGATTAATAAGAGCTGGGATGTTTGATTCCTTTGAAAGAAGTAGATTTTCTTTTCTTTCTCCATTTTCTAATCTTTCTATAGTTTCATGCTTGGGATTTATCGGATTAATTATCTCTGGGAGAACAAACTTTTTAAACATTGCCGGATTTGCAATTGCTCTGCTCTTTTCGTGCTATGTTTTGTACGCAGCTGCCGGCCGGATTGCGATGATAAGCCTTCTCGCAGTTGTACTGGCTGCCCCTATGGTTATGACGAGAAGAAAATACACATCTTGGATTTTTGGATATTTTTTCGTCATTTTCTTCGGTATAATTGCAATATACAACCTTAGCTGGTGGCTTGATTTAAAATCGTCCAATAATATCTCGAGCTATGTTTTAAACGAATTTTCATTTCCATTTGTTTCATTCTTTGCTCAATTAGAGCAAGGTTTTCACTTTTACTCGTTCGTTGAAGTCGCCCTAAGTCCCCTTTATCTTCTGCCTTCCAGTCTCACTAGTGAATGGCTCATTGGGGCAGAAGTTAGAAATACAATTATTGTTATGGGTTCCGCGAAGGGAGTGGGAGGAAATACAGCCGGCATACCTACAGATATGATAACGTTTGGATTTATGCAGTTGCATATATTAGGTGTGTTTTTCTACAGTATAATTATAGGATATATAATTAAATTATCATATGCACTTGCCAATTCTTTTCAAGAAAAAGGAATGAGAATAATTTTTACATCGTATATATTATTTAGAATATGTCCATTTATTATATTTTATTCTCATCCTAAACACATTATATCCACTAATTTTGGGTTTATATTTATAATAATTATTAGATATATATATATTAAAGTTAGATTTTTTAGAATTTAGATTTTAATATATTTATCCATCAATTTTATTGGTAATAATAATTTGGCCGTTTCTTCAAAAATTATTGTCCACATTATCACTGGACTCAATGATGGTGGCGCTGAAGCTGCCTTGTTTCGGCTATGCGTGAATGATCCGGAGGATATCCATAATGTCATTTCGCTAACCGGGGCTGGGAAATACGGCCCATTGCTCAAGCAACTTGGGATTTCAGTCACTGCCCTTGATATGCCTCGGGGGCGCGTGAGGCTATCTGGCCTCTGGATATTATGGCGGACCATTCGCCACATCAAACCGCAAGCGGTGCAAACTTGGATGTACCATTCCAATCTTTTGGGCGGCTTAGCGGCACGTTTTGCTGGCCAGAACAACATTATATGGGGCATCCACCATTCCGATCTCGCAAGTTCCGGAACCTCCCACCACACGTTGGCGGTAGCGCGCCTCTGTGCGTGGTTCTCCCGTTTGTTGCCTAGAAACATAATCAGTTGCGCCCAAAAGGCTGCGGATGTTCATGCCGCGTTCGGCTATGATGCAAAGCGCCTGCATGTCGTCCCCAATGGATATGATCTGGAAAGATTTCGTCCTGATCCCGATGCGCGCGCGGCCGTCCGGTCGGAACTGGGACTGGCGCAGGACCAACAGGTGATCGGCTTCGTCGCCCGCTATGATCCGCTGAAGGATCATGGCAATCTGCTTCAGGCGCTCGCGCTTTTGAAGGAACAGGGTCAGGCCCCGGCATGCCTGCTGATCGGCACCGGGATGGACGAAGGCAATGTCGCGCTGTTATCGCTGATCGCTGGACTGGGCTTGAGCGACCAGATTTACCTGCTGGGACAACGCAACGATATCCCGGCGGTGATGAGTGCGCTGGACCTTCATATCATGTCGTCCGCCAGCGAGGCTTTCCCCAATGTGCTGGCCGAAGCCATGGCCTGTGGAACGCCCTGCGTTACTACGGATGTCGGGGACGCGGCGGTTATCGTCGGAGATACGGGCTGGGTCGTTCCCGCTCAGGATTCCGTTGCATTGGCAGAAGCGATCTCCCACGCGCTTCAAAAAGTCGATGCGCAGGACTGGAACAGCAGAAAAGCCTCCGCACGGGCAAGAGTGGAACAGCAGTTTTCCATAGACCGGATGGTCAGGAGTTATCGTGCGATCTGGGGGGTGTAGGACAGGTGTGTCAACTTTCATCCTGGACTGAGTGAAATATGAAAATTTCAGTGATTTCCAATTTCGCATCTTCATTGCTTAATTTCCGTGGACCGCTGCTCATCGAAATGGTGCGCAGAGGCCACAAGGTATTGGCCTTTGCCCCCGATCATGACGACGCGACGCGCGCATGGTTGCGCGATCGCGGCATAGTCCCGGTCGATTTCGATTTGCAGCGAACAGGCCTAAATCCTTTGCGTGATATTACATCGATGGCGCAATTGCGTCTCTTGTTCCGCCAGTATCGGCCTGATGTGGTGTTTGGTTATAATATAAAGCCGGTAATTTACGGTACGATGGCGGCGTGGCTCGCGGGGGTACCGCGTCGATATGCGATGATAACGGGCCTAGGTTTTGTCTTTATCAATAAGGCAAGGCTTCGTATGCGCAAGGCTCTGTTGCAGCGGGGTGTGTCAGCGCTCTACGGCTTTGCGCTATCCAAGGCAAACAAGACTATATTCTTTAATCCCGATGATCGTGCCGAGTTCATCGAACGGGGGTTGGTGTCTCCATTACGGGCCGTGCTTTTGGGAGGCACTGGCCTTGATTTGGACGAATGGAACTATACTCCCCCTCTCGCTCAGACATCGATCACTTTCATCATGGTCGGACGGCTGCTGCGCGACAAGGGCGTGGAGGAATATGTAGAGGCGGCAAAGGCATTGCGCCCGCATTATCCGCGGGCGCGCTTCCTGCTGGTGGGGGGACATGACGAAAATCCCACCGCCATACCCTTGGCCGAGGTGCGGTCATGGGTCGATGCCGGGGTGATCGAATGGTCGGGACATGTGCCGGTACGTCCCTGGCTGGCGCAGGCGAGCGTTTTCGTCCTGCCCTCTTATCGGGAGGGCGTTCCGCGCAGCACGCAGGAAGCGATGGCGATCGGCCTGCCGGTGGTCACGACCGATGTTCCAGGATGTCGGGAAACGGTGGTGGAAGGAAAGAACGGGTTCCTCGTTCCGGTCCGCAATTCGGCGCGTCTGGCACAGGCCATGCGTCATTTCCTCGATCATCCGGACAGCATTGTGCCGATGGGGCTGGAAAGCCGCAGGCTGGCGGAGGAACGGTTCGACGTGCATGTCCAGAATCGAAAGCTGCTGGACTTCATGGGCCTTTAACGGGCATCGAGCTTTGCAGGCTGCAATCTGGCTGCGTCCGGCGCGCGCCGCCAAGAAACAAGGCAATAGATGAAACGACTGATCGACATTGCAGGCTCTCTTGCCGGACTGGTGCTGCTGTCGCCGGTGATGCTTGTCGCGGGAATTGCGATCCGCCGACGCATGGGGGCGCCCGTGCTTTTCGTGCAGGAACGCCCCGGTCTGGGGGGCAGCCCCTTTCGGATGTATAAGTTCCGCAGCATGCTCGATGCCTGCGATGCCGACGGTCAGCCTTTGTCCGACGCTGAACGTCTGACAGATCTTGGACGTCTGTTGCGTTCGACCAGCATAGATGAGCTTCCCGGTCTATGGAATGTGCTCAAGGGCGAGATGAGCCTGGTCGGGCCGCGCCCGCTGCTGATGGAATATCTGCCGCGCTACAATGCGGAGCAGGCAAGGCGCAATGACGTCCGTCCCGGCTTGACGGGATGGGCACAGGTCAACGGGCGTAATGCGCTTTCGTGGGACGATAAATTCGCGCTCGACATTTGGTATGTCGATCATCGCAGCCTGCTGCTGGACATGAAGATCATATGGCTGACGGTCCTGCGCATCATTCAGCGTGATGGGATAAGCGCGGAAGGTCAGGCGACGATGGCCAAATTCCAGGGCACGGGTAAGAATTCGTGAAGCCTTTATATGGCGTCTATGGGGCCAGCGGTTGCGGCCGGGGCATCATGCCGCTGCTGCGGCGAGAGATGGCAGGCACGGATGCGACCTTGGTCTTTATCGATGATAATCCGACATCATCTCATGCCAATGGTCATGAAGTGTGGACCTTTGATCGATTTATGGAAGAACCAGCCAAACGGCGTAGAGCGGCGCTGGCCGTCGCTAATCCCCAGGTCAGGCAGATGCTCGACGAAAAATGCCGTGAATCGGGCGTGGATATCATATCTACAGCGGCAGAAAATATCATCATTATGGATGATGTCGAGGTTGGAGAAGGCGCGCTTATATCTCCATTCGTTACCTTGACCTCGAACATCCGTATAGGCCGTTGCTTCCACGCCAACCTCTATTCCTATGTCGAGCATGATTGCGTGATCGGCGATTATGTAACCTTTGCGCCAGGTGTGCGCTGCAACGGCAATATTCGGATAGGCGATCGCGCCTATATCGGGTCGGGCGCCATCATCCGCCAAAATCTGACGATCGGAGCAGATGCCGTCATCGGCATGGGCGCCATCGTGACCAAGGATGTTCCTCCAGCTGTAACCGTGGTCGGCAACCCCGCCCGCATTCTCGAGAAAAAGTGACATGCTGAACACGAACTTCGCGCCCTGGCCTAGTTACACGCAGGAAGAAGCGGACGCCGTCTCTACCGTTTTGCTCTCCAACCGCGTCAACTACTGGACCGGCGAGGAATGCCGCGCCTTCGAGCGGGAATTCGCTGCCTGGTCGGACAGTGGCTATGCCATCGCCGTCGCCAATGGCACGGTCGCGCTCGATCTGGCGCTGCAGGGCCTTGGCATCGGCAGCGCCAATGGTGGCAGCGCCGAGGATGAGGTGATAGTCACGCCGCGCACCTTCATCGCGTCGATATCCTGCGTCGCCAATGCCGGCGCCAGGCCGGTCTTCGCCGATGTTGAACGTGCGAGCGGCAATATCTCGGCCGAGACTTGTCAGGCCGTCCTCACCCCGCATACTAGGGCGATCATCGCGGTCCACCTTGCGGGCTGGCCCTGCGATATGGACCCGATTATGAACCTCGCCGCCGCGCATGGCATCAAGGTGATCGAGGATTGCGCGCAGGCACATGGCGCGTGCTACAAGGGGCGTAGCGTCGGGTCGATCGGGCATGTCAGCGCCTGGTCCTTCTGCCAGGACAAGATCATGACCACCGGCGGCGAGGGCGGCATGGTGACGTGCAACGACCGCGATCTCTGGTCGCGCATGTGGTCGTTCAAGGATCATGGCAAGAGCTGGGAAGCGGTCTATGAGCGCGCGCACCCGCCGGGTTTCCGCTGGCTGCATGAGAGCATCGGCACCAACTGGCGGATGCTGGAGATGCAGGCGGCAATCGGCCGCATCCAGCTTCGCCGCATGAACGAATGGACGTGCACGCGGACGGCCAATGCGGCGATCCTACATGAAGCCCTGACACCCTTTGCCGACAAGAACGGGATCATCCGCCTTCATGGCCCGTTCGGCCCGGACCGAAGCTGGCCGGAAGGATCGGTCCACGCTTTCTATAAATATTATGCCTATGTCCGGCCGGAAAATCTGGCATCCGGCTGGTCGCGCGACCGGATCGTCACCGAAATGGGCGAGCGGGGCATTCCCTGCTTCCAAGGCTCCTGCTCCGAAGTCTATCTGGAAAAGGCGTTCGACGGCACCGGCTGGCGGCCCGAAGTGCCCCTACCGGTCGCGCGCGAACTGGGCGGGACCAGCCTCATGTTCCTCGTCCATCCGACGCTTTCATCTGACGACATGGCGCGTGTTTCGCAGGCCATAGGCGATATGTTCAAGGACGCGATGCGCACACAGGAGACTCCGTCCTAGATGCCTTCCCGCCCCGTCCTCACACGCCGCTGGAGTCCCGCTCTGGTACTGCTGCTGCTGCTGCTGGGCACCTTATGGGTGGCGGGCGGCGCGTCGCACGCAGACGTCACGGGGCAGGTGATAACGCGGGGGGCAACGTGGACGTTGTTCGTGCTCGCAATCCTGCTCGGCGTGCGACCGGTGGTCGCGGGGGCGGGAGCGGCGTTCTGGCTGCTGCTGGCGACGGTTCTGCTTGTCCTGCTGCAACTGGTGCCGTTGCCTCCCAACATCTGGACGGCGCTGCCGGGCCGGGACGTGCTACTCGGGGCATCACCCAGCGAGACGGTATGGCGGCCTTGGGCGATCGTTCCTTCAGCGACGATCAACGCCGCGTCCTCGCTGATCGTGCCGGTCGTAACACTCATTCTCGTCACTGCTTTGTGCAACGAGGAGAAAACATGGCTGCCGACGATCCTGCTCGGGATCATTTTCTGCTCGATGCTGGTCGGGTTGCTGCAATTTTCCGGCTTCGTCCTCGATAATCCATTTATCAATGACACGGTGGGAAGCATCAGCGGCACCTTCGCCAACCGCAACCATTTCGCGCTCTTCCTCGCCATCGGATGCCTGATTACCCCTGTCTGGGCCTTTGCCGGAAAACAATCTGCCGGAAAACAAGGCGTGGGGTGGCGCGCGCCAGTCGCACTGGCGCTGATGACGCTCTTTGCTCTCACCATATTGGCGACCGGATCGCGCGCCGGCATGTTGACCGGCATGTTGGCGCTGGCGCTCGGCCTCGCTTTGTGCTGGCACGATGTCCGCCGCGCTTTGCGCGGGGCGCCACGCTGGGTGTTCCCGGCGCTGATCGTGGCGATCATCGGCGGCGTCGCGCTATTCGTCCTGGTCAGCATCGCCGCCGACCGAGCTGAGTCCGTGCGCCGCGCGTTCGAAGTCGATCCAGGCCAGGACATGCGCACGCGCGGCTTACCAACGGTGCTGTCGATGATCGCCGCCTATTTTCCAGCAGGCGCGGGCTTTGGCGGTTTCGATCCAATCTTCCGCCTGCACGAGCCCTTCGGGTTGCTCAAGCCGACCTATTTCAACCACGCCCATAATGATTTTCTGGAAGTCGTGCTCGATGGCGGCCTGCCTGCGGTGCTGCTCCTGCTCCTCGCGATCGGATGGTACGCGATAGCCAGCCTGCGCGCTTGGCGGGCTAACGGGCAGCACTCCGTCCTACCGAAGCTGGGGTCGGCCATGTTGCTTCTTGTCTTCGTCGCCAGCGCCTTCGACTATCCCGCGCGCACGCCGATGATGATGGCGATGATCGTCATCGCCGCTATTTGGCTCTGCCAAAACAAGACACCTCCTATAAAGGCCGGCTTTACCTGATTACGATCAGCATCTAAGGCGAAAGTCTCTTCAGCGGGAAGATATGGGGCGCATGCGCAAAATTCTTGTTTCGATCATGATGGCGGCCGGCCTTGCCGGCTGCGCGGGAGCGCCGCCGCCACAATCCAGCGCGCAGCTGACCGTCATTCCCGATAGCCAGGGTCTGCCCGCGCCCAACCGCAGCGATCTGGCTGCCGCTGACCGGCCTGCGCTCATCGGCCCGCTCGATACGATCTATGTCGACATCTTCAACGTGGCCGAACTCAGTCGCGAAATGCAGGTGGACGCGAGCGGACGCATCTCCATGCCGCTGGTGGGCGCCATCGATGCGCGCAACAAGACCGCCGAAGAGCTGGCCAGTGCGATCGAGAACGCGTTGCAGGGGCGTTATGTCCGCAACCCCCAAGTGACCGTCAACATCAGAAGTTCGGTCAGCCAGGTCGTGACGGTCGATGGCGAGGTGAAGGAACCGGGTCTGTATCCGGTGACCAACCAGATGACGCTGATGCGCGTCATCGCTTCGGCCAAAGGCCTGTCGGAATTCGCAAAACAGGAACAGGTGGTGATCCTGCGCACCGTCGACAATCAACGGATGGCGGGTCTCTACGATATAAGCGCGATCCGCCGCGGCGCCTATGCCGATCCACCAGTCTACGCCAATGATGTCGTCATTATCGGAGATTCCCCGCAACGTCGCCTTTTCCGGGATGTCGTTTCCCTGGCACCTCTACTCGCGGCACCCCTTGTCGCAGTCCTACGCTGAGGCTTGCAGTCCTATGACCAATAGTAATTTGACTCTAGGCAGCCACCTGGCCCCGGCAGCTTTGTTGCAGGCGCAATCGGAAAACACCGCCCCCCCCATATTGCGCCAATATCTGCGTATCGCCATGCGGTGGCGCTATGTGATCCTTGGCGCGGTCGCGGTGTGCTTCCTGATTGGCCTGATCGCGACCCTGCTGATGACGCCGCAATATACCGCATCCTCAACGATCGAGATTTCGCGCGAAGCGGACAAGGTCACCGATCTTCAGGGGGTGGAGCGTGAGGCTGGCATTGCCGATCAGGAATTTTACCAGACGCAATATGGCTTGCTGGAATCGCGCGCGCTGTCCGAGCGCGTGGCGACGCAGCTCAAGCTAACGGAATCGCAAAGCTTCTTCGACATGTTCGATTTCGAGAGCGACGATCCGGCCTTCGCCCTTTCGAACGGCCGCTATCCCGCCTCGGGCCGCGCCACGCGGCAACGGGTCGCCGGCGAAATATTGCGCGAGCATCTCAACATCAGCCCCACACGCATGTCGCGCTTGGTCGAGATCAAATTCACCAGCCCAGACCCTACCTTTTCAGCGCAGGTCGCCAATACATGGTCGGAGAATTTCATCCAGACCAATCTGGAACGCAAGATCCAGGCAACCTCCTATGGGCGCAATCTTCTCCAGAAGCAGCTGGTTCAGTTGAAGCAACGGCTGGACGAATCGCAACGGCAATTGGTCAATTACGCCTCATCCGCCAAGATCATCAATCTGCCCGCGCAATCGGGCAATGGCCAATCGAGTTCGGAACGCTCGATCGTCGTCGATGATTTGGCCGCAC
The DNA here is from genome assembly GCF_013001025.1 of Sphingobium yanoikuyae. Classification (NCBI taxonomy): domain Bacteria; kingdom Pseudomonadati; phylum Pseudomonadota; class Alphaproteobacteria; order Sphingomonadales; family Sphingobiaceae; genus Sphingobium; species Sphingobium yanoikuyae. The sequence continues at coordinate 35,175 of NZ_CP053024.1, read as the reverse complement.
TCAATGCCGCGCTGACCCAGGCGACCGCGAGCCGCATTGAGGCGCAGTCACGCTTTCAGCAAAATGGGCGAGCGGGCGCATCGGCGGAAGCTCTGAACAATACGGCGATCAACAGCCTACGCCAGCGTCGCGCGGAGCTGGCGGCTGATTACAAGCGCTTGATGACGCAGTTCGAACCAGGTTACCCTGCCGCTCAAGCGGTCCAAGCGCAAATCACCCAACTCGACCGCAGCATCGCGAGCGAAGAAAGCCGCGTAACCTCATCACTTCTCGCCGACTATCGCCGGACGCAGGGGCAGGAACACGCGCTTCAAGCCAAGGTCGAACAACTTAAAAATGACTATCTCGACCTACGCCGCCGCAGCATCCAATATAATATCTATCAGCAGGAAGTGGACACCAATCAGGCACTCTATGACGGCCTGCTCCAGCGCTTCAAGGAAATCGGCGTCGCCGGCGGCGTCGGCGTCAACAATATCTCGGTCGTCGATCCGGCCCAGGCACCCAAAGCGCCTTCAAGCCCCAGATTGCTCATCAATCTCGCCATCGCTATCCTAGCGGGCTTGGGCATCGGCGCAGCGCTGGCCTTTGGCCTCGAGCAGATCGACGAGGGCATCGCCGATCCAGCTGAAGCGAAGCGTGAGCTTGGTCTGCCGCTGCTCGGCTCGATCCCTAAAATCGAAGAGGCGCCCAAGGATGTCTTGCTTGACCGCAAGTCGGACCTCGTGGATGCCTATCTGACGGTGCAGACCAATCTTGCCTTCTCCACCGAGCATGGCGTCCCGCGTTCCTTCTCCGTCACCTCGACGCGACCGGGGGAAGGCAAGTCAACCACTTGTCTTGCTTTGGCCACGACGCTCGCACGCGGGGGTAAGAGGGTCATCCTTATTGATGGCGATATGCGTAATCCCTCAATCCATCATCTGGGCGGTGTCAGGCATGATCGGGGACTTAGCAACTACCTGACCGGAGAGGGCAATCTCGAATCCCTGACCTTTCCGATGGAGGACCTGGGCTTCACGGCGATGTCGGCAGGGCCACTTCCGCCCAATGCCGCTGAATTGCTGACCGGCAGTCGTCTTTCGCAGCTTATTGCGCAACTGCTTGAAAGTTATGACCATGTCATCATCGACTCCCCGCCGGTCATGGGGCTAGCCGACGCGTCGCTCATCGCAGCCAAGGTTGAAGGCGTTCTCTATGCCGTTGAATCCCATGGTATCCGCTCTGGTCTGGTGAAAGAGGCACTCGGTCGCCTCATCGTTGCCAATGTCCGCATCATTGGCAGCATTCTTACCAAGTTTGACGCCAAGAAAGCGCATTACGGCTATGGTTATGGTTATGAATATGGCTATCGCTATGGACGCAAGGTAGTGTCCGACACCGCCTGATGAAGGAAAAGACCTCTCGACAACGACGCTCTCCGCTTGAATGGAGTGTGCGCCTTATCCTGGCTGGGATCGCCGCCTGGCTAGGCTATTTGTCGGTCATGCAATCGGTAGCATTGGTGCTGCCCGACAGCCGGATCGAAGAGGCTTATGCGCTCGCGTCCAACAATGGCCATATCGCGGGTCGCTTGTCGCAGACGCTTTACCGTTCAAACGCAAGCGAAGCCGACCGTATCCGCGCCGTAGCGATCGCGCGCGACGCCTTGCATCATGACCCAACTGCCGTCGAAGCGGTTGCAACACTCGCCGCTGATGCATTCGTTCGCGGCGACCAGGCCGAGGGGGAGCGCCTGCTTGCCTATTCGCAGACGCTGTCGCGACGGGATTTGCGCACGCAATTGATGGCGATCGAGTTAGCCGTGGCGCGTGACGATATTCCAGGCGCGCTCAGACATTATGATATTGCGCTCCGCACCAAGAAGAAAGCGCCCGACCTGCTCTATCCGGTGCTGGCCTCCGCGCTGACCGACCCGGCGATCCGCGCAGAATTGATCAAAACCCTTGGTGGACAACCTAATTGGGGTAATGGCTTCATCAATCATGCCGCGCGGAGCGACGCGGATCCGGTGGCGAGCGCGGCCTTTTTCCGTGCCTTGCAGATCGCCCGCGTGTCCGTACCCGACAGCGCCAGCGTGGCGCTCATCAACAGGCTGTTGGCGGCCAAACTGTTCGACGATGCCTGGTCCTATTATGCCGCTGCCCGTCCTGGCAGCGAGCGGCATCAATCGCGCGATCCTGCCTTCACAAGCCCGATCGAAGCGCGCAGCGCTTTCGACTGGATCGCGATCAACAGCATCGGTGTCTCGACGGCGATCCTGTCCGATCCGGCGAACGGCCTTTTCGATTTCACAGTGTCCATGGGCAATGGCGGCCTTCTGCTTCAGCAGCTTCAGATGCTCCCACCCGGCGAATATGTGCTGAAAGGGCATAGTATCGGGATTGAGCAGGCTGCGCGCTCGCGTCCTTATTGGGTCGTGCGCTGCCAGACAGGTAGTGAAATTGGACGAGTAGAGGTACCAAATTCATCACAAACAGGGGGCCGGTTCCAAGGACATGTCAACATTCCCACCGACTGCCCGGTGCAGACACTTGCACTGATCGCACGATCCTCGAATGAGATTGGGGGTGTTTCGGGTCAGATTGATCGCATCCTGATCCGGCCCACACGACCACAAGCGCCAGAAAGGACAGCCTCATGAGATTTTTTTTGCTCAGCAGTGCTTTCGCGACATCGCTGCTTCTAGCATCTTCTGCCTTGGCTCAGGAGTCGCTGCCCGCCGGGCAGCTGGCTGAATCGGCTGCGGGCCAAGTGGGGCAGCGCCAGACCGCCAGCAATAGCCAAGTCCATATTGAACCCTTAGGGCGGCTGAACAATCGTATAGCGAACCGGGTGCAGAACCGCATTCGCAACCGGATTGACCGCTATTACGCCCCTCGCGCCAATACGACGTCGCCCTTCGAGGTCGCCGCCGAGCAGAACACGCGCCTTCAATCACCTCGTTGACGAGGTAATGATTTAAGCAGCAATGCTCAGGCTTAAGTAGCGACCTTTTCCACAGCGGCGCAAATGCGGTCGACGACATCGCGCACTTGATCCTCACGATCACCCTCAGCCATCACCCGGATCACCGGCTCCGTCCCCGAGGGCCTGATGACGAGGCGGCCGCAACCGTTAAGTTCTGCCTCGGCCTGGGCGATGACATGCTGCACATCGGCATGTTCAAGCGGCTTTCCTTCAGCAAAGCGCACATTCTTGAGTAGCTGGGGTACAGGGTCGAATGGGTGCAATACCTCGCTCGCTGGCTTTTTCGCGCGGACGAGCGCTGCCAGCACCTGCAAAGCCGCCACTGTCCCATCGCCGGTCGTTCCATAGTCGGAGAGGATCATATGTCCCGATTGTTCGCCGCCTACATTAAAACCTCCCTCGCGCATGCGCTCGAGCACGTATCGGTCGCCGACCTTGGTGCGTTCAAGCCCAATGCCCTGTCCCTCGAGAAAACGCTCGAGGCCAAGGTTCGACATCACCGTCGCGACAAGGCTGCCGCCTCGCAAAATGCCCGCACGCGCGAAATTGGTAACGATCAACGCCATGATCTGATCACCATCGACGACTTGCCCCTTCTCATCAACAATGATGAGGCGGTCGGCATCCCCGTCCAACGCAATGCCAATGTCCGCGCCAGAAGATACGACTGTTTCCTGAAGCAGCATCGGCGCGGTAGAGCCGCAACCATCGTTGATATTACTGCCATTAGGGCCGACCCCGATCGCGATCACCTCAGCGCCCAATTCCCATAAGGCAGAGGGCGCTACCTGATAGGCCGCCCCATTGGCACAATCGATGACGATCCTAAGCCCATCGAGTCGCAAATCCGCAGGAAAACTCGACTTTACCGCATGGATATAACGCCCCCGCGCATCCTCTATGCGGCGAGCACGGCCGATCTCCTTTGACGGAGCGAGCGCGATATCCTGCCCCAACAACGCCTCGATCTTTAGTTCATCTTCATCCGAAAGCTTGTACCCATCCGGTCCGAACAGCTTGATCCCATTATCGAGATAAGGATTGTGGCTGGCTGAGATCATGACTCCTAAGTCCGCCCGCATCGACTGGGCAAGCAAAGCGACTGCAGGCGTCGGAATAGGGCCGAACTGTACCACGTCCATGCCGACGGCTGTGAAGCCAGCGACCAGCGCATTTTCTATCATATAGCCTGATAGCCGTGTGTCCTTGCCAATCACGACACGGTGGCGGTGTTTTCCTCGCAGGAAATGCGTCCCAGCAGCCATGCCGATCTTCATCGCCAGTTCGGCCGTTAGCCCCTGATTAGTGCGTCCACGGATTCCATCGGTACCAAAATATTGTCTGCTCATCGCTTACCCCAGCCTCACCCCACTGATCGCAGATACTGGTATAGGGTTTCCCTACTGATTCCCATGTCACGCGCGATAGTGGCTTTCTGTTCGCCGTTCGCAATGCGTTGCACAAGCTCAGACACTCTCTCATCCGACAGCATCTTCTTACGCCCGCGATAGGCGCCGCGCTGTTTGGCTAGTGCCACGCCCTCACGTTGTCGCTCGCGGATCAAGGCGCGCTCGAATTCGGCGAAAGCGCCCATCACCGACAGCATGAGATTGGCCATCGGCGAATCCTCGCCGGTGAAGGAAAGGCTTTCCTTGACGAATTCGATGCGGATGCCCTGTCGGGTGAGCAACTGGACGAGTTTGCGCAGGTCGTCGAGATTGCGCGCGAGGCGGTCCATGCTGTGGACGACCAGCGTGTCACCCTCTCGAATGAAGGAGAGCATGGCTTCCAGTTGCGGCCTACCGACATCCTTGCCCGAGGCGCGATCGGTGAAGACCCGATCCAGCGCGACACCGTCCAACTGACGATCGATATTCTGTTCGAAAGTGCTGACCCGGATATAGCCGATCCTTTGACCCTTCATTCCACTCCCCAAGCCCAATCTGTCAGATTAGACCTTTAGATATGAGCCGTCATATGTCAACAAAAGGACATACAGGCTCTTTTCTGACATATTTTCAACGCGTTTCCTTACGCCAACATAGGATATACCCTATATTGACATAAACGAGCCTGAAGGCACTGGCCGCCTTCAATGCCTAAAACCGCTCAAAGGCTCATCGTCAACGATGTGCCGCTCGGGTCGGATATGACTGACCGCTCTTGCTTGTCAGTGGATCGTCACCTTGAGCGAGTCCGCTTGCGAGTTTGGGAAGCGCGAGCAACTAGGGGCGCAGTAACGGCAGAGGATGACGGCTGAGTGCAAGCAGCATATAGTAGCGCTGGGTAACACCTTTCATTATGGAGGTAGCACGATGGCAACGGCAACATCTATTAAGCTGGACGATGCCCTGAAAGGGCGTGTGCAGCACCTGGCCAACGCGCGCCGGCGCAGCTCGCATTGGATTATGCGCGAAGCTATCGCGCAGTATGTCGAGCGCGAGGAAAAGCGTGAGGCATTCAAACAGGACGCCATTCGGGCATGGGAAAACTATCAGCAGACGGGCTTGCATGTGACGCTTGAGGAAGCCGATGTCTGGTTGGCGAAGCTCGAAGCGGGTGAGGATGCGGAGCCGCCTAAGTGCCACGTCTGATCTGGACGGCCGAAGCACTGGCCGATGTTGACCGGCTCCATCGCTGGTTGAAGACCAAAGACGCCGACGCAGTGAGACGCGCAGTCGCCGCGATCCGGGGAGGGGTTCGGATTCTGGCGGCAACCCCGCACATCGGCCGACCAACTGAAGATATGGAGTCCGAATATCGGGAAAAGCTGATCGACTTTGGAAACAGCGGCTATGTTGTCCTGTATCACTTCGATGGCGAGACGGTGGCGCTGTTGGCCGTGCGCCACCAAAGGGAGGCGGGTTATCAATAGTCGGCTAAGGACGCGCTATGAGGGCGATATTCATCCGCCACAGTGAGGCCACCGGCAACGCCGGCATGCCCTGCCACGATCTCGCAACGATCAAACTGACGGATCGAGGCAATTGAAGAGTTTCTCGTTACGCTCCGCTTCTCTCTACCGGCCGATAGACAATCCCGATCCGCCTTTCGGCCGTACCACGTCTCCGGAGAATCGCCGCGATATGACGATCAGCTGCGGCACGATCGGCAAAGGCGTGACACTGGGTTTGGCCGGCTGCGCCGATCCGCCCCCAACGGGTTTCGACAATGATCATGCCGAACAAATCAAAACTCGCGCTAATGCTATAACGCCGGCGAATGTTGCGCGTCGGGTCAAGCGCCACCAGCTCGATCGGATCAGGGGGGATTGCGCCTTTCATGGCGCAAAGCCTACAAAATCGACCCCGTAAAGTCCGATGACTTCTTTGAATCAGTTGCCGGTCATTGATTCACAAAAGTCTATAGAGTGTCACGATATGCTCGGTCTGCGATGCTTGTTACCTTCCTTGGTTCAATCCACACCATGCCCATGCGCCACAAGGCTTCCACTATTATCGCCTTGATGCTCGCGATCGGCGATCGGCACGGCACCGTTCTTGTTCAACCCGTCCCGACGGACGATCCCCATGCGGTGGCGCGCGCGGGCGGTGCGCCCTCTGCCTTGGCAAGGAGCACGGTCGCCCTGAAGTGCAGTCAACGCTGAGCGTTTGCCGGCTTCACCTCAATCGTGCAGCGCACCGTCTTCTTGAGAGCATAGCGTGGAAGGTACGCCAGACAACGCTAAGCGAGAACATATCAAGAATGGCGTGATTGCCGTTACCGCCGGAGGTCGCTGAGCCCCAGCTCTGCCCACATCCATGTGAAGTCATAGGTGCCCATCGGATCGGCAGCGTCGGATTTTGCCGCGCCGTTTTCAATATATTTGAGCCAGTCGGCCACTTTCGTCCGTCCGGCCTTTGTGCGGGCCAGAGCACGCGGCGTCTTGTGACCGAGGGCAGGAACCGGCTCATCGAGCGTTTTCGTATATTCACGGGTCAGCATGTCGTGAACGATGCGCTCCATTTCGTGTGGCGGTATAGCCAGCGTCTCGTCCTGCGGGGCGCGTGCTGCATCATCGGCCATGATCTGGGCCAGTGTCCGAATTTCAGTCATGGGAGCACTGACGGAATCACCGAGCCATTCGCGTATCTGTATGATCGCTTTTTCCGCACGGGCGGCGCTGTTCACCTCGACGATCAGCTTGCGGCCCTTCAGTTCCACATTGGCGAAAACCGGCGTGCCGTCTTCCATGGTTGTGACGAAGGCCTGCTTTCCTTTGTTCGATTGAGAATTCCCGCCCTTTTTGACTGGAGCCAGCCAGTTCCAGAAACTGTCGCTGGCAGGCTCAAGCCAGGGGGCTGCGTCCAGCCTTCTGGCCACGCTCTTGCCGATCACGCCCTTTGCCAGAGGGAAAATGATTCGGTGGAATACGAGATCATCGCCGTCCGCGTTGATCATATCCGGAGTGCTGCCGGGCATCGCCTTGCCCAGGCAATCGAGCAGCCACATATTCGTGAACATCGGTCCCGATGCCCGCAGGAGAGCGTCCCGGTCGAGGGGGGCCAATCCGGCAGTGTCCTGAGCATCGTCCGAAAGTCGGGAAAATGCGTCGATTACGCGTGCGGCACCTTCAGCACTGAACGGCAGCAGCGCTCCGGAAATGCCTTGGCGACCGTTCACGTCAACAATCCTTGCGGCGATCTTGTCCCAGTTGACGAGGGTCTGGGTTGCACCGTGTTCCCGCACCGTCACCGGGGCAACGTCGCGCAGCAGATCGCGCAAGGTCATCGACTGGCCGGGCAGAACCTCGCTCACCTCATAGAGCGACATGACCGTACCGCGCAGTGCGCGCATATAGGCCTTGTTCGGCGCCTTTTCGTTCCAGCCCCGCCGCTTGAGATAGTCATCGACCAGATTGCCACCGTCCGGTTCCAGTTCCTGCGTGAGCAGATCTTCAAAGGCGCAGCCCCATAGCGGCCCTTGCCAGTGATCGCCGATGATTTCGAATATGGCGTCGGGCTCCAGTCCCGTTGCCTCGCACGCCGGTTCCAGATGTGCGGACAGCATTTCGGCCATCGCTTCATCCCAGGGCTCACGATCCACATATTTCATCAGGCCCGAAAGATCATGGGCAGATTTCGGTCTGGACATTCAGACAGGCCTTTCCACGCCGAGGCGGCGCATTTCTCTATAGATGGTCGATCAGCCGATGCCGAGTTGCTTTGCCGCCTCTGTTGGCGAGATGCTTGCCTCGACCAGCTTGATTCATTCTCGGGGGCGGTTTTCCTGTTCCGCGGGAAAAGGGGCGACAGGTTGAAGGCCCTAGTCTGGGACGGGTCTGGGCTATGCGTGTATGCGAAGCGTCTCGAGCGCGGAAAGTTCATGTGGCCCCGTGCTCATGAGGGCGCGCTCCGCCTGTCGGCAGCCCAGATGACGATGCTCACCATAGCCGATGAAAGACTGGGGGTGCCGTGTGGGCGGTCCCGCTCATGCGCGCGCGCTCCCCTCGCGGCGCGGCCGTCCGCCCCGCACATGCGCGCCGGGGTCTATGATCGTCTCGGCATGGCGACTGAGATTCTCGACTGCGCCGGCCATGCCGAATATCTCGACCCGTCCGCCCTTGTTGTATATGCGCCCCGCGACGGTGCCGTGCAAAATGGCGCGCGCCTTCGGCTCGATCGTCAGGTCGCCCATGATCGTGCCATGCAGGATGAACCGCACGCCGCCCTGCAAGGTCGCGTCGCCGGTGATGGTGCCATAGAGCGTCCTCGCCAATCGCGAACGGACCCTCAATGCTGTCGTGAACCGCGCGCATCATGCAGCCGCCTCAATATCAGTCGGACGAATCAAAGCTGCCCCGTCGCAACGAGTTGCCCCAGCAGGGCATTGACGCGGGTCTGCCATCCGGGGCCGCTGCCGCGCAGATGTTCCACCGTCTTCGCATCCAGGCGGATTTTCACCTCCACCTTCGGCGCTTCCGACTTCGGCCGCCCGCGCCGGGAAGACTTCATCCCGGCCATGAACGCCGCATCCATCGGCGGGTTGTCATCGTGAATCTTCGGATCAAACTTGGCCATGATAGAACCTCACTTCGTGCTTCTCTGCTGGGCGTAGGCTGATGGCGCGCACCGCATCGTCATGAGAGCCTTCGGTGAAAACCAGCACATGCAGGCGATCACCAATCAGGCCCATGCCGACGAAACGAACCTCTCCACAATATCATATATAGAACAGGGCGTGAATCCGGGGCAGGACAGGCCCATTGAATGCTTGGCCGTTGTGATATATTATGAATAACTCATACCAGAGCGAGTGACGCATTTTATGGCCGCTTATGAACGAATGACTGTCGTGGTTCCCGATCAGATGGCCGCGAAGATTCATGCGGCTGTCGAGGCCGGCGAATATGCCTCGGCCAGCGAAGTCGTGCGCGATGCGATGCGGCTGTGGAGCGAGCGGCGCGAGTTCCGCCAGGATGAATTGCTGGCGCTGCGTGAAGCCTGGGACCGTGGCAAGGCCAGCGGAATCGCCGGCCCGCTCGACATGGAAGCCATCATCACGCGCGCGAAGGGCAAGAAGGCGGCCGCGTCCGGCAATGACTGAAATCATCGTTTCGCGGCAGGCGGATGACGATTTTGAACGAATCTGGCTCAGTGTCGCGCTCGACAACGACGATGCCGCCGATCGCCTGTTACGCGCCATCAATACCAAGATCGAGCGCCTACGAATTTTCCCGGAGATCGGCCGCGCGCGCGACGACCTCAAGCCGGAGGCGCGGGGCCTGGTCCACGGCTCCTATCTCATTCTCTACGAATATGACGCTGCAGCTGATAGCGTCACAATCATCGCCGTAGTTGAAGGGATGCGCGACCTCGACCGGCTTTTCTAACCAGGGGCCAGGTGAAGCTCGATTATGAAGAAGAAAGACTCTGAAATCGTCCGCTTCCAACTCGATCCGGGCAATTTGCCACCGCTGACCGAGATGCAGAGGACCGAACTGGATGCTTTGCAGGCGCTACCGGATAGCGAAATCGACTATAGCGACCTGCCGGCGCTCTCGGGCGATTTCTGGAAGGGGCCCAAGCGCGGCGGGCGCGAAATCCTGGCGACCGTGAAGCGGCGCAAAAGCGCCTGACATATGAACATCACCGACAAGGCCCGCACCATCGCCGCCGTGTGCGCGATCGGACCGGCATCGCTGCATCTGTCGTGGTCGGACGGGACGGCGGCCGATCTCGATCTCGGCGCGATCTTCACCGATCGCGCCTTTGCGGCGCTGCGCTATCCGGGCGAGTTCGCCAAGGTCGAAGTCGGCGATTGGGGGCATAGCCTGGTCTGGCCTTGGGGAGTCGAGCTGGGCGCGGATATGCTGTGGCTCGAAACGCTGTCGGCGACATAGCAGAAAAGACATGGGGTCTTGCCGGTCACTGTCCCTGCGCCTTGACCTCGATCGTGCAGCGCACCGGCTTTTCTGCCTTTTCCGCCTGCTCTCGGCATTTCTGCACCGTCTCGCGATTGGCGGCCGACAGCGGCGAGGCCGCGACGATCAGCCGCCAGCTATCCGGCGCGGCCGACTGCATCAACCGCTGCCCCGCTTCCCAGGGGCCAGGCTCATTCAAAACGCGGGTCGCCATACGCTCGGGCCAGCGCCAGCTATCCGGCGTCGCCCGCACCAGCGGGCCAGCAAGGAAAGCGTAGAGCAACAGCCCCGCCGCCACACCGCCCGCACCAACGATATAGGGGGCGTTTGCGGGAGGGGGCGGAATCCTACGCCAAGCTCGCCCAGATAGCCGGCGCGAGATCTTACTTGTTGCTGCCTTCTACGGTCGCGCCAGAAAGGCGACGGCTCAGTTCTATCCGGCGATGGCTACGCATTTTGAAGGTGTCTGGCCCAACGCGCCGATACTCAATGAAGCCGAGAGAACGCCAAAATCGCTCTGCCGCTTCATTCGCTTCCAGCACGGCCAACCGAATCTCTGTGGCACCTCTCGCAGCGGCCCAGCTTTCGACCGTCGAGTAAATTGAGCGTCCGACGCCACGACCACGCTGTGCGGCATCTACGATCATGAAGCCGAGATACCATGTGCCATCACGCGGATAATCGCGGAGGATGGCCGCGATTGCATATAGGCCGCCAGGCCCCTTCCATCCCAGGACAGCTTGATTGTGGGCGCTCTTTTCGGGCGGCACATCGGAGAAAAGCTCGCGAGCATCGTCCAGCGTGGGCGCGGCCCCGTCCTGCAACAGGAAATAGTCGCTGCAACGGTTGTACAGGTCTGCAACGTCTGCGGCGTCCGCTTGGGTAAGTTTGATCGGGGCTCCCGTCATCATCATCGCGTTTTGGCAGCAAGCACGCGCTGACCGTAATCCCGGAGTTCCCCGTTGGGACCGACATAGCGGTAGAGAGTGACGCGCTCGATCCCGAGTTCCTTGCAGAGGTCGGAAACGGACGTGTCGCGTTGGGCCATAGCAGCCTGAGCGAGCCGCACCTGGGCCTTGGAGAGGGCGAACTTGCGGCCACCCTTGCGTCCCCGCGCGCGGGCAGCGGCCAGGCCAGCCATGGTGCGCTCGCGGATCATATCCCGCTCAAACTCCGCCAGTGTGGCAAAAATGCCGAACACCATCCGGCCCGATGGCGTCGTGGTGTCGATCTGCGCGCCCTTGCCGGTGAGCACCCGCAGACCGATACCGCGATCCGACAGATTCTGCACCGTGCTGACCAGGTGGGTGAGCGTTCGGCCGAGCCGGTCGAGCTTCCAAACGATGAGGACATCGCCGTCGCGCAACGATTTCAGGCAGGCGGCAAGACCGGGGCGATCATCACGGCTACCGGATGCACGATCATCATAGATATTGCCTGGCTCGACACCGGCAGCGCGAAGGGCATCGTGCTGCAGGTCGAGCGACTGCGAGCCGTCGGCTTTGGACACGCGGGCGTAGCCGATCAGCATGGATCACAAACGAAGGTTTGAGGCGGTGACGAACATGAGCACATAAGATTGGGCTATTGTGTATCTTAACCAGCATCTCAATCAAGCTATCTCAAACCGTAGCTCGGAAAGAATAAGGAGCATGTATGCCGCGTCGCGTGACCCTGACCGATCGACAGCGCGAGGCGCTGCTTCACTTGCCGGTCGATCAAGGTGAGCTGCTGCGGCACTATACCCTCAGCGATGAGGATCTCGGGCATATCCGCCAGCGCCGGCGCGCCCACAATCGTTTTGGCTTCGCGCTGCAACTGTGCGTCCTGCGCTACCCGGGCCGGGTGCTCGCTCCTGGCGAGTTGATCCCGGCGCAGGTATCGGATTTCATCGCGGCCCAGCTCGGCCTGACCAGCGACGATCTACTCCTCTATGCCGCGCGCGAGGAGACCCGGCACGAGCATCTGGCGGACCTTCGCCGAATCTACGGCTATCGCTCCTTTTCGGGGCGGGGCGCACGGGATTTGCGCGAATGGATCGCTCGGGAAGCCGAGGCGGCGACATCGAATGAGGATCTTGCCCGTCGCTTCGTTGCGGAGTGTCGCCGCACCCGCACGATCCTTCCCGGCTCCTCGACGATCGAGCGCCTTTGCGCCGATGCGCTGGTTGAGGCCGAGCGCCGGATCGAGGATCTTATCGCCCATCGCATCACGCCAACCCTGAGCGAGAATTTGGCTCACCTGTTGGAGGATACGGTGGATGGTCGCGTCACGCGCTTCGTATGGCTGCGACAGTTCGAGGTTGGCGCAAATTCAGCAGCCGCTAACCGGCTGATGGATCGACTGGAATATCTTCAAAGGTTCGATCTTCCGGCGGATTTGCTGGACGGCGTGCCGGCGCATCGTGTGACCCGGCTTCGCCGGCAGGGCGAGCGCTATTACGCCGACGGCATGCGTGATCTGCCCGAAGACAGGCGGCTTGCGATCCTCGCTGTCTGCACCCTGGAATGGCGGTCATCGCTGGCCGATGTCATCGTGGAGACCCACGATCGCATCGTAGGCCGTCTCTATCGGGCCTCCGAACGCCTTTGCAACACCAGGATCGCCGACGAAAAGGCGGCCGTTCGGGACACGCTGAAGTCCTTTGCCGAAATCGGTGGTGCTTTGCTTGGAGCGCAGGACGATGGCACGGCCCTGGACGGGATAATCGCCACCGGGCCTGGCTGGGAACGGTTCAGAACCCTTGTCGCCACGGCCTCCGCGCTGACCAACGTGCTCGCGGCCGACCCGCTCAGCCGTGTGCTGGACGGCTATCACCGTTTCCGCCTCTACGCGCCCAGGATGCTGCGCCTGCTCGACATGCAGGCGGCGCCGATCGCCACGCCTCTTCTGGCGGCCGTTGCGATGCTGCGTAACGGGATCAAGGTCGATCCGCCGGTGGATTTTCTACGTCCCAACTCGAAATGGCATCGTCATCTTCGCGCTGAGCCCAGCGGCGACCACCGGCTTTGGGAAATCGCGGTGCTGTTCCACATCCGCGACGCCTTCCGGTCCGGTGACATATGGTTGGCGGGATCGCGCCGCTATGGCGACCTCAAGCAGCTTCTGGTCCCGCCACAGGCGATAGAGCAGACCGCGCGGCTCGCCGTGCCGCTGCGACCCGGCGAATGGCTGGCCGAGCGCAGGGCTCGACTGGATACACGGCTGAAGGAGTTTGGCCGCGCGGCGCGAACCGGCACGATCCCAGGCGGCATCATCGAGAACGGCAAGCTGCACATCGACAAGCTGAGGGCCGACACGCCCGAAGGGGCCGAGGATCTCGTGCTCGATCTCTATCAACAGCTCCCGCCCGCGAGGATCACCGATCTGTTGCTGGAAGTCGATGAGCGAACCGGATTTTCCGAGGCGTTCACGCATCTGCGCACCGGCGCGCCCTGCAGCGACCGGATCGGCCTGATGAACGTGTTGCTGGCGGAAGGCGTCAATCTCGGTTTGCGCAAGATGGCGGCGGCGACCAACACGCACAGCTTCTGGGAATTGCTGCGGATCGCGCGCTGGCATGTCGAAGGCAGCGCCTATGATCGGGCGCTCGCCATGATCGTGGAGGCCCACGCCGCCCTGCCCATGGCCGCCTTCTGGGGACAAGGGCAATCGGCATCCAGCGACGGGCAGTTCTTCCTTGCTACCGAGCAGGGCGAGGCGATGAATCTGATCAACGCGAAATATGGCAACGTCCCGGGCCTCAAGGGATACAGCCATGTGTCCGATCAATATGCGCCGTTCGCAACCCAGGTGATCCCGGCAACGGTCAGCGAGGCTCCCTATATCCTGGACGGGCTGCTCATGAATGACGCGGGCCGCCGCGTTCGCCAGCATTTTGCCGACACGGGCGGCTTCACCGATCATGTGTTCGCCGCCTGCGCCTTGCTCGGCTACAGGTTCGCCCCCCGTATCCGCGATCTCCCTCAGAAAAGACTCTATGCCTTCACGCCCAACCCGACGCCGGCCAATGTGCGAGCGCTGGTCGGAGGTAAGATCAATGAACCGCTCATCGAGCGCAACTGGCCCGACATCCTGCGCATCATGGCGACGATCGCAGCGGGGATCGTCGCCCCCAGCCAGATTCTTCGCAAGCTCGCCTCTTACCCGCGCCAGAATGAGCTGGCCCTCGCATTGCGAGAGGTGGGCCGCATCGAGCGAACCCTGTTCATGATCGACTGGATTCTTGATGCCGGCCTCCAGCGCCAGGCTCAGATCGGCCTCAACAAGGGTGAGGCCCACCACGCCCTAAAGCGCGCCATCAGCTTCCACCGCCGAGGTGAAATCCGGGATCGATCCGGCGAAGGCCAGCACTATCGCATCGCCGGAATGAACCTGCTCGCCGCCATCATCATATTCTGGAACACCATGAAGCTCGGCGAGGTCGTCAATACCCGGGCCGCCAGCGGTACCCATATCGCGCCTGATCTACTCGCCCACGTCTCGCCGTTGGGATGGGAACACATCAATCTAACCGGGGAATATCGCTGGCCCAAATCCTTAGACCCAATGACCGTCATTCGCCTCGCGCTTCGAGGCAGGTGGGGCGTAAGCTCAGCTTGTCAGGAAGGAGAAGGACAATGTCGATCAGCAAGTTTGTCGGTCTCGATGTCCATAAAGAGACGATTGCAGTTGCGCTCGCCGATGACGGTCGGACTGGAGAAATCCGGTTCTACGGGACCATACCCAACACGCAGGATTCGATCCGGCGTCTGGTGGCCCGACTGAGCAGCCCGGATGTCGCGCTGCATTTCTGTTATGAAGCAGGCGGCTGTGGCTACGGAATTCATCGTCAGTTAGTCGATCTGGGGGCGGAATGTAGCGTGATTGCGCCATCGGTCATGCCGCGCAAACCTGCGGACCGGATAAAGACCGACCGACGTGACGCGATGACGCTCGCCCGATTGCTACGGTCTGGTGAATTGACGGCGATCTGGGTCCCGGACGAGGCACACGAGGCTATCCGTGATCTGATTCGTGGGCGACGCCAGGCGAAACACGATTTGGTTGCTGGCCGGCAGATGTTGTTGAGCTTCCTTCTGCGCCATGGGCGCAAGTTCGCCGGTCGATCCAATTGGACCAAGGCGCACTGGCGCTGGCTCGGTGAGCAGGCGTTTGATGCACCTCACCAGCAATTCGTATTCGGCGAGAGCATCCGCCGGATCGAGGAAGCACAGCAGCGCTGCGACCGACTGGATGCAATGCTGGTGGAGGCATTGCCCTATTGGTCGCTGGCGCCGTTGGTTCAGGCTCTGCAGGCCTTGCGGGGTGTCGGCTTGATTGTCGCCGCCACCTTAGTTGCAGAAATAGGCGACCTTGGTCGGTTCGATACCCCAAAACAGCTCATGGGTTGGCTGGGGCTGGTCCCGTCTGAAGCGTCGAGTGGTGCCCGGACGCGCCGAGGCGCAATAACGAAGACCGGCAACCGCGAAGCGCGAGCAATGTTGGTGGAGGCGGCCTGGTCCTATCGACTGCCAGCGCGGGAAGAACGCCGCTATCGAGCCCGGGTCGAGGGACTGCCGGATGAAGTCAAAGCCATCGCCTGGAAAGCACAAGTCCGACTGTGCCAGCGCTACCGGATGTTGGCTGCGTCCGGGAAGCCCTTGCCGAAGGTCATCACGGCGATCGCTCGCGAATTGGTGGGATTTGTCTGGGACATCGGGCGACGTATGCAGCCCGCATGACGACGGCATCTCAAGTTATTGGACCTGATGGGCGTGCCGCGAAGACCAGGCAAGATGGGTAACCCTCGGCGTACGTTGGGGCAGGTTTCGACCGATGCCCGTGCTTAGAGAGAGGAAGGCCCACGACGGAAATGGGAAATGCGGTAGTCAATCCGCGGATGAGAGCATGATCAATCGTCGTCGATCGGCTCGCGGCACACCCATCAGGTGCATCATCAGTTTCAATTACACCGGACCTCAGTTTTGGTGTAGGTTCTGTGCGGCTCCGCTTCCAAAATGACGGTCATGAGAGCGTAGGATTCCGCCCCCTCCCGCAAACGCCCCCATATACAGCCAGCGGTTTTGCTCGTCGCCCCGGCGCGCGGATGCGAGCCGGTTGCCGAACTCACGGGCGGCCTGGTCCAGCCCCCCGCGCGCCTCGGCGATAAGCCGCGCGTCTTCGCGGCGCGCGGCCGTAGCCGCCATCGCGATCTGGCTCGCCATGGAATCCGGCGTCATCGACAGCAGCGGACTTTTGGCGATGGGGTCGATCCGCTGGGCGAGCGCCACCAATATCTTTTCGGTGCGCTCCAGCGTCGGCCCATAGTCGGGTATCTCGATATTCTCGCGCGCGGCGGTCAGCCCCTCGATCGCGGCGCGCAGCAACGCCACCTCGCCATGCACCGATGCCAACCGATCCTCGACCCGTGCGAACGCCCGCGCCGGATCGTCGGCGTCTTCATCCTGATCGCTCATGCGCCCTCATCCCTGGGCAACTGCCCGAACATCGCCAGAAAGTCCCGCACGGCGATGATCCGCGCGCCCTCGTAACGGACCATCGACAGCAAATCGCGCTTGTCGCCGGTCACAAGATGATCGGCGCTGCCGGCGATGATCATCGCCAACAGGAAATTGTCGTAAGGATCAGCGCAGGCCATCACGCGCGGAAGGTCTGTCACCATCACGGCCACGTCGCGCAGCTCGTTGACAAGCCGCCCCGCCAGCGCCGGCGAAAGCCGCTCGCGGATTTTGGGATAGCGCGTCACCCGCGCCAGCTCGTCCAGTTGCTCTTGGGAGGTCAGCAGCGCGAACCGCCCTTCCCGCCAGAGCGTGACGATCTGCCCGGGCGGCGATCGGCCCGATAGCAGCGCGCTTATGAGGACATTGGTATCGACGACGACACGCACGGGTCAGCCTGCGGGCTGACGCGCGGCGGCCACCGCCTCTCCTATCAGCGCGTCCAGCTCTTCGGGGGCCATGTCTTCAAACTTGCCCCGCGCCTCGGCGATGGTTTGATCGAGCACGCGCCATTTTACCGCTTCCTCGATGAAGCGGGAAAGATCGCCTTTCTTCATACCGCGCTGGGCGAGGAAGCTACGCACCGCAATGTCGGTGTTCTTGGATACCGAGACGGTCCAGCGGGTCATATCGTTCATGGTTCGACTCTCTGATTAAACGCATACCATCTTAGCATGATAGGCGCTTATCCGCAAAAGCATCAGCGGCTCATGCCTCGGTCGCGACTGATTTCCAGGCCCTGCGTCAACTGGCGGCCAAGGTCGCGACCCCGCTCCATGCCGATCTCAAGCCCCAGCTCGCGCGTGCGACCGCGCAGGATCGATTCCACCTGGGGATCGCGCTCAAGGCTTTTCGCCATGCCCGCCATCTCCTTGCCCGCCTTCTCGCGGCCCGTCATGTCACCGGCGCGATACAGCCGGTCGCGGTCCTGGGAGAGCTGTTGCCAGCGTTCCACGAACCGATCGGCACGCAAGTTCGGATCGGTCCGCACACGCGCCTCTTGGCGTATCGCCTCGACCATCGGGCCGCTGCGCCCCGCTGCTGCTTCGCGCAGCAGGCCGGGATCGCGCCGCATCGCCGATGCCATATCGCGCGAAGCTCCCGCCCTGATCTGGTCCAGCGCTTGTCCCGCGCGCTCGAGCGCGACCTTCTGATGTTCCAGCACTGGCCCGCCCGATGCGCGGGCCTGCAACACCGCCTCGGCCGAGCGCGAGGCCCGCTCGACCGCGCGCCGGAAATCGCGATCCTGGCCCTGCTCGGCACGTGCGGGCGGTTCCTTCGCCGGCGTCGGCGCCGGCGTGCGCCGGGACAATTTCAGCCCATCGAACATGCCCCGCCTGCGAGCCGCCTTCTCCTTCGCGGCGTCCTTCGTTTCCGGCGCGGGTTCGGCAGCCTTCGCCGGCTCGGCCGACAGCTTCAGCCCATCGAACATACCGCGCCGCGGCCGCCCTTCGCCCGCGGCCTTTGCCTCGCCAGCGCCGCGGCCCTCGTCGATCTCGCGCGCGCGTGGATCTTCGCCCATCTGGCGCATGGCGCCAGCGCGCACCCCGAGAAGCTCCACGCCCTTGCGTTCGGGCGCATCCGCGACGCGGATCTCGCTCGACACGCCGCGCCGGTCGGCGAAGGCACGAATCTCCCCCTCAAGATCACGGGCTTCGCGATCCCGATACATCGGATAGTCGGACGCCATATCCTTCGCCCGTTCGCGCGATAGCGTACGGGTGAGCTGGCGCTGATCGGCGAAGTCGTCGCGGCCGTAATGGAGCTGCACCCCGTCGCGGTGCCGCGACAGCGCCACATAGGCCGAATGGCGGTCCATGCCAGGGGTCGCGAGCACATGCCCCTGATCGACCGTCACGCCCTGCGATTTATGGATGGTGGCGGCATAGCCATGATCGACATGGGCATAGTTTTTGAGGTCGAACGCGACCGATCGGCCATCGTCCAGCTTCACCGCCATGCTGTCGGGCGACACGCGCTCGACCTTGCCCAGCGTGCCGTTCTTCACGCCAAGCCCGCGCTCGTTCTTGAGGAACATGATGCGGTCGCCGGTCGCGAACTCGCGCGCGCCCCGTTCGGCCGACACGCGCACGTCCGTCCCCAGCTCGCCGGCGTCGCGCAGCCGATCGCGCGCGGCCAGGTTCAGGTCGCGCACCTCGGCATTGGTGTGGGTGAGGATGATCCGCGTCTTGTCGGGATCGGCAATGCGAGCGCAATCCCAGCCCTCCACTAGGCTTTCCCGCGCAGCCTCGCGCGTCTCGGCCGCATGGACCATGCCGTGCTGCTCATAGGCATAGATCGCCTCGCCGGTGCGGCCCGTCGCCAGCGCGCGCGTGGCGTCCTTCTGCCAGTCCTCATGCTGCCGGCGAACCTCGTTGATCTCGGCCGCGCCGTGGCGCTCGGCAAGTGCGCGGAACGCCGCGCCGGCCTCGATCGCCTGCAACTGCTCGGCGTCGCCGACAAGCACGACCTTGGCCCCGGCCCGTTCTGCCTCCGACAGAACGCGCTCCATCTGGCGGGTGCCGATCATGCCGGCTTCGTCGATCACCAGCACGTCGCGCGGACCTAGCAGCTCGCGGCCCTGGCCCCACTGATATTCCATGCTGGCGATCGTGCGCGAGGCGATACCGGAGCCGCCCTCAAGCCCCTCGGCCGCGATCCCCGACAAGGCCGCGCCGCGCACCTGATAGCCCCCCCGCTCCCATTCGTCGCGCGCCACGCTCAACATGGTCGATTTGCCGGTGCCGGCATAGCCCACGACGATTGCCAGATCACTTTTACCGGTGATATGCGCCAGCGCTTCCTGCTGCTGGCCCCCCAGTGACAGGGCACCACTTCCGGCGGCGCGACTGGCGTAGGTCGCGTCCGCCGGGAGACCAAGCCCGCTCCGATCGGCAAGCCGGTCGCCGGCGCGTTCCAACCGCTGCTCCGTCTCGATCATGTCGCGGGAGGTAAAGCGGTCTTCGCCACGCCCGTCCTTGCCCAGCGCCACCAGCTCGGGCGAAATCCGCACCGCGCTCATCACCTGGTCGAACTGATCCTTGCCGTCGCTGTGCCGGAACGCGAACTGCGCCAGGTCGCGCCGCGTGAACGTCGCCTGCTGCCGCGTGATCGCGTCTAGCGCGATTTCAGGCCGCGCAATGATCTTATCACCGTTCTCGCGCGCGATCCGGGCATGGTCCTCGACCCGCTCGGCCTCAAGCCCCTGATCGGGCATACGCGACGCCGCCGGCCCGATCTTGCTCTGCGGCTCAAGCTCGATGCCCTGCGCCTCCAACGTCCGGTGATCGATGCGAGCGTCTATATCCAGTTCGGCGAGGCGCTCGTTGACATGATCCGCCCACGCCTCGCGCCACTCCTTCAACAGCCCGCGATCGTTCCAGTCGCGGTTCTTGTTCCCGAACCCGTCCGGGCCGACTTCGCGCATCGACAGCATGACATGGGCGTGCGGCTTGGGTTGCCCATCCTTGCCCATGTCCCAATGCACGTTGAGGTCCGCGACCATGCCGCGTTCGACAAACTGCTTTTCGACAAAATCACGGGCGAGCTGGATGCCCTGTTGCTGGTTCATCTCGCGCGGAATCGAGAACTCGACCTCACGCGCCAGTTGCGCGTCACCGCGCTTCTCCTTGGCCTCGACCTCGTTCCACAGGGTTGCGCGATCGTTTAAACGCTCCGGCGCACCCTCGGGTAGCATGATATCCGAATGGACGACGCCGGCTTTGTTCGAGAAATCATGGTTCCGCCCGAGCCGGTCATCGTGCAGCCGTTCCGCCGCGCGATAAGCCGCACTGGCAACGGCGCTCGATCCGCTGACGCGGCTGATGACCTTGGCCGAGAAATGGTAGATTGCCATGACGGTCGCTATCTTCTCCTTCTTCGCGCACGACCGCAAGGTTGTATAAGCGCGCACTCACACTCTCTGCCATTCGCATGATTGACTTCGCCGCATTTTTTGTTTGCCACAGTTCTTCGCAACTACGATCGTGCTACGCTGCGGCTCTCAGCCTCGAGCGCGACGGAGAGAATATGCGTAAGGTCCGTGACTATGACGCCGAACTGAAGGCGCTGGGCGACAAGGCCCGCGCTCTCAAGGTGAAGAAGGTGCAGCAGCTAGGCGAACTCGTCACGTCGACCGGTGCCGACGTGCTCGATCTCGATACGCTCGCCGGTGCGTTGCTTGCTGCCGTAGAATCCGCCGATGCGGAAGAAAGGGAGGCTTGGCGCGCGAAAGGCTCCACCTTCTTTCAGCGACGCGGGAAAAAGGCTCGCCGCTGATGTCGCGGAGACCGGTAAGGCAATGGTGCGCACGCATCATGCTATCCGCCGTGTCGAGGCAAGCCATCGTCGCACCGACACGAGGGAATGGGTCATGGCCCGACGCGAGCGCACCCGCCATCTCATAGAACTGGGCGGCCTCGTCCAGAAAGCCGGCCTGGTCGAGCTGGCCGATGATGATCGTGCTACCCTCTACGGCGCACTGCTCGATCTTGCTGCGAAGGCGCGTGAAGATGGCAACGCGCTCGCACTCTGGAAGCGGCGCGGCAAACGCGCGTTCGATGCGGACGCGGAGGGTAACAAAGAGCAATTCGGCGATGGCTGAGCGGCCCGATTTTCATATCATTACCGGCGGCCCCGGTTCGGGCAAAACCACGCTGATCGATGCATTGGCTGCGTTGGGCTTCCACCATATGCCTGAAGCCGGTCGCGCCATTATTCGCGATCAGGTCGCCATCGGCGGCACCGCCCTCCCCTGGGCCGATCGCGGGGCCTTCGCTGAACTGATGCTGGGCTGGGAGCTACGATCCTGGCATGAGGCGCACAACAGAAAAGGCCCGGTGATCTTTGATCGCGGCGTTCCTGATGTGTCGGGCTATCTGCACCTATGCGGCTTGCCGTTCCTGCTCATGTCGCACGCGCCGCCGATCTGTTTCGCTACCAGCGCCGGGTGTTCATCGCTCCGCCCTGGCGCGAGATTTTCGGACAGGACGCGGAAAGGAAGCAGGACTTTTCGGAAGCGCAGGCGACCTATGAGGCGATGGTCACGATCTATGCCGACCTTGGCTATGAGCTTGTGTCCCTGCCTCTCGTTCCGATCGCTGAAAGAGTGCGCTTCGTGCGCGCAAGAATGTGGAGGATCAATGACTGACCGCGTTCCCCGTTCATGGCAGCTCCTGATGGTCGGGTCAGGCGTGCATCGGATCTCGCCCGACCTTTGCAACCGGCTTGTCCGCCTGCTTGATCTCTCGCCGCAAACCCGGCTCATCGAAATCGAGACCGATCAGGGTGGCGTCAGCGTCTCACGCGACTGGCCCAGCGACAGGATGGAAGAGGTTTCGGCGATAGAAGCTGAAATCGAATCCTCCCCCGGCATCATCCGCATGACCATGTTTCAGGCGGCTTGACGATGGAATGGCTCCGCCAGCTCGGCCGCGCGATCCGCAACCTCGCCCGCATATCGCGCCAGAATCCTATATGGGCGATCACGGCCTTCACGCTCAGTCCCATAAGGCTGATCCGTCATCTGCTCGGCGTGCTGTTCCTGTTCCTCGCGACAGCCATCGTGCTCGGCCTAGGCATGCAGTTCATCTTTCGCACGCTGATCGGCCTGGCCCACGATTCCAACCTCTACCAGACCATCATGATGCTGACGGGCCTGGTCGTCATTCTCATCACGCTGCGCGCGCTGTTCCAACCCCTCATCCTTGCTTATGGCGGCCCGGACGGCGACGACACTCATGGTTCAGCCCGCTTCGCCACGGATCGCGAAACCCGCCCTCTCGCCCAAAATGGCGACGGCCTGATAATCGGCCGCGACCGCAAATCGGGCAAGCTGCTGCGCTATGCCGGCCCCGCCCATTTGCTGACGATTGCGCCGACGCGCACCGGCAAGGGCGTGGGCACGATCATTCCTAACCTACTCGACTATCCGGGGCCAGTCGTCTGCATCGACCCCAAGGGCGAGAACGCCCGCATCACCTCGCGCCAGCGTGGGACATTCGGCCCGGTCCATGTCCTCGATCCCTTCGGGGTGACGGGGCTTCCCTCGGCCGCGTTCAATCCGCTCGACCGGATCGATCCGGTCGCCTTGATCTTGCCGACGACTGCATGACGCTGGCCGATGCGCTGGTCTATGACGCCCCCGGCGAAGCGGGAGAGGCGCATTGGAACGAGGAAGCCAAGGCGCTGATCGCCGGCATCATCCTGTCGATTGCCACCAGCGAGCCGCCAGCGACGCGCACCCTTGGTACGCTCCGCGACCGGCTGACCCTTGCACCTGCCATTTTCCCGACCATGCTGGAGGCCATGCAGGCCCAGGGCGGTCTCGCCGCGCGCGCCGCGAACCGTCACCTCGGCAAGTCCGATCGCGAAGCCGCCGGCGTGCTGTCGGCCGCGCAGCGCCATACCCATTTCCTCGACAGCCCGCGCATGACGGCCGTGCTGGGACAGTCCGATTTCGCGTTCGCCGATGTGAAGGCGTCACCTGCCACCGTCTATTTGGTGCTGCCGCCCGATCGGCTCGCCACCTATGCTCGCTGGCTGCGCCTGATGCTCGCGCAGGGGCTGGCCGATCTGGCACGCGCCCCGGCCTCCCCTGGCCGCTCTGTCTTGCTCCTGCTCGATGAGTTCGCGGCGCTGGGCCGCCTCGAACCCGTCGAGCGCGCCATGAGCTTGATGGCCGGCTACGGCATCCAGTTCTGGCCGATCTTGCAGGACGTTCACCAACTCCGCGCGCTCTACGAGCGCCGCGCCGGCACCTTCTTGTCGAACGCCGGCGTGTTGCAGGTGTTCGGCGTCAACGATCATGACAGCGCAAAACTGGTCTCCGATCTGCTCGGGCAGGAGACGGTCGTGTTCGAGACGATGAGCCGTGCGCTCGATGCGGAAGAAACCGGCATCTCCTTCGGCACCCAGCATGTCGCGCGCCTCCTGCTCACCCCCGATGAGGTCCGCGCCATGCCAGCGAACCTCGAACTGCTGTTCCTCGCGGGGCAACGCCCGATCATCGCCACCAAGCTCGCCTACTACGCCGATCGCGAGTTCGCACGGAATTTCGACCCGGTGAAGCGTGTTTAAACGGGCCAAATGCATGCAGAATAATATCATTTGTATATCTAACCGATGGCATTCCGCCATATAGCAATGCGCAGACAATCAACGGAAGGCGTTAAAAATCGTGCTGTGGCGGTCTAAAGGTGAGTTTTGGGGTATGGCCTCACCGTTAGCGATCGACGCGGCGGTGGATGATACCCCGAAGGTCGGAAATCTAGCTTCTAAAAAATAGGCTGCTAGGAAGCCCGTAGAGTGCGTTTGCCATCTCAACCTTATTCCCTTTGCCCCCAAGCCTGTAATGCGCCTTAGCGGCTCGAAAATAGCCCATGTCGCGACGTTTCCGCCTTCCCTGCCCTTTCCGATCGATCACCACCCTATCCGCCTGGCTTTTCTGGAAAGCCAATTACAACGGTGAAAATGAGCGCGGTGTTGGAAGGTTGAGTGCTGCGGTGCGATCAACCCTCGTTCATTATTAAAAGCGTGCCGGCGTAGCCGGCTCATTATGAGGATGCCGGGCGGGGATCGCGTAGCGATCTGGGGCGGCCGAAGGCCGCGAGCCGGCGGGGCGGAGCCCCAAGAGGCGGTGCTTTTCTTTTTTGGATGTGAGGGCTCGACAATCGGGGAGTTATCCACAGGCAAGGCTACCCCAAAACTCACCGTTCGCGTTCTGATTCAAAGATTCTTCTTAGATTCAAGATTCAAGGGGGCTGAAACCCGCAGAAAACCACCAAAAACTGCCTTGAAAAGTGAGTGTTAGGGTCGAGTCGCGTGAGTTTTAGGGTAGCCTTTGGTGAGTTTTGGGGTCGGTAAAAGTGAGTTTTGGGGTCGAGTCCGGTGAGTGTTGGGGTAGTCACATTTTCATCGGTGAGTTTTGGGGTAGCCCTGCCTGTGATCGAACGGCGAGCTTTAATAATTGCCTAGCTCACCGTAGCTGATAAAGTGAGAGCATGAATCGTACAAGCTCACCTGTAAAAAGCGGAAAGGCAAAAGTTGCCCGGGGCGAGGATACCGCCCTCACTCTCGCGCAAAAGGGACGCGGCAATCCCTTCGATCCCGCCAATTATGGGGAAATCGTCAAACCCGGCGAGTTGGTCGATATTATCGAACTGTCCCCCCTCACCCTCGCCGATCGCCGAATCTACAATCTGCTGATCGCGAACGCTTGGGAGCGGATTGGCGAGCCGGTCATTCACCGAATCGCTAAAACCGCGCTCAAGGGCACACACCAAGGCAACGAGCGCATAGAAAGCTCGTTGCTGCGCCTGATGGGCACCATCGCGATCGTCACGATCCGCAAGGGTGGCAAGAGCTACAAGCGCCGCGTCCAGCTTCTCGGCCCCAGCGACGAAAGCCTCGAAAAAGACGGCTTCCTGCATTACCGCATACCCGAAGAACTGATTGAAATTTTGCGCAACAGCGAAGTCTATGCGCGGCTCAAGACGCAAGTGATGTATTGTTTCGAGTCGAAATATGCGCTCTGCCTCTATGAAATGATCGAGCGCCGTATCGGCCTCGAATACAAGCAAAGCGAAGAGTTCACGATTGCGGAGCTGCGCGGCCTGCTCAACGTGCCGGAAGGCAAGTTGGACCGCTTCGCCGATTTCAATAAATACTGCCTCAAGGTCGCCCAAGAGGAAATCAATAAGCTCTGTCCCTTCTGGGTCGAGTTCACCCCGATCAAAAAAGGCCGCAAGGTCGAGCGGGTTTCTATGATGTGGCTCCCGAAAACCATGAGCGGTCGCCGTGACGCGCAAAATCTCATCGACCAGCATAGCATCGTCCGCCGCGCCAAGCTGCGCGGCGATATACCCGAAATGCCAGTGCTGGTGGATTTCAGCCTACCCGCCGCCCAAAGGTGAGGCCCTACCCCAAAACTCACCGTTCGCGCGCTGGAGCCGCCTCGCCCTAGCCAGCCCTATCCCTCACCGGCATCAAGCGCGCGGCTCACCGTGAACTGAATCCACGCACTGCGGCTAATCCCGCGTCGCTTGGCGGCTGCATCGACCTTCGCCAGCAATGCACGATCGAAACGGAGCATCACCGGCGATTTGCGCGGCTCGCCCCCCTGTCCCGCATCCTTAGCGTCGGCCGCGATCGGCGTGGCCTCCGGCTTGGCCGCACCGGCAATGAAGGCATCGGCCGCTGCCTCATCTATCGGGGGTTTGGGCTTGCTGTTCGGTTTACGAGCGATAGCCATCGCAATTCACTCCGCTATCATTATGCTATACAAATACCGCGCTAACCAATGCGGCCAGCTCGTCGATTGCTTTGGTGTCACGCGGGGATTGCTCCATCACCGCCCTGCCTTCGGCCGCCGCGTTCGGAAACGCCTTGCGCCGCACGATCGACGTCGGCAGCACCTCGATCCCCTCAACATCGCCAATCATTTCCAAGGCGGCCTCATTGTCGGCCCCTTGCGCGTCCGCGCCGTTCAGCATGGCGACGGCGCGCAAGACCTCGTTGATCTCGCGTGCCTCCGCCACCAGCGCCGCAACTTGGTCGAGCGCCCACACGTCGAAGCTGCGCGGCTGTACCGGCACTAGCAGCGTGTCTGCGACGGTGAGCGCGGCGCGCAGCGAGCCGGTATCGCGTCCGCCTACGTCGATGATGATGTCATCATATTTGGCCGCGAGCTGGCGCACCTGGCTGCGAAGCGCCGCGCCGGTAAGCGCAACGGCGGTATAGCCGGCCTCGCCAAGCCGGTCGGTGCGCAACTCGGTAAAGGTGAGGGCGGTCCCCTGCTCGTCGCCGTCCACCAGCAAGAGATCGCGGCCCGCAAGCGCGCGCGCCACCGCGAGGTTGACGGCGAGCGTAGTCTTGCCGACGCCACCCTTAGTGTTTCCGACTGCCAATATCATTCTGATCTCGCTCCGCTGGCAATGTGGTTGCGCTATAGCATCGTTTGTAAAGCTAGACGATATACATTTAATTGTGGCGTTTATTCGCCCTCGTTTGCCTCGTCGTCCAGCGGTTCATGCTCCATCCAGCTATGATCCTCGAGTGGGCAAAGCAGCGCTCCGGCCAGCGCACGCCATTTGCGCGGTCCTCATGGTATAGCCACACGTCGCACACTCGCATTTGAGGCGTCACTGCACGAAAGTGCCGTTTACGATGGAGTGGATGGCTCCCGCTCACCGGCTGAGGCAGACTGCCTCGGCTGAAGAGCGAGGAGACGGACGATGAGTGAGATTGTCACGATTGGGCTGGATATCGCGAAGTCGGTGTTCCAGGTCCATGGTGTAGACGCGGCGGGTCAGGTGGTTGTGACCCGGCAATTGAAGCGCGGACAGATGTTGAAGTTTTTCGCGGCATTGCCTCCGGTTCTGATCGGGATCGAAGCCTGCGGAACGGCGCATCACTGGGGTCGGCAGCTCCAGAACCTGGGCCACGACGTAAAACTCATCCCGCCGATCTACGTGAAACCTTACGTCAAGCGGCAGAAGAACGATGCCGCCGATGCCGAAGCGATTTGCGAGGCGGTGACGCGGCCGACAATGCGGTTCGTCGAAATCAAGTCAGTTGACCAGCAGGCTGGCGGCGTGCTGCACAAAACGCGGGCACTGCTGATCAAGCAGCGGACGATGATGTTCAATGCCGTGCGCAGCCATCTGGCCGAATTCGGTCTTGTGACGGGTACCGGCGTGGCGCAGGTGGTGCGCATGGTCGATCGGCTTGCGAAAGGGGACGAACTCGATCTTCCGGAACTGGCGCGCGAGACACTCGGCGTCTTAGCGCGCCACATTCAGGAACTGCAGGACAAGCTCACCGGGATCGATAAGCAGTTGACCCGCTGGCATTATCGCAACGACGTCAGCAACATCCTTGAAACCATCCCCGGCGTTGGTGTGATCACCGCCTCGGCGCTCGCGTCGATGGTGACCAACGCGCAGAGCTTCAGGTCGGCCCGCCATTTCGCCGCCTGGCTTGGACTCGTGCCCCGGCAAAACTCGTCAGGTGGCAAGACCCGCCTGGGCAAGATTACCAAGGGCGGCAATCGCTACCTGCGACAATTGCTGGTCGTCGGTGCGACTTCAGTGCTGCGGCATGTCCGGGCGGGCAGCGTCAAAGGCTTTGAATGGGCCAAAGCCTTGCTTGATCGCCGTCCGCCCAAGGTCGTGGCCGTTGCTCTGGCCAACAAGATGGCGCGTATTGCATGGGTGGTGATGACGCGCGGCGTCGAGTATGAAAGAAAGGAATTGGCGATCGCAGCCTGATTGGCAGGCGATGGCAAAACAAAGTTGAGGTGTGAAGACCGACTGAAGGCAAGCCATTCGATCCACCGAGCTTCGGCAAACCTGCTTAGCGTACAGGACTTCGAGTCCGCGTAAACGATGAGGAGGCCAGGGCTGGCGGAATCCTTCAAGGCCAGCAGCCGTATAAAGGCTGCACATAAAGGCCGGACACGCGACTGCACTCGATATGGCATGTCAGAACGTCAGAAAATCGCACCGCAACGCGGGAGCCATCCACACGCGTACGCTAGGATCGAACGAACAGCGAACGCCGATAGCTCTAACGTCGGAAGGGAATGACGAGAGCTTGGGCGAGGAAGGCGCGCATATGCGGATATGCAGCCCGGCAAATTCACCGAACATCGGGTGCTTGTCGATCACTCAGGTCGCAAAGGGGGAGCATTCGGGGCAAATCTACATTCCCGGCTCGTCTCATAGTTCGCCGCAAGGATGTCGTTGGTACCGAACATACCGTAAAATCTCTTCCTCTATCTCACCGGAAGATACAGAGGGTTGGCCCGAATCCACGCCAGCGCACGTCGGCACGACAGGGCAGGGGTCTTGCCCCTGCCTCACGCGAGGATCGTCACGCTTGCGCCAGGACCGCTTGCGGCCTTGGTCGGAGCGGTCACGCGGAGGCAGAGCCTGTGCCCGGAGGGTCGCACCCAATATTGCTTTCTAATTTCTAAGAGCCGGATTCGGAAGTTTCTCAATTTTGACAAAGCCTTGCGGTTCTGCGCGTGAGCATGCGGATTGAGGCGATGAGGGCCCAAGCGGTGGACGAGGCGATGGACCGCTCCCAATCTTTTGCGAGCCGACGGCAGCGCCCGAGCCAGGCAAAAGTCCGTTCGACCACCCACCTGCGGGGCAGCACTTGAAAGCCTTTTGCCTTGTCCGATCGCTTGATGATTTCGATCGTCCATTTGCCCATGCCAACCAGGGCGGATCGCAGCTTGTCGCCTGCGTAACCGCCATCGGCAAAGATGTGTCGCAGCCAGGGAAACCGCTTGCGAATGGCTACCAGCACATCGACGGCCCCATCTCGGTCCTGAATATCGGCGGCATGTACTAGGATGAAGATGAGGAAGCCGCAGGTGTCCGTCAGGATATGTCGCTTGCGGCCTTTCACCTTTTTGCCCGCGTCATAGCCTGAAATTCCGCCACTTTCGGTGGTCTTGACCGATTGGCTGTCGATCACTCCGGCGCTGGGCGAAGCTTCACGCCCTTCGATTTCCCGCAGGTTCATGACCAGCACCGTGTTGATCGCGTCGAACAGACCGGCATCGCGCCAGGCATAGAAATAGCGCCGCACCGTCGATACCGGAGGAAAGCACTTCGGCAGAAGCCGCCACGCACACCCGCTCGCCGCGATGTACAGCATCGCGTTCAGAACTTCGCGCATGTCTGCCGTTCGAGGTCGGCCTCCACGCCTTGCCGGAGGCACGAATGGCGCTGCCAGCGCCCACTCCGTGTCCGTCATATCCGATGGATATCGCAAACCTTCCCGACTATGCTCCCGTCGGGCAATACCAGTCCATGTCACCATCCACTCCATCTTGTCGCAAAGACGGCGTGAATCACAATATACTGGTATTGCTCAACAACTTTCGGATCGGGCTCTAAGTGATTACGGAACGATAGCGTTATGATATACAAATGTAATATATTTAGACCCAATGACCGTCATTCGCCTCGCGCTTCGAGGCAGGTGGGGCGTAAGCTCAGCTTGTCAGGAAGGAGAAGGACAATGTCGATCAGCAAGTTTGTCGGTCTCGATGTCCATAAAGAGACGATTGCAGTTGCGCTCGCCGATGACGGTCGGACTGGAGAAATCCGGTTCTACGGGACCATACCCAACACGCAGGATTCGATCCGGCGTCTGGTGGCCCGACTGAGCAGCCCGGATGTCGCGCTGCATTTCTGTTATGAAGCAGGCGGCTGTGGCTACGGAATTCATCGTCAGTTAGTCGATCTGGGGGCGGAATGTAGCGTGATTGCGCCATCGGTCATGCCGCGCAAACCTGCGGACCGGATAAAGACCGACCGACGTGACGCGATGACGCTCGCCCGATTGCTACGGTCTGGTGAATTGACGGCGATCTGGGTCCCGGACGAGGCACACGAGGCTATCCGTGATCTGATTCGTGGGCGACGCCAGGCGAAACACGATTTGGTTGCTGGCCGGCAGATGTTGTTGAGCTTCCTTCTGCGCCATGGGCGCAAGTTCGCCGGTCGATCCAATTGGACCAAGGCGCACTGGCGCTGGCTCGGTGAGCAGGCGTTTGATGCACCTCACCAGCAATTCGTATTCGGCGAGAGCATCCGCCGGATCGAGGAAGCACAGCAGCGCTGCGACCGACTGGATGCAATGCTGGTGGAGGCATTGCCCTATTGGTCGCTGGCGCCGTTGGTTCAGGCTCTGCAGGCCTTGCGGGGTGTCGGCTTGATTGTCGCCGCCACCTTAGTTGCAGAAATAGGCGACCTTGGTCGGTTCGATACCCCAAAACAGCTCATGGGTTGGCTGGGGCTGGTCCCGTCTGAAGCGTCGAGTGGTGCCCGGACGCGCCGAGGCGCAATAACGAAGACCGGCAACCGCGAAGCGCGAGCAATGTTGGTGGAGGCGGCCTGGTCCTATCGACTGCCAGCGCGGGAAGAACGCCGCTATCGAGCCCGGGTCGAGGGACTGCCGGATGAAGTCAAAGCCATCGCCTGGAAAGCACAAGTCCGACTGTGCCAGCGCTACCGGATGTTGGCTGCGTCCGGGAAGCCCTTGCCGAAGGTCATCACGGCGATCGCTCGCGAATTGGTGGGATTTGTCTGGGACATCGGGCGACGTATGCAGCCCGCATGACGACGGCATCTCAAGTTATTGGACCTGATGGGCGTGCCGCGAAGACCAGGCAAGATGGGTAACCCTCGGCGTACGTTGGGGCAGGTTTCGACCGATGCCCGTGCTTAGAGAGAGGAAGGCCCACGACGGAAATGGGAAATGCGGTAGTCAATCCGCGGATGAGAGCATGATCAATCGTCGTCGATCGGCTCGCGGCACACCCATCAGGTGCATCATCAGTTTCAATTACACCGGACCTCAGTTTTGGTGTAGGTTCTGTGCGGCTCCGCTTCCAAAATGACGGTCATGAGAGCGTATGATGCCGCTTGAGCGCCAACGACATGATTGTCGAAACCTTCGCCAACGTCTTTGACGCGATCGCCGATACGCCTGAGGAAGCTGCCGAGTTGAAGGCGCGGGCAGACCAGATGCTGGGCATCCGCGAGCAGGTGAAGTTGTGGGAAGTGCCACGGGGCGAGGCCGCCAAGCGGCTCGGGCTGACAGGGCCGCTCGACGACCTCCTGCGCGTGAAGTTTGACAGATTCTCGCTGGATGACCTGATGACCGCCGCGACGGCAGCGGGCATCGAGCAGCCAACACCGCGCAAAAGCTCGTGGGACGATCTGCGCGGGATGGTGAAAGGCAACGGGAAGCGGTTCACGATCGAGGAAATCAAAGACAACGACGCCATAGCCGACGCGACCGCCGCCGCCGGCATGGCGGGGATGCACGACCATGGCAGGGACTGATCGAGACGGCGAAATCCTCTATCCGCCGATGGAGGCGGCCGAAATCAGGCGGCTGCGCCGGGACAGCGGTTTGAGCCAGGCCGGGTTCGCGCGCTTGCTGTGGGCGCACAAGCGCACGGTCCAGAGCTGGGAGACCGGCACGATGCGGCCGACTGGTGCGACGCTCGCCCTGCTGACGTTGGTGAAGCGACGCGGCATCCAGATTCTGACTTAGGGAGGATTTGTTAAAATGGCCGGTCATCGTCCGCTTCGTGATCTTGTGGCTGATCGCATGAAGGATTGGAGTCCGGAGCGCCGCGCCCGCTATGAGGCGCGCAAGGCGAAGTTCGCAGCCCGAAATGGCTGCGGCCGAACTGAGCGGCCAAGCCGCGACGCGTGAGGCGATGGAGGAACTGGAAGCGGGAAGGGGGGACACGCTTCCGCAGCGTCGATGCGCTTATGACGGATTTGCATGATGGCAATAGCGCGAGCAGGGCAGAGGATTGAAGGCTGTGGCAATTTTTGCCATATAGGGCGCAGGAGGAATCAGCCGATGGCTACCATGAATGTTTCGCTGCCCGATCCAATGCGGGACTTTGTGCAGAACCGTATCGACAGCGGCCAATATGCCAGCGCCAGCGATTATGTGCGCGACCTGATCCGCCGCGATCAGTCCGAAACGGAAGATGAGCAGCGTTGGCTGCGCGAGCTGGACGCCTCGATCGAGCTTGGCCTTGAGGATGAGAAGGCGGGCCGCCTCTATGATC
Organism: Sphingobium yanoikuyae; assembly: GCF_013001025.1. Classification (NCBI taxonomy): domain Bacteria; kingdom Pseudomonadati; phylum Pseudomonadota; class Alphaproteobacteria; order Sphingomonadales; family Sphingobiaceae; genus Sphingobium; species Sphingobium yanoikuyae. Next base: position 2,732 of record NZ_CP053024.1, on the reverse strand, counting down.
TTGGCGAAGTCTGCGCGGAAATTCGAGCGGAAATTGAAGGAATGGCGGGTGAGCAGCCGCTTCAATGAAAGTCTTTCTGACTCCGGGTTCGCGCCATGATCTTCGCGCGATCGGCCGCCACATTGCCAAAGACAATCCACCCCGCGCGGTGACGTTTGTTGCGGAGCTGGAGGACGCCGCCCAGCGCCTCGGCGGGATGCCCCGCGCCTTCCCGCTGGTCCCGCGCTACGAGCATCACGGTATTCGGCGACGGTCCTATCATGGCTACGGCATCCTCTACGCGGTGCGGAGCGATAGGATCGTTGTCTATCGCTTCCTTGGGCCGGGTCAGGATCACGACCGCGCCTTGCGGCTGAATTGAGCGCAAGCCATGCGAGCGATCTTCATCCGCCACGGCCAAAGCACCGGCAACGCCGGCGTGTCGTGCCATGATCTCGGCGCGATCGAGCTGACGGAGCTGGGCCAGGAACAGGCGCGCGACGTTGCGGCGAGCTGGACGCAAGCGCCCGCGCTCATCGTCACGTCGCCCTACACCCGCACCCGGCAGACGGCCGCGCCGACGATCGCGCGCTTTCCCGGCGTGCCGGTGGAGGTGCGGCCGATAGAAGAGTTCACCTATCTGCAACCGGCGCGCTGGAACGGCACGCGCAGCGCCGAACGGATGCCGCACCTTGAACGCTATTGGGGCGCGGCCGATCCTGATTATTGCGACGGGGGGGACGGAGAGCTTCGCCACCTTGCTACGGCGCTGCGAGGCCGCGCTAGCGCGGCTCACCGCCATGCCGCCCGCCTCGCTGGTCTATGTGTTCGGGCATGGGCAGTTCATCCAAGCCGCGCACGCGATCGTCGCCGACGCCGATCTGGACGACCGGGACAAGATGCAGGCGTTCTGGCGCAACGGCGAGCCGCCCGCGATCAGCAACGCGCAACGGGTCAGCTTCCATTGGGAAGAGGGCCGCTGGCAGTGCGACAATTCACCCGTTTTCGTGACATAGATTTCGACACGGCATTTAAGACGCCAGGAGCGGGGAGGGCTGTGTTCCGGGCCTGATCGGCTGCGCGGTCTGGGAAAGCAGCGTTTCGACACCAAGCCTATCACTACTTTGGCAGAAGTGTGATTTTGAGAACGGCGGAGCAATATTCGACCACGCTAGCGGCGGGATAGCCCCGCTGCGGGCGGCGTAAAAGTCGTCCACCTTGAAGCCTTTCTGCGAAGTCAGGGAGGTGTGAGGATCTACAGCGTGGAACTTTATCTTCAGGTCCGTTTGGCTTGCGCGGATGGCATGAGCCAGCGGGCGGCGGCGAAGCGTTTCAATGTGTCGCGCGACACGGTGCGCAAGATGCTGTCGTTTTCATCGCCACCGGGTTACCGGCGTCAGTCTGTACCGCAGCGCCCGAAGCTGGACGGGTTTGTGGCGATCATTGATGGATGGCTTTAAGGGGACCGCGGCGTCCCGCGCAAGCAGCGCCATACGGCGAAGCGGGTATTCGACCGTTTGCGCACCGAGCATGGTTTCACTGGCGGCTATACGATCATCAAGGATTACGTCCGGGAGCGCGAGCAGCGCAGCCGGGAGATGTTCGTGCCGCTGGCGCACCCGGCGGGAGATGCGCAGGCCGATTTCGGGGAAGCGCTGGTGGAGATCGGCGGGGTCCTGCAGAAGGCCTACTTCTTCGCGCTCGATCTGCCGCACAGTGATGCCTGCTATGTGCGGGCCTATCCGGCGGCAGTGGCGGAAGCCTGGGTGGACGGACACGTTCATGCCTTTGCGTTCTTCGGCGCGGTGCCGCGCTCGATCGTCTACGACAACGATCGCTGTCTTGTGGCGAAGATCCTGCCAGACGGCACGCGCAAGCGTGCTACGCTGTTCAGCGCTTTCCTGTCGCATTACGTGATCCGCGACCGCTATGCCCGCCCGGGCAAGGGGAACGAGAAAGGCAATGTGGAAGGGCTGGTTGGTTACTGCCGCCGCAATTTCATGGTGCCGATCCCGAAGTTCCCGACCTGGGAGGCGTTCAACCTGTGGCTGGAGGAGCAATGCCGCAAGCGCCAGCAGGACAAGGTGCGCGGGGAGAGTGAGACGATCGGCGAGCGCCTGCAGCGCGATCTTGCCGCCATGCAGCCTCTTGCCGCTACACCCTTCGAGGCCTGCGATCAGACCAGCGGGCGGGTCTCCTCGCAATCGCTGGTGCGCTACAAGACCAACGATTATTCGGTTCCGGTGGCCTGGGGCCATCAGGAGGTCTGGATCAGGGCCTATGTCGATGTGGTGGTAATCGGTTGCCGCAGCGAAGTCATAGCCCGTCATCCCCGTTGCTATGCCCGCGAGGAGGTTATCTTCGACCCGCTACACTATCTCCCGCTGATCGAGCAGAAGATCAACGCATTCGACCAGGCCGCCCCTTTGCAGGACTGGGATCTGCCCGAAGCGTTTACGACACTGCAGCGGTTGATGGAAGGGCGCATGCACAAACATGGCAGGCGCGAATATGTTCAGGTGCTGCGCCTGCTGGAAACGTTCGCCGTCGCCGATCTTCAGGCGGCGGTGGAACAGGCCATCGATCTTGGCGCCATCGGCTTCGATGCCGTCAAGCACCTCGTCCTGTGCCGGATCGAACGCGTACCGCCCAGGCTGGACCTGGACGTCTATCCCTTCCTGCCACGCACCACGGTCGAGAAGACCTTTGCCAGAGCCTATCTGAGCCTGCTCTCCGACCGGCAGGAGGCCGCA
>NZ_CP053023.1 GCF_013001025.1 Sphingobium yanoikuyae | reverse complement strand
GCGCTCGAAGGGCGTGCCGGCAAAGGGGCTGAAGCTCGGCATCTGCACGCGCTGGCGGGTCGAGATGTTGACGACGGCGGGCGCCAGCCGTTCGGTGAGATCGGCAAAGCTTTGCGGCGCGCCCGGGCGCGGCACGACTGGCGATGCGGCGGGCGGCGATTGCGCTGCAGCGGACGATGGCTGGCCGATGACAAGGCCCAGGGCGGCAGCGGTGGTTAATAGGGAGGCAAAGATCCTGTCAGGATTTCGCACGAAATTCTCCTCTTCCTTCCTTTCTCGAGATGGGAACGGGCGGCGCGGCACTGGCTACGCCGGTGGTCGATGTCGGCAAAGCGGCAGGGTCCGCAAAGGAATGCGATGAGATGTCCTCACGCCAATGGCCGCGCGCTCACGCACGCGGCCAAAGCGTCACCGGACCCGGGCGGCCCGCATCAGGTCGTGTGGGATGGACTCGCCTGAGCCTGCGCCGACCCGCTGGTCGTCTGCAACTGCGGCTTGGCCGCAGCGCTGCAGTCGCCGGTGCTTGTCTTCGTCATCTTCGGCTGCGCGCTCGCCGTGCCGTCCGAGGTCCAGGTCACGCTCTGTGCGCAACCATTGGGACCGATGGTGGTCGAGCTATAGCTGTAGTGGACCTGCGCGCCCTTCGGCAGGCCCGAGAAGGACACGAAATGCGGTGCCTCGCTCGCCGTCACGTCAGCGTTTTGGGCATGGATATCCGCGACGCGCCGCATCATGGCGTTCATCTGCGCATCCATCAGCGCAGAGATCCGATCCATCTGCGCGAAGGGCTGGAACGCCGCATCGACGAAGTCGATCTGGTCTGGCTGGGCTTGGGAAATTTTGACCTGCGGAGGCGTATCGCCGAAATAGGTGATGTGGGCGATCTCACCGCCCGGCAGGTTGACGGTCATTTTGTGCTCGTGGGACGCGGCATAGGCCACACCGCCCACCAGCGAGGCGGCAAGGCAGCCGCCGAGCAGAAGTTTGTGCGTGGTTCGCATGGGGATCTCCCTTACAATTCAAGCACAGGGCAAATTGCCATTCGAAGGCTGAACGCGCGATGACTGCGGCTCAGCGAGAGTGTCGCGGGACGGCGCTCCGCGTACAAGAGCTTTGTCCAGCCGTACCGCCCCTATCCCTCGATGCGAAGGAAGGAGGCGGCGTTGTCGTGGAGGATCAGACGCTTTTGCCTCTCTGTGAGAAAGGGCGCGCGTCTGATCCGCTCGATCGCGATTCCGATAGCGTCGGGCCATACCATGTTGTCGGACCCAAACATGATCCGCCGTTCGAAACCGGCGTCGATCAGCCGACGCAGATAGGGGTAGAATTGCTGGTCGGGATAGGCCCAGTCGAGAACAGCCACATCGACATAGAGTTGCGGATGGGCGAACATCATCGCGATCATCGCGTCTCCGAAAGGCCAGCCGGCGTGGGCAACATAGACCCGCAGCTTGGGATGACGGATGAGCACGGGTTCTAGGCGGAGCGGATCACCAGCCGAGACGAGATAATGCGGCGTGGCGAAGTAAGCTGTGCCAGGTGGCCCGGGCCCCATGTGGATGCCGATCGGGATGTCGTTGGCCTCTGCGAAAGCGAAATAGGGCTCGATGCGTGGGTCGTCGGGGGCGATGCCGGCATATTGCGTGGTAATCTCGCTCAGCGCCTGCATTTTGCCTTCGGCGTGGAGCCGGCGCAGATCTTCAATCGGCGGGAGAGCGCCGCTGCTGCCGAAGCCGATGCCAGGAAGTATGTGGCCATCCCCATGACGGCGATAGTCATCCACCACCTCCGCTGAGCCGCCGGCAAGGGCCAGCACATTGTAGCGTTTCAGCTGGGCGATGCCACGATCGCGCAGAGTATCCGCATCGGTCGGCGATGACAGCACGGTCGGGCAATCGGGGTGGCCGGTAAACCAGTCGAGATACCCGTCCAACGGTTGCCCGGGATCGCGCGGAGCCCATTCAGGATAGGGAGCGCAGGCCTTGCCCCCGGGAGGTCCCTGATCGTCAGGACGATCGGCGTGGAAATGCATGTCGATCACGTCGAACTTTGGCCGAGCGGGAGCTGGTGTTCCGGTAAAGGCGATAGCAACGATACAACCAAGCGCCACTGTGTAATAAAGCGCTCGCCGGCTCATTGTACATTCCGCCCCATTGCGCATGATCTTGCCCGTCAAAACAGTATCCGCTGGTGCCGCTGAACACGCCTGATTCTCAGCACGATCACCTTGATACGGTCGCGTCGTTAGTCAAGCGGCGTTCAAGATCGATGAGAGGCGGTAATCGATTGCACGGAAGTTTGGCTTGAAGGATGTGTTGCTCCGGCGAGGATGATATGGGGTTGGGGGGGGCAGCCGACCAGGGCATGGTGCACAACTTCGGCGGCACCGCGGAAGGGTGCTTCTTCCTCAAAAATCCATCTTTAAAAACGCCCAAGCGGAGCGCGGGAGCTTCTATATTTCAATGATTCTAAGATTCAGGGGCAATTTCGCCCATGGAACCAATGGGTTAGACCCCGTTCATGTGAGCGGCTGGGGGCTTTATCGTGAGGACTCGGGGGCCTTTATGCGAGCGGCCGGGGGCCTTTGCCTGAGTGGCCGGGGGATTATGTGAGGGATCGGGGGAATCGTCCCAGTGTCTTGCAAAACAACACGGGAATGGCTTGAAAGGCCAGCCTTTTTGGTACGACGCCCACCCTAAACCTCGACCGACCTTCTTTATGTGAGCGATCGGGGGTGATCCCCCTGCCCTTCCCCGCCCGTTTATATGAGCTTCCGGGGGGGGCCTCAGATACCGACAAATTCGCTATTTCGAACCGAGTCGCTTTATATGAGTGATCGGGGTGCTGGCGAAAAGGCTAGTAAAATCAGGTAGATGTGGTGGCGTTAATGTGAGTGCGCGGGGGATGCTGCCATGCGGCTGGTAAAAGCGGCGCGGGTCCGAATACCGCGGCGAGGTCTTTATATGAGCGATCGGGGGATATCGCGAGACTCGCAGCGAATCCGCGAGTCGGGCAATTTCTTTATATGAGTGGTCGGGGGCCGCCGGTTTGCGCCCCTGTCAGCCTTTATGTGAGGGCTCGGGGGCACGTCTATGTGAGTGAACGGGGGGATGTTCTCTTTATGACAAGGTGATGATATGCAACTCACATGAAGCCCGATTCGGACATCGTTGAGATCGAGGTTTCCCCGGAAGCGGATGGCCTTAGCCGGACGCTCCGGGTCGCCGATGTGATTCGCCGCCGCGATCTCGATTTTGTAAGCAAACCGGGCGAACTCGTCGAATCCGAGTTTGAAACTGGCTCCTTGAGCGCTGCCGGGCGCAAGGCCTTCGCCCTCATGCTGCGCAAGGCTGGGCCGGACGCTGGCGAGGACAGAAACTTCACGATTACCAAGAAGGAGCTGCGCGGATCGCACAAGGGCAATGAACGCATCCAGCCCGTGATGGACGAGCTTTTGCGCGTGATCGTGCGCATTCGCACGACGACCAAAAAGGGCAAGCCCGCGATTATGTCGCAGTCCCTGCTCTCAAGCTGCGTCGAGGAAATCTCCGAAGACGGCATGAGCGTCGTTGAGTACGAGTTTTCGGAAGCCTTCAAGCGCGTGATGCAGCGCTCGGACTATTATGCGCGGGTCAACCTGGGCGTCATGCTGGCGCTGCAGTCACGCTATTCGCTGACGCTCTATGACCTGGGCTGCCTGATCATCAACCGGCAGAACCGCGTCGTGAAGATGGAGGTTGAGGAACTGCGCCGGCGTCTGGGCGTGCCGGAGGGTAGCTTCAAGAATTTCGCGGAATTCCGCCGCGATGTCCTGGCAAAATCGAAGCTGGAGATTGACCAGCTTGCGGATTTCACCGTGGAATGGGACGAGATCCGCGGGTCGGGGCGCGGACGGCCTGTCGAGGCTGTGAAGCTCACATTCAGTCCCAAGGATCCCGTCGATCAGGAGGAAACCGCCAAGGAGCTCGATCGGCCGAAGGTGGGTCGGCGTGCCAGGCGGGACGGAACGGTCGAGACGGTCGCAACGCCGCCCGTTCCCCTGCCCCCGGCGCGCCCTTTCTCCTCGGGATCGCTCAGTTTCTGCCCTGACCAACGCATTATCACGATCTTTCGCGATTTTGGCGGAGGCTGGGACAAGGACATGATTGCCGATGCCTACAGGCAAAAAATGGGCGCAAAGCTGGAGACCCTGACGGGCGCCGCTCTCTACAAATCGTGGGAAGGCTTCTGCAAAAGCTGGGTCGCGATGCGCGGGACGCCCTGAAGTCCCCTCCCCCCATTCCTCACATAAAGAGCCGGGCCCTACTCCCCGCTACCCCCCTGCCCTTCCGCGAGATCGATCAGCGCCATGATGCCGTCGGGCAGGCTGAGGTTGCGATCGTCGCACCAGCGAACGAGCCGGTCGCGCTCGGGCGGCGACAGGCGCATGCTGATATGGAGCGAGCGCGCGGGACCACGCTGCGGCTTGCGCTTCGGGATGATGCCCACTTCGCTCGCGACTTGCGGGAAATAGCCGGACGGAAGCGTGGTTGGCGCCGGTTCGCGGACGGGCGCCGGTGCGGCGGCCGGAGCGGGCTTCGGCGTCGCAGCGATCAGGTTCTTGAGGCGGTCGGCCGGGTCTTCGCTATGCTCGATGCGCTGCCGGGTGGAGCCGATGATGTCCCCCATCGCGCCGGCAGCAGACTTGGGCTCAGGCATTGACGGCCTCCTTGTTCTGAATTTCGCTGAGTATGTCGGCCAGGATGCCTTGCGCGATGCGCCGCGCCTTCTCGGTCTTGGCCAGGCCCGCGGCCTCCACCTCGGCCAGCGTCATGCGATAGTTGGACATGGCGCGGAACGCGTCGAGCGTATGCATCTGCTCATTGAACGTCGGCAGAGCATTGCTGATCTGGCTGTCGATCTCCCATTCGGCCTTGGAGCGGGCGACCTGCCCTGTCTGCGTGATCAGGACCCTGTAAGGTACGCCGCCGCACATCTTGCCCAGCATGTCGCTGGTTTCCACGGTGCGCTCGAGATCGAGGCGGGATGAGCGCGTCGGAATGACGACGAAATCAGAATCCATCGCGGCGTAGGCGGTCTTGAAGTTCGAAGTGCCCTCGGAATCGACAATGACGAGCTGTGCGGCATCGCGCGCGCGCGCGATAGCGGGTCCAATGTCCGCGTCCCGGAGCTGCGAGGCGTCTTCCACCGTGATGCGCCCCTCCCCTCCCCTGTCGGCATTCATCCGATCCCGATACCAGTTGAGCAAGCTGTTCTGACGGTCGGCATCGAGCATGAAGACCGAACCGCCGAGCGCCTCGAATTCGGAAGCGAGCGCGAGCGCGAGCGTGGTCTTGCCGGCGCCGCCTTTGCTTTGCGCGATCGTGATGACGGGCATGCGAACTCCTGTAATGCGATAGCGCTGCACACTGCGCGGCACAAACATGGCCCGCCCCGCACCGCGCCGCACACAATGACAGCGCTACTGATAGCGTCACCGCCCGCGCCACGCAAGGCGCGTATACACGCGACAGCGCGTGCAAGTGCGCGGCAGTATGCATAAGCGCTGGGAATGGTGCCAGCGCGACGAGCAGCGAGTGCGCGTGTGCGTTACAGGGCGAACATGCCAGCGAGCGCGTATGCGCACACGCTGGCGGAATGTGCCGCGCGGGGGCAAGCGTCATCGCTGCATAGCGTGCAGCGGAATGTGATGCTGAGGCGCGTTACAGTGTGCGGCACATTATGCGGCACAACATTAAGTGCCTAAATTCTAAGCCTTATATCGCATACAAGGCGACGAGGGCCGGAGGTGATCCAAGCTGGATTTGCCTTATCGGGCGTTGAGAAGCTCATCGATCGCAGCCATCTCCGCGTCGAATTGATCGAAGACAGCCGCCAGATTTCGCGATGGCGAGGGGAGGAACCTCTCCACGCGGGGGCGCCCAAGCGGTGCCTTGGCGAAGCCAAACTCGACAGCGAGGTCGACGCTCATGAAAATGCGCCACGTCCGTCTTGTCGTGATTTCAGTCAAAAGCCCGGTACCGGCGGCGCGCTCCAGCAACTTGCTTGCGCCAGTCACGGTCAGATCAAGAAGTCGCGCCACAGCCTGTGGCGACAGGACCGGTTGGTGAAGCGTAAGCGCGAGGAGGGAGGGCAGGGCACCGGGACGATAAGACTCCGCGATTGCCGTTCGGGCTTTGCGATGGAGGCGCTCCAGATGCTCAAGGCGTTCAAGGCCACGCTCGGCGCGCGCGGCAAGGGCCCGCAGGAGCGCGAGCCAATCGGCTTCATTCAGCGTCTTCTTCAAGCGGAAGGCCTTTGCGCCGCCGACGAGGCAGGGGAGGGGGCTCGCTGTCAGATCCTGGTCCCGTAAGGCGAACGGCAGACCGAGCCAGGGGTCGAGTCCGCCTCGTACTTGTGCATAGCGCCGGTGTCGCCGGCCAAAGAAGGCTGCAAGCAGCATAAATTACGTAAAAACAACCAGATACATCAAAGGTATCGCAGCATTCAATGACGCACGTGCGAATCTATTTGCGCACTGTGCCATAATAGATGACATTGAGCGTGAAATTTCTGGTGGAATTCAGCACCATGATTGCACGCAAGCCGCCGCCTTCGGCTCGTCGTTCAGAAGCTGCATTGGCAACAGGCACGGCGCTGTATCCAGCGTTTCGCCAGTACGTTCCGCTTGATGCGCCTTTGACGGCGCAGGCAGTCGTGGCAATTTCGACCGTAACCGGACTCAAGGAACGACGAATTCGCGAACTCGCCCGGCGATTCCGAGATCACCCCGTCGCAGAATCGTTGGCGTCGTTGCCCAAAGGACCCAAACCAGGAAGCCGACGTGGTGGCCCAACCGTGCTGGCTGCGATCGACACGCTCATCGGCGAGATTCACTTGCGCAAGGCCGGCGCGAGCATGAAGGAAACTGCTCGTCAGGTTCGCGGACTCCTAATCGCCGACAACGGCGATTATCGTTTTGAAGCCAGTGAAGTGCCAAGCGAACGCAGCATTGAGCGGGCGATTGCGGCGATATCGGACCCGGTGCGGGCACGCACCATGATGGGCTCGAAGACGCGCAGTGCACATGAGCCGCATGCGGGTGAGTATCTAAGCCGGGGCTTCCTGGACCTCGTTCAGATGGATCATACGCGGGCCGATGTAATCCTTGTCGACAGCGTGCAGCGCAAAGAGCTGGGGCGCCCTTGGGTGACCTTGCTAATCGAAGTGCGGACCCGATGTATCCTTGGCTTCTATGTGAGCTTTGGGGATCCCTCGATATTTCGATGCGGGCGTGCGATCGCCAATGCGATCCTGCCAAAGCATAGCCTTTTGCAGGCGTTACAGCTTGATGTCGACTACCCAATGCATGGGCTATTCAAGCGGCTACACGCTGACCACGCGGCAGCACATCGTGCACAATCCTTTCGGTCCGCGTGCCTTTCCCACGGCATCGATCCGGATGTCAGGCCACGTGGCCCCGCGCATTTCGGTGGCCATATCGAGCGCCTGATTGGAACGATGATGGCCAAGATGCGCTTGTTGCCCGGTGCTACGGGAGCAAACGCCACCAAGCGCGACGGTTATGACGCTGGTGCGGCCGCTGCGATGACCATCGATGAGTTTGAACGCTGGTTTGTTCGGGCAATTTGTCTCTATCACGCCGAGCCGCACGCAGGCTTGGGCGGCTTTGCGCCGGCGCAGGCTTGGGCCGAGGAGGCGAGGAGCCAAGGGCCTTTGGTTCCGCTCGGCCTCGACGAAACGGCTCTCGTCCGCCGTTTCCTGCCATGGGTTGAGCGAACGGTGAAGGCCTACGGAATCCAGATTGGCTATCGTCGGTACTGGCACGCCAGCCTTGCATCCCACATCGGTCAGAAAGTCATGGTTCACTTCGACGAGCGCACAATCCAGGAGGTCTATCCGGAAGTGGAGGGCGGGTTCGTCTCAGCAGCGGTCGTCGGGCATTATCCTGATGTCAGTCTGGCGGAATGGGAAGCGGCGCGGAACGAACGGTTCCGGGCCGGCAGGGCCTATCAGGATAACGGCGCGCGCGCCGAAGCCGCGCGCCTGATCCATGCCAATCGCAGCGATGTTCTCTCTGCAACTGCGAAGACCCGGCGCGCCCGTGAGGCCCGAAAACGAGCGGAGCGCGAGGGAACATCCCATACGCCGGCACCGGCGCAAGCCACGGCAGAACCCGCGTCGCATTGGCTTCCCGTGGCGGAGTTGGGGGAAGATACATGGCTGAAACGGATCGAATGACTGCCCCTATGTCTGGCGGTTCGGCGCTGTCGCAGGCCTTCTGGATCGATTTCGATGAAGCCCGCCAGCATGTCGAAACTCTGGTCGAACTTGCCCATGACGAACCCGACGAACGGCCGACCTGTGTGGTATTGGTCGGGCAGTCGGGCAGTCGGGCATGGGCAAAACCTCGATTCTGCGCGAGGCCCAGCGCCGGATTGCCCACGATTTTCCCGAGCCGCTCAGCATTGATGATGCCCGCTATCAACCGATGCTGCGAACCGTCATCCCTTCGGGTTCGACCGCCCTCAAAATCAACCTGACCCTGCTGTGGAAGCAAGGCTGGCCGATCACCGGAAAGACCCACCGCATTGCAGACCTTAAGGTCGTCGAACTCTTGCGGCGTCAACACACCCGGCTCATCGGGATCGACAATGTTCATGCGATCCTCACCGCCAGCGGGAGAGCGCGCCGCGATACGCTTGATGCGTTCCGCTTCCTAATGAGCGAGGGCAATGTACCGATGGTGGTCGCAGGACTCGACGTCGCCGCCGATATCTTTACCGAGGACGTCGAGCTTGCCTATCGCTCGATCATCTTGCGACTTAAGCCCTGGCCACAGGGAGCGCCGACGCAACGTCTCATTCGGGTACTCGGGCAGGGGATGGGACTGATCGAGCCGGATCGCCTTGCCGAGCCGGAGGTCGCCGGTTTTCTCTGGGAGCAAAGCCTTGGGGTGACCGGAAACTTCAAGCGCCTGCTGCACTGGGGCCAGAAAGTGGCGTATCAACATGGCAGAGCGCGCGTGGAATTCGCGGATATTCGCGAGGCGGCGGTGTTGCTGCCGAACTATGCGGCGCGATGACCGTACTGGCGTTGGAGCCGCAGCCGCTGGCGTTCCGGGTCCGCCCGCAGGCCGACGAGTGCTTTGATTCCTGGATCGATCGGGTTGCGGCCGCGCACGAAACCACGCGACCCGCGCTGTTTCGGCACCTTGGTCTTGAAGCGGCGATTGCCAGCCTGGATCTGGCCCGCGGCACATGCGGCTTGTCCAATGAGCAGTACTTCGCCGTGTATCAAGTGATTGGTCAGTTGGCCTGGGCGGTTGAGATTGAGGTCCAACAGATCGAAGGAACCTTCCTCAACGTCGAGGCTTCGGTGGTTCTGCCGCGCCGCCAGCGCCGATATGTCTGTCCGCTCTGCTGGCAGCAGGCCCTGCGGGATGGCCGGGCCCCAATCATCCGCAAGGAATGGATCTTGCGCATGAGCTGGCGGTGCCAAGTGCACGCTCTCCCGCTCTGTGCACTGCCGGTGGCGGATGGAGCGATGTCGGAGCAGGCTGTCGGTTCGTGGCTGAGCGGGGCGGTGGCCCGCGCAGAGAGTTTGCGCTGGAAGCTCGGGGCTCATCCGCGCTTGGTCGAATGGAACGCCGAGGGCGTCGACACACTCGTGCGGGCAAGCCGCAAGCGGTTCAAGGGGGAGAAGAAAGCCTATGTGGATCGCTTTCAGGCGAACCTGTTTCACTTCGCACACGATCGGATCGCGATGCTGGCACTGGCGCACAGCCGGGTGGGCAAGGCGACGTGGGGATTCGAGCGATTGGTGGCGCTGGAATTGCCCGGGCGTCCAGGGCGAGAGGTGATGACACTGCAGCCGCCGAAACTGCCACCGCGTCGCTGGCGCATCAGCAAGGGCAGTCTACGGCCGGGTAGTCATGACGCTGGCGTGCTCGACCTCGTGCTCGCGTATGCCCATCTGCGGGTGCGCCGCGATGCCCAGACTCAAGTTGAAGCCCAATTTGGCCGATTTCCCTCGTGAGGGTGCCAATCCGGGGCCGCCTTGGTGGACGAAGGGGCGATCATGTCGAAATCTGCCCTGAGAAGCTCGTGGAGCGCATTTACGGCATTTGCATACTCCGGGCAGCCCGAGGCCGGTTATCGCGCTGCAAGGGGCGTTTCCGGCGGCCTCATAATTGCCAAGCTATATCAATTGTTTATAGTCGAACCAGCGAGATCGGGCCCGCCAAGGCCCGCAATGCGAGTGTCGAACTCGGCCAATTCGGCATCAAACGCTGCAAGGACCGAATCCAGCGTTGGTGAGGGGGCAGGCACTAGACGGGGGCGTCCCCGCATCGGAGCGACCAAGCCGAGCGAGACGGCGATGTCGGGGGTGACATAGGAGCGCCAGGTTCCGCGCCCGGATATTTCGACCAGCAGGCCGAGGCTGGTCGCACGCTCGAGTAGCTTGCCTGCGCCCGACACGGTGAGGTCGAGCTCGGGAGCGAGTGAGCGAGCGGCCAGGCAGGGACGGGTGAGGGCGAGCCGGCCAAGGTCGGCAAGCTTGCCGGGACGATGCTGCGCGGCGATTGTCGCCGCGCCTCGCTGCACGGTATCTTCGAGCCGTTCTAGCCGGGTCAGACCGTCCTCGGCGCTGCGGCGTAGCTGCTTCAGCAGCCGCTTGAGCAGGGCAGGGCGGTCACCCTGCACAAAGCGCTGTCCGGGATCGCCCATGACGAGGCAGGGCAAGGTGCGCTGCGTTAACCCCATGCGCCGCAGAACCATCGGGAACGCCAGCCACGGCGTGATCGTGCGGTCGCGCCGTGCCCAGTCATCGAGCAGCGCGAGCGCGCGTGCGAGGGCAGGGGCTTCGTCCCACCCTGCGGGCAGATCGAAGCTGAACGGCAGATCCTCGCGCCAGTGCCTGCCCTCTTTCTCGGCGAGCCGGTTCCGCCAGGGTTCAAGCGCGGAAAATGGAGCCCCTGCCGTTTCAAGACGCGGCCTTCCGGCCAGCTGAAGGCCACATTGCCGCGAAATAATATCGATTTCCTCAATTTCGAGATGTTGCAGGCTGAGCGCTTTGGCGTAGCCGGTCCAGCTGGCGCGCAGGTGCCAGGCAGGAGCGAGCGCAGTGGCGGAAATCCTAGCATCAAGCCGCCCGATCGCGCTGCTGGCGTCGGCGAGTGCGCTCACAAGGTCAGGGGTCCAGGCGATCGCGCTGAGCGGCATGGGAGGGCGGTTCATGACGCGATACTAGACGGAAACCGTTCTTCAGTCCACGAGCCCTACGTCCTAGTGTTGATAATAGATGCTTATCGTGAGGCTATACATAAGCGAAACGCCCGGTTATCGTCGTCCCCATGCCGAAAAAGCACCCCAGACCCGCCGCAGGCAGCGCCCTCGTGCCGCTGAGCGTCGAGCCGGCCGATCTCGTTGCCGATGTCCGCGCCCTGATTGGGACGGGAACCCGTCCGGGTGGCGGTATCGACGAGGCCTTGCTCGACGCCGCGATGCGGGGCTGGTCGATCAATACCCGGCGCGCGTTCCGCTCGGACCTGACTTTGTGGGGACAGTGGTGCCACTCACGCCGGATTGTACCGGGTGCGGCCGAACCCGCCGACGTCGCCGCCTGGATCCGTGCGCTTGCCGGGATCGATCCATCGTCCGTAAAGACCCGCGCCATGGCCACGATCGAGCGCTACCTCGTCCATGTCGGGTGGGCCTACCGCATGGCAGGGTTGACGGATCCGACCGCCGCAGCGCTGGTCAAGTTCGAGCGCAAGGCGGCGCGCAATCATCTCGGCGTGCGCCAGAGGCAGGCGCGCGCCATCCGGTTCAAGGGCGACATCGCTGATCTCGACAGTCCCGCCTCTGGCGTGTGCCTGGCCCATGTGCTCAAGGCCTGCCGCCGCGATGAATTGGGGATGCGCGACGCGGCCATGTTGCGCATCGCTTACGATACAGCCGCGCGGCGCTCGGAACTGGTCGCGATCGATGTCGGGCATATCGAGGGGCCCGACAGCGACGGAGCCGGTTTGTTGCACATCCCTTCAAGCAAGACCGACCGAAAGCAAGCCGGAGCCGAGGCTTATCTTTCTCCCGCGACGATGGCGGCGATTGCCCGCTGGCGTGAAGCGGGCAGGGTGGACAAGGGTCCGCTGCTGCGCCGCGTGACGACGCACTTCGACGGCTCGATCGACAGCATCGGCACCGAGCGCCTGCACCCGAACAGCATCACACTCATTTACAGGCGGCTCATCCGTCGCGCCTGGGAGAAGGGCCTGCTCGGTGAAATGAGCGAAGCCGAACGCGACCGCTGGCTCAGCACGGTCTCGTCACATTCGATCCGGGTCGGGGTGGCCCAGGACAATTTTGCGGCAGGAGAAGGACTGCCAGCTATCATGCAGGCCTACCGGTGGCGCGATGCGCGTACCGTCTTGCGGTATGGCTCAAAGCTTGCCGCTAAAAGTGGGGCAAGCGCCAGATTGGCCAAGCGGTTCGCCGATCAGTAACCGGATCTGCCTGCCGCTGCTGCGCCCTTTGAATGCAGTCTATTGTGGCGCTCAATAACAGCGCATTGCACGCCATTGCGCTCTATTTTGGCGTCCGACAGCCGGATCTGTTCGAGCGCGCGGACGAGGGGAGGGTGGTCCGCGGCCTCGGCCGGCAATTCGACAGCCTTGGGAAGCGCATCGCGCCAGGCAAAGGGGTCAGATGACCCCAGCATGTCCTGCCAGGGCGCGAACGCCTCATATTCGCCGCGGTTCGTGGCCCGCAGCGGACGGCCGGGGATCGTGACACGGCAGCCCCAGGAAAATAGGTCGATTTCCTCGACCTCGTGCCCTTCCAACTGAAGAGCACGCGCATAGCCGGCCCACGCTGCGCGGGTCTGCCACGCCGACTGCACCAAACTCCTGGAAATTCGGCTGTTTAGCGTCGCTATCACTGCGGCTGCGTGTGCAACTTCGGTGACGACCCTCGGCGTATAGCTTGGTCCGAAGCCAGCGATATCCATGGGACGAGGCTAGCAAATACTGAGCTTAAGAGCAATCTCAGTTCACTTTGCTGATACACTTATGGCGGCCCCGTGCCGACGCGAGGGGCGACCTCTCGATAGAGGCGCCGGTAGGCCCCACTGTCATTCGTTCGAGCCGCAGATTTCATCCGCGCAAATTGGCCCGCGGCGCTGTCCAAAGGCCCGAAAGGCGCCCGCACGGCCCATGGGGCGCGGGAGAGGATCGCGGGTCGAATCCCGGGGGAGGGGGCTGGCCAAAAGAAGTGCTGGCGTTTATCGAACGGGAGCAACCCCTCGATTGCTCCCGTTTGATGGAATGTGACAGTGGCTCTGATTGGCTATGCCCGCGTATCGACCGAAGATCAGGACACGGCCGGCCAACGCCTTGCGCTGGAGCAGCAGGGCTGCGCCCTCATCTTTGAGGACAGGGCCAGCGGGGGAAGCCGGGACCGCCCGAACCTCAGCAGGGCATTGGCGAGGGTAGGGGAGGGCGACACCCTCATTGTTGTGCGGATCGATCGATTGGCGCGCTCGCTCGTCCATCTGCTGGAGATCGTCGAGCAACTGCGGGCGAAGGGGGCCTACTTTCGCTCGATCAACGACCCGATCGACACTTCGAGCGCGCAAGGCATGCTGATGACCCAGATGCTGGGCGCCTTTGCCGAATTTGAACGCGCCCTTATCCGAGAACGCACGCGGGCAGGGCTTGCCGCGGCGATGGCGAGGGGCGCCAAGCCCGGCAATCCCAAGATGCGCGCGCGCGATCCGGCGGCAATCGCGGATATAGGCTACGCGCATAAAGAGCGTTATCTGCACGCCTTGGTCGACGATCGCCACCGCTGGCTGCCGACCGTAGAGCGCCTGCGACCCCATCTTCCCTGGTCGGTAGTCTTGCGCCAGATCCGCGCGATAAAGCCCCCCGTTCGCTCATTTAGTGAGCGAACGCTGGTGAAGGCCTGCAGGGCCCTGGTTAAAGCTGGTTATGCCGACGCCGTTATCCTCCAGGCTGCGCCGCGCCTGCCACCGGATACCCGCGTCGCGCGCCTGGTGGCGGACAGGTTGAAGACATATCCGGAAGCGTCTCTGCGCGACCTTGCGGGCTGGCTCAGCAGAGACTTGCGCGAACCTACGCCACGCGGCGGCATACACTGGTCGGCCGAGGGCGTGCGGCGTGTTCTGGAACGGGCGAGGGGGCTCGGGCTTCTCCTAGATCGCGAGGCGTCTTCGGACCCCTGTCTGATCGCCTAACCAGAGCTCGATAATGTGCCGCGTCTTGTGGGGCGCGGCACAAGGCGCGGCACTTAGAAGCTGAAGTGGTGCGCCGTGCGCTCTGCGGCGACCGGATTGTTCAGTCGGAGTGGAGTTTCAAGCCCGTGAGGCCAAAAAGGAAGCTCGGGCCTGGCTGTTGCCTGACAGCTTTGGGCGGACCCTATCAAGCAGCCGAGCGGCCTTCAGGCCGCTGCTGGCTTGTGCCGACGAGCAGCTAGGCCAGCAGTCCAACCGGCCCACACTGTGAGCCCACTGACGATCGTCGCGACAGCCAGCACCGGCAGCGAAGGCAGTTTTCCAAGCCCGACAAATACCGTCGGTCAAACGCTGCTCTCCCCCAGGGTCTCGACCAGGACGGCCTGGGCGACCATCGCCATGCCGACGATGAAGAACGGCCGCCCGTAACGTGTTGCCGTCGCGTAGAGGCACGCCGCGGCAACAAGCCCCCCAAGCTCTGCGGCACGCACAGTCCACGCGAAGTGAGCGGGGTCGAACGACGTGAAAGGTGGGGCCAGATGCCCGAGCAGCCGTTCGATAATGGGCTCGACGAGGGGCAGGGCTGTCGCGAGAATATAGCGGGCGTGCAGCTGCACTTTGCGCCTTTCTTTCAGCGCGACATAGAAGAGGACCATCAGAAGGATGGGTGTCGCGGCATCCAATATACCCAGGCGTCCGCCGTTGATCTGGTAGAAAGGGTCTGACGGCGTGTTGCGCGCCATGCTCAAAAGGGCTCTGTTGCAAAAATCGTGAAGCTTGAGCATGCTTGGCGGAGATTGGACGGACGGAACGATGACGGATTTCAAGTGGCGCCATTTCCAGGGTGATGTGATCCTGTGGGCGGTGCGCTGGTATTGTCGCTATCCGATCAGCTATCGCGACCTTGAGGAAATGCTGGCGGAACGCGGCATTTCGGTCGACCATACGACGATCTATCGCTGGGTCCAGTGCTACGCCCCGGAGATGGAGAAGCGGCTGCGCTGGTTCTGGCGGCGTGGCTTTGATCCGAGCTGGCGCCTGGATGAAACCTACGTCAAGGTGCGGGGCAAGTGGACCTACCTGTACCGGGCAGTCGACAAGCGGGGCGACACGATCGATTTCTACCTGTCGCCGACCCGCAGCGCCAAGGCAGCGAAGCGGTTCCTGGGCAAGGCCCTGCGAGGCCTGAAGCACTGGGAAAAGCCTGCCACGCTCAATACCGACAAAGCGCCGAGCTATGGTGCAGCGATCACCGAATTGAAGCGCGAAGGAAAGCTGGACCGGGAGACGGCCCACCGGCAGGTGAAGTATCTCAATAACGTGATCGAGGCCGATCACGGAAAGCTCAAGATACTGATCAAGCCGGTGCGCGGTTTCAAATCGATCCCCACGGCCTATGCCACGATCAAGGGATTCGAAGTCATGCGAGCCCTGCGCAAAGGACAGGCTCGCCCCTGGTGCCTGCAGCCCGGCATCAGGGGCGAGGTGCGCCTTGTGGAGAGAGCTTTTGGCATTGGGCCCTCGGCGCTGACGGAGGCCATGGGCATGCTCAACCACCATTTCGCAGCAGCCGCCTGATCGGCGCAGAGCGACAGCCTACCTCTGACTGCCGCCAATCTTTGCAACAGAGCCGGGCAGAGAATTCACATCTCCCCGTGCGACGACGGGAGTGGCGTATGATGCGGTTTAAGTCGGCCCGGCAATGCCAGCGTTTCGTCTCAGTTCATGGCCAGATCGCCAATCTCGTCCTTCTTCACCGCGGACATCTGGCCGCTGCCGATCACCGAAAACTTCGCTCCCAGGCTATTGCAACGTGGCAACACATCGCCCCGTCAATCAGTGCGTGAAAAACGGTCTGCGGAGAGAAGTGCGTCCGGTCCCAGGTTAAGGCGGCGCCTCCCATGCACGACCCCCATCGACCTCCGAACGCTTGCCTTTGTGACATCGTGTCTATATCGCCGCGGCCAGCCGCGCAAATTTGCCGCCGCAGAAGAGCAGCGGGCCGGTTTCGGCCCGGCGTTCGAGATGGGTGACGCGTCCGATAAAGAGCGTATGGTCGCCGGCATCGACCTCCTGTTCCACCTCGGTAAGAAACACCGCCGCCGCGCCCGGCACCACTGGAAGATCGTGGCGGTCTTCGAGGATGGTGGACAGGGCCTCGTTGTGACGCCCCGCGAAATGCCAGGCGACATGCTCCATGTCGTCACCAAGGATGCTGACCGCGTAGCGGCCCGAGGCGCGGATCCGCTCCCGCATCTTGCTCTTGTGGTCGAGCGAGATGGAGATCAGCGGCGGGTCGAGCGAGACCGACATGAAGGCATTGGCGGTCATGCCATGGTCGCCGTCATCCGTGCGGGTGGTGATCACCGTGACGCCGGTGGCAAAGCTGCCGCAGGCGTTGCGCAGATCACGTGCGTCAAATCTAAGCATTGTCGTCCTCCCTATGGCGGATGTCGTTGGTTAAAAGGGCGGCCCCGATAGCATGCAAGGGCAGCGGGGCGGCCAGCAGGGGCACGGCTTCGGCAGCGCGCCCGGAGGCCTGGAGCCCACGGATCCGGCTGGACGAGATCGTTTCTCCTGCCGTGCAGCAGGTGACCGGGGCCTCGACGACGCTGAAATGCCGCGCCAGAAGCGCCACATCGCCTGCCTGCCGCGCGCCAAAGCGGAAATCGGCGCCGACATGGATCTGCACAGGCCCGATCCGACCCAGATCGGCCAGGAAATCGTCGGCGCTACGGCGGGCGTAGCAGTCATTGAACTGGGCGACGACGATAAAGTCGGGGCCGAGCGCCGCGATCCGCGCGAGCTTTTCCGCCAGCGGCAAAAGCTGCGCCGCGCGACCGAAATGCACCTTGGGTGGCGGATCGAAGGTCCAGACCACGGCGGGCCGACCCTGCTCCCGCGCCGAGTCCACGGCAGCCCGGATCAGCGCCTGATGCCCGCGATGTACCCCGTCGAAGGCCCCGAGGGCCGCAACGCTGGCAGGCAGCATGACTTGCCGGTCGGTGACGACCTGGGCCGGAACCCCGGAGAAATCCAGACCCATCCGCTCCTCCTCTTGCAAGGGGCGGCCGGGATGATCGGCCGCCCTCACGGACTTGAACCCGTGGCCTCAGCCCTGGAAACCCGCCTTCAGGCGGTTCACGTCCCAGGGGTTGATGAGGTCGGGCGCGGTCCAGCCGGTCAGGTCGTATTCGGCCATGTAGTTGTGCACCATCTGTTGAAGGGTGGCCATCTCGCCGGTCGCCTGCGCGGTCAGCATGGTCTCGATGCGGATGTTCTCGTAGTTGCCGGCATAGTTTGCCTCGTAAAGCTCATGCCGCCCGCCGAATTCCGAGCCCATCGCATCCCAGAGGAGCTTCAGGAGCTTGACGCGGTCCACTGCTGCCATGCCGTTCGAGCCGCGCACGAACCGGTCGAGATAGGGCCGCACCGCATCCGAAGCGAAGTCGAGCGACGAGGACGGCAGGTAGATCAGCCCCGAGGCGACATGGCGCTCGATCAGTTCCTTGATCCGGCTGTAGGCCATCGGTGCGAAGATGCGATAGGCAAGGCCGTAGTTCATGTTGGGCAGAACGTAGCCATCGGTTCCCTGCCACGGGACCGGGCTCTTCACCATCGCGTCCGACAGGCCCCAGAACAGGTTGCGCCAGCCCAGCACCTCGCCCACGGCGGTCTGCGGGCCGCGGAAGGCGCCCGAGCCGGTCGCCTCCAGCGCCATGGAAAAGAGGGCGGAGATGAAATCGAGTTTCACCGCCAGCCGCGTGGTACCGTGCAGCGTGAAACGCGGCACGAAGCCCGAGGCGGGGAAGAAGGCGTTGATCTTCTCGATGTCGCCATAGATGAAGATGTTCTCCCAGGGCACCAGCACCTTGTCGAACACGAGGATCGCGTCGTTCTCATCCATCCGGCTGGAGAGCGGATAGTCGAAGGGCGTGCCCATGACCGCCGCGTTCAGCTCGTAGGAAGCGCGGCTGATCAGCTTGACGCCGGCGCTGTCCATCGGAGCCGTGAAGGTCAGGGCAAACTTCTTCTCCTTGATCGGGATTCCGTAGTGGGCGATGAAATTATAGTGCGTCAGGGCCGAGCCGGTGGCAACCACCTTGGCACCCGAGACGATCAGGCCGGCATCGGTTTCCTTCTCCACCTGCATGTAGACGTCGCCGGTCTCCTCGACGGGCAGGTGGCGGTCGATCGGCGGGTTAACGATGGCGTGGTTCCAGTAGTCCAGCCGCTCCTGCGTGCGGTCATACCAGGTCTTCGCATTGCCGGCATATTCGCCGTAGAAGCTCGCATTGGCCCCCAGCGTGCCCAGGAAGGCGGCCTTGTAGTCGGGCGAGCGGCCCATCCAGCCATTCGCCACCCGCTGGGTGGCGGCGATGGCATCGCGGCCAGCCACAAGTTCCTCGGCGGTCTTGGTTCCCTTGAAGAAGGGATGCGTCCACCCGCCCGAGCCTGTGTCGGTCGGTCGGCCGATTGTAGCCTTCTCCGCATTCAGCCGGTCGTACCAGCGCGCGACCATACGGGCCGAGTTGCGAAAAGCCGGATGGCTGGTGACGTCCTTTACCCGCTCGCCGTGGATGTAGATCTCGCGCCCATCGCGGATGCTGTCCAGAAATTCGGCACCGGTATACGGTGCCTGGGTGGCGGTGGTTTGATCTTTCATGTCTTCCTCCCCTGCGGCAGATTGCCTGACGCTCCTCGACGTGAAGACTGACATCGACGCGTGCGCACCGAAAGGTATCGCGTAATACCTGTCATTTTTCCGGCATTGCCGGAAAACACAGCGGGATCGGCAGGACGAGGGAGCACTCGATGAAGACAATCCGCAAGATCGGCGAAGTACTGCGCTGCTTTTCCGCCACGCAGTCGGAACACAGCGTCACGGCCCTGTCGCGGGCCATCGGCAATTCCATTAGCGGCACCCACGATCTGGTGGATGGGCTGGCGGGGATCGGCCTTCTGCGCAAGGTCGAGCGGGGGCGCTATCGGCTCGGCCCGCTGGTGGCGACGCTCTACCACGCGCTGGAGGACAGTTTCGATCTGGTCGAGGTGGCGCGGCCGGTGATGGCCCAGCTTTCCGCCGATCATGGCGAGACGCTGCACCTCACGATGCACGATCACGACCGTCTGCTGCTGGTCGACGCCATCGACGGCACCCGGCCCCTGCGGGTGTCGTCCGGGGTGATCGGCCCGCATCTGCCGCTGCACAAGGCGCCGCCCGGCAGACTGCATCTGGCTGCCTTCAGCCCCATGCGGCTTGACGACTGGCTGGACGAGCATGCCCGCCCCGGTGGTCCCATCGACGCCCCGGAACGTTTGCGCGACGAACTGGCCGCACTGGCGGCCGAGGGGTTCGACAGCGGCCCAATTGGCGATGATGACGATCTGGTCTGCCTCGCGGCACAGATTCGGGACCACGTCGGACGCGCGGTCGCGGTGCTGTCGATGACGGTTCCGGCCAGCCGCCATGCGCGCCAGCCGCGCGCTTTCCGTACTATCACCGTCGATGCGGCGCAGCGGATCTCTGACCGCCTGGGCCATCGACGCAGGGATCCCTGATCATCCGCGAATCCGCAGACGGGGAATAGCGGGTTCAGGCGCTGTGCCGCGCTATTCGGCCCGAGTGACTGCGGCTTGCGCCGTCCTGGTGAATTTTCGGGTGATCTCCATGAAGTTCAGCACCTGCGGGGCGCGGTTGTCCAACCGGGAATGGACCGTCAAAGCGGTTCCAGGGTTGTGGCCGACATAGGGGCGATAGATGACCCCAGGTCGCGTCGTCCGGCTGACGGATTCGGGCACGACCGACAGCCCCACGCCGACCGAGACCAGCGAGATTGCGCTTTGAAAATCCTGCGTCAGCTCGAGGCCGCCGGGCTTCACCCCCTCTCGCTCGCAAATATCGAGCACGACATCGGCATAGCTCGGGCGCGGGCGGCGAGGATAGAGCACGAAGGTCTGGCCGCTCAGGTCGGCGAAGGTGATGTTGTCTTCCGCGACCAGCGGAGAGCTGTCGGGCAGCGCCAGGATCAGCTTCTCGCGACACAGAAGCTGCTGGCGGAACTCCTCGTCCTTGAGTTCGGGGCGGGCAACGGCGATGTCGATCTCCCGCGTGATCAGGGCCCGGTGCAGCTCGGCATTGTTCAGCGCGGACAGCGCCAGTTCCACCTCCGGATAGACCGACCGGAACGACTTGATCAGCATGGGCAGAAGCCCGTGCGACGCGGAACCGACGAAGGCGATCCGCAACCGACCCGCGCCGCCTGCGCCAACCAGCCGCGTCTCGCGCTGCGCCGTATCCATCCGGTCGAGGATCTGCCGCGCGTGATCCTGCAACACGACTCCTGCCTGCGTCAGGCGGATCTGGCTACGGCTGCGGTCGAATAGCTGCACGCCCAGAGACTCTTCCAGCGAGGCGATCTGGCGCGACAGTGGCGGTTGCGCCATGTCCAGCCGCGTCGCGGCGCGCCCGAAGTGAAGTTCTTCTGCCACAGCAAGGAAATACCTGAGCTGGCGGAATTCCATTGTCTCCTCCCAGAGCGGAACCCGAGATGGAAAAACCTTTCAGGTTGTCCGTCGTCAGAACATTTGGCACAACTCGCGGCGTAAATTAGCGGAGTGCGGGCCTCGTCCTGGGGTTGATATTAAGCGGCGATCTTGCGGTGGAGCAAGCGGCGATGTTCGATGGTCTTCCGTTTGATCCTTTCGCGCTGTTTGATGATGGCATCGGCCCTGCCGAAGTAGGCGTCGGCGGGCGTCACGTTGTTCAGGCTCTCGTGGTAACGTCGGTGGTTATAATGCTCGACGAAGGCTTCGATCTGGGCCTCAAGGTCACCGGGCAGGAAGTAATTTTCGAGGCTCTGTTGCAAAGATTGGCGGCAGTCAGAGGTAGGCTGTCGCTCTGCGCCGATCAGGCGGCTGCTGCGAAATGGTGGTTGAGCATGCCCATGGCCTCCGTCAGCGCCGAGGGCCCAATGCCAAAAGCTCTCTCCACAAGGCGCACCTCGCCCCTGATGCCGGGCTGCAGGCACCAGGGGCGAGCCTGTCCTTTGCGCAGGGCTCGCATGACTTCGAATCCCTTGATCGTGGCATAGGCCGTGGGGATCGATTTGAAACCGCGCACCGGCTTGATCAGTATCTTGAGCTTTCCGTGATCGGCCTCGATCACGTTATTGAGATACTTCACCTGCCGGTGGGCCGTCTCCCGGTCCAGCTTTCCTTCGCGCTTCAATTCGGTGATCGCTGCACCATAGCTTTGTCGGTATTGAGCGTGGCAGGCTTTTCCCAGTGCTTCAGGCCTCGCAGGGCCTTGCCCAGGAACCGCTTCGCTGCCTTGGCGCTGCGGGTCGGCGACAGGTAGAAATCGATCGTGTCGCCCCGCTTGTCGACTGCCCGGTACAGGTAGGTCCACTTGCCCCGCACCTTGACGTAGGTTTCATCCAGGCGCCAGCTCGGATCAAAGCCACGCCGCCAGAACCAGCGCAGCCGCTTCTCCATCTCCGGGGCGTAGCACTGGACCCAGCGATAGATCGTCGTATGGTCGACCGAAATGCCGCGTTCCGCCAGCATTTCCTCAAGGTCGCGATAGCTGATCGGATAGCGACAATACCAGCGCACCGCCCACAGGATCACATCACCCTGGAAATGGCGCCACTTGAAATCCGTCATCGTTCCGTCCGTCCAATCTCCGCCAAGCATGCTCAAGCTTCACGATTTTTGCAACAGAGCCGTATTGAGCGTGGCAGGCTTTTCCCAGTGCTTCAGGCCTCGCAGGGCCTTGCCCAGGAACCGCTTCGCTGCCTTGGCGCTGCGGGTCGGCGACAGGTAGAAATCGATCGTGTCGCCCCGCTTGTCGACTGCCCGGTACAGGTAGGTCCACTTGCCCCGCACCTTGACGTAGGTTTCATCCAGGCGCCAGCTCGGATCAAAGCCACGCCGCCAGAACCAGCGCAGCCGCTTCTCCATCTCCGGGGCGTAGCACTGGACCCAGCGATAGATCGTCGTATGGTCGACCGAAATGCCGCGTTCCGCCAGCATTTCCTCAAGGTCGCGATAGCTGATCGGATAGCGACAATACCAGCGCACCGCCCACAGGATCACATCACCCTGGAAATGGCGCCACTTGAAATCCGTCATCGTTCCGTCCGTCCAATCTCCGCCAAGCATGCTCAAGCTTCACGATTTTTGCAACAGAGCCCTCAACATCAAGCACGTCCGCGCCCATTGGGACGAAATCCTGCGGCTGGCCACCTCGATCAAGCAGGGCACGGTGACGGCCTCCCTGATGCTCCGAAAGCTCGGCAGCTACCCACGCCAGAACGGCCTGGCCGTGGCGCTCCGCGAGCTGGGCCGCATCGAGCGCACGCTGTTCATCCTGGACTGGCTGCAAAGCGTGGAACTGCGCCGCCGCGTGCATGCCGGCCTGAACAAGGGCGAGGCGCGCAATGCGCTGGCCAGGGCAGTGTTTTTCAACCGCCTGGGTGAAATCCGCGACCGCAGTTTCGAGCAGCAGCGCTACCGGGCTAGCGGCCTCAATCTGGTAACGGCTGCCGTCGTGTTGTGGAACACGGTCTATCTGGAACGGGCTGCGCACGCGCTGCGTGGCAACGGCCATGCCGTTGATGACGCGCTGTTGCAGTACCTGTCGCCGCTCGGTTGGGAGCACATCAACCTCACCGGCGATTACCTCTGGCGCAGCAGCGCCAAGATCGGCGCGGGCAAGTTCAGGCCGCTGCGGCCGTTGCAACCTGCTTAGCGTGCTTTATTTTCCGTTTTCTGAGGCGACCCCCTTCAGCGCGGCGACGAACTTGTCGAAGATCGGCCGCTGCACGTAGACACGCTCGGTGCCGAGGCACACCTGCCCGCAGTTCTCGAAAGTGCTGCGGGTGATGCCGGCGACGGCCTTGTCGAAATCGGCATCGGCGAACACGATGCCGGCGTTCTTGCCGCCGAGCTCGAAGCTCACCGGCCGCACACCTTTCGCGGCCGCGGCCATGATGGCCTCGCCGGTGCGTGTTTCGCCGGTGAAGGTGATGCCGTCCACATCCTTGTGGCGGGTCAGGAATTCACCGGCCGAGTTCGGCCCGAATCCATGCACGACGTTGTAGACGCCGTCGGGAATGCCCACCGCCTTCATCACCTCGCCGAGCAGCGTGGCGGTGGCGGGGGTTTCTTCCGAGGGCTTGACCACGACGGTGTTGCCGCAGGCCAGCGCCGGGCCGACTTTCCAGGTCATCAGCAGCAGCGGCAGGTTCCACGGGCAGATCACCCCGACCACACCCACCGGGCCACGGTAGCCGTAGTTGATCGCGCCACGGCCGTCCGGCGTCTGCATTTCAAAGAACTCGGTCGGCACATTCTTGATGACGTCGGCGAAGATCTTGAAGTTGGCCGCGCCACGAGGGATGTCGATGTGGCTGGCGATGCTGCGCGGCTTGCCGGTATCGGCGCACTCGGCCGCCAGGAACTCGTCGAAGCGGCGGTTGATGCCATCGGCCACGGCATACAGGCGCTCGACGCGCTCGGCCACCGTCATCCGTGCCCAGGGGCCGTCCAGCGCGGCGCGGGCAGCGGCCACAGCGCGATCGACTTCGGCCTTGCCGGCTTCATGCACCTGCGCAATGACGCTGTGATCCATGGGCGAGTGCTTGGCGAACTGTTTCTGGGTCGCCACATATTGGCCGTCGATGAAATTGAGAATCTGTTTCTGGGTCATGGCTGATATTCCTTTTGCTTTTTTGCTGCGGCTGCGCCGCAAAAGGGGGTTAGTCGTTCGAGGCCAGCGCGGCGAGCCCGGCCCCGGCTATGAGTTCGTCCTGGGCTTCGCTGCCGCCGGAGACGCCAATGCCGCCCAGGCGCTGACCGTCGATCTCGATGGGCAGCCCGCCGCCGAAGGCCACGAAGCGCGGCCTGCGCAGCAGCCCGTCTTGCACGGCGGGGGAGTGCGCCTGCAGGGCGTCGGGCCACTTACCGGTTGCCAATCCGAAGCTGGCAGCGGTGTAGGCCTTGTCGATGGCGATGTCTATGGAGTGCAGCGGGGCGCCGGGCTGGCGGATGAATCCGACCAGGATGCCGGCGTGATCCACGACTGCGATATTGATGGTTCTTCGCGCGATCTGGGGGAAGTAGTGGTTGACGGTTCGGAGGTTGGTAGATTGGCAGTCGCCAAACAAACCGATCCCCTTCCTCTTCCCCGTCATGTGCGATGCTATGTTGGGCGTGGTCTTCTGGGAAGGCCGCCTCGTCGATTCATGCCAGGAGCGAGCCGACGGTTCGCTGCTTCTCACCCTCTCTGAAGACCCCTCACACCGCCGGCGATGTGGGCGCTGCGGTAGCGACTGTGTTCTGCTCCACGAGCGCCGGCGACGCCGGGTGCGCGATCGAGACTGGTTCGATCGACGCGTCTGGCTGGATGTGCCGATTCGCCGCCTCGACTGTTACCAGTGTGGCGCACGGGCGGCCGAGCGCCTGAGCTGGCTCGACACGGGTGAGCGCATCACACACCGATTACGCGCCTGGATCGAGGCGCTGGTGCTGATCCTGCCGATCGCCCACGTCGCCCAACTCACGGGCTTGCACTGGCACACCATCAAGCGCATCGACCATCGGCGTCTGCAGACCCGGTATGGCGCTTTCGATGCGCAGGGCGTGCGTCGGTTGGTGATGGACGAGTTCGCGCTGCACAAGGGGCACCGCTACGCGACGGTGATCATGGATGCCGAACGTATGCGCGTGTTGTGGGTCGGCGAAGGCAACAGCCGCGAGGCGATCCGGCCCTTCTTCGAATTGCTGGGCAAAGAGGGCTGTCAGCACATCGAGGCGGTCGCAATGGACATGAACACCGCCTTCGATCTGGAGGTGCGCGCCCATTGCCCGAACGCCGAAGTCGTCTATGACTTGTTCCATGTCGTCGCCCGCTTTGGTCGGGAGGTCGTCGACCGGGTGCGCGTCGATCAGGCCAATGCCTTGCGCAGTGCGCCCGCACAACGTCAGGTCATCAAGCGCTCGCGC
Source organism: Sphingobium yanoikuyae (assembly GCF_013001025.1). NCBI lineage: Bacteria > Pseudomonadati > Pseudomonadota > Alphaproteobacteria > Sphingomonadales > Sphingobiaceae > Sphingobium > Sphingobium yanoikuyae. The sequence goes on along the minus strand of NZ_CP053023.1, from coordinate 257,504 downwards.
TGGTTGCTGCTGCGCAACCGCGACAACCTGGGCAACGAGCAGGCGGTCAAGCTCGAGGAACTGCTGGCGGCCAACGCACCGCTGGCTACCGTCTATCTGCTGAAGACCGCCATCAAGGAAATCTGGTTTGCGCCATCGGTCAGAGACGGCGCCCGAAGATGGAAAGACTGGTACCGCCTGGCGATCGAAAGCGGCATCGCGCCGGCGATCGCCTTTGCAAAGCGACTGCGAAAGTACCTGCGTGGCATCCTCGCCTCAGCCATCTTTCCCTTGAACACCAGCATTCTCGAGGGCGTCAACAACCGCATTAAGGTCATCAAGCGTATGGCCTACGGGTTCCGGGATTCAGCCTATTTCTTCCTGAAGATCAAGGCCGCCTTCCCCGGAAAGGCGCGATGAACCATATTGATCGCCAGGCCCAGGGCTTCAGCCTGGCCTTGCGCGGCGTCGATCATGGCCAGTATCGCCGTGGCGCGCAGCATGGGCTGTGTCACGATGATTTCTGCGGCAAGCGGGGTCGTCATTGAGCGTCTCTCGGGGTGGTTGCAGGAAAAGGGCGGAACGATGCGAAGGCTTACTGGCCTGACCTTGCCGTGCTGCAATTCGCTGGCGTGGCCGTGCCCTGGCTTTCCAGCGCCGCAATTTCTTGCTTGGCAAGCGCCATCTGCGCCAGGAAGGTCGGGTCTGTATGCAGGGTGGCCACGGAGGCAGCGCCCATCAGGCGGCCGGCGTCCACATCGCTTTGCCAGTGCACGCCGCACACGACCCGGCTCTGGCCGTAGTCGTAGGCGCGCTGGAAGAGCGCGTCGGCACGGTTGGGCATCAGCTCGGCCAGCACCAGGCCCCAGGCCCAGCCCAGGGCGGCATGGCCGGAGGGGTAGGAGCCGTTCTTGGCCAGTGACGCTTCTTCTTCCGGCGTACAGCTGGCCTGCTTGTTATAAACAAAGGGACGGGTGCGGTTGTAGTGATCCTTGGCCTTGAAGGTCGAGAGGGCCGAATCGGTCATGACGCGGCGCAACAGGGTTTCCAGGTGTGGCGTCGCATCGCTGTTGAGGGGAATGCCGGCTGCGCAGTGGAAGGCTTCCGTCGCCTGCGGGAACTTCAGGCGCGCATCACTGCGAGCCAGGTCGCCACGCGGCTGGTCGAGCAGGACGCGGGTGCTGGTAAAGGCCAGTTCGTCGGTATCAAAGGTCGGGGTGCCTGGCTGCGGCGGCGCTGGCAGCAGCGCCAGGCTGTCGGGCAGGTTCTCTATGGGCAGGTAGCCGCGCATCAGGCCGTGGTGCAGCGAGGCCTCACCGATACTGGCAGGGTCGGTAGGAGGGGCTTTGCTCGTGGTGCTACAGGCTGCGAGGGACAGCAGGCTGCTCAGAACGAGCGCAATGGGGGCAGGGTGGCGAAGGTTCATTGTTGTTCTCGGCAGATGGGTTTCAGTGGCGGCTTGGTGGTGCATCTGTGGGCTGCCCGGTAGTTGAGGAAATGCTTCATGACGGACACCCCGAACGGTCACTCATTGCTTGACCATCGAGTACTGGAATAGGTCCTGCCCCAGGATGACCGGCCCGGAAAAATACTTCTTGACCGCCGCGACGAACTCGACGAAGTACTTCGGCGACACATCTCCCGGGACCACGTGAGACAGGATCACGAGCTTCACATGGGCTTTGGCAGCCATCTTCCCAACCTCTTCGGGAGACAAATGCTGCTGTTCCATGCGGAATCTGATTTGTTCCGGGTTGGGTGCCTTGGTGATTCCAACGCCCTCCCGGGACTCGGTCGTCAGGAGCTTGAAATCGAGCACCTCGCTGACGAGAACATCGGCTCCTTCCGCCAATTTCGTGATGTTCTCGCTCGGACCGCTGTCGCCGGTAAAGACCACCGAACCGCTCGGCGTATCGAATCGATATGCAAAGGAGAAGTCGCCGTTCTTCGCAATGGGGCCCGGCATCGGAATTCCGAAATGCGTGTTCTCAATGGCGGTCACCTTCACGGTGCCATCATCGAAGAACACTCCGGGCTTTTCGATCGTTCGCACAGAGAACACCTCCGGCGGCAATTTCATCGTCCCGAAAGCGGTCGCGTCGGTATCCCGCGCCGAGACGCTCAGGAACTTCATCGAACCCTCGAAGAGAGTTGAGGTGTCCGGCGGTCCGTAGATTTCGACAAACGGCTTCGTCGTGCTCCTGTCCATGTAGTACTTGTCGTGAAAGAACCACCCGTTGAACCAACTTTGCGACATGAACGCCGTCAATCCCGCCGTGTGGTCCAAGTGGCGGTGAGTCAGAAACACCTTTCTGACGGTATAGGGCGGCACGCCAGCTTTGATGAGCCTGGGCACCACACCATCGCCAGCATCGATCAGATAGTGCACACCATTGACGGTGAGCAGCGTCGAGGACTGCGCACGCCTGCCACTCGGGTCTTCCGGCGGGCCGCCCTTCGTCCCGAGAAGCGTGATCGTCGTTGCCTGTTGCGCGCTAGCCGCCGGGTTGATCATCGGCTGGTCGCGATTGGGCTCGAGGTTGGCGTTCGCATCCGCCGCGTTTGCAGTGGGTTGGAAGACGACCGCGCAGCAAACCAATGCTGAAGCGATCAAGTTCCCCGTCGTCCTTTCGACCGTATTCATTGTCTTGTTCCTGTTGGAAGATCTTGTGGAATGCTTGTGGTTCTGCGCGACGGCGGGTCAGGTGTAGACGTCGGTGAACGAGGCCACCAACTCACCCGTGTGATAGAAAATTCCGCTGCCAAGCTTGTCTTCCGACCAGGTGGTGACGGGCCGGTCGCGCTGCGCCAGATAGCCAAGGCCGGCGAAGGTCTCGTTGCGGTTACCGCTCGGGTCGAAGAAGTATTCGCCAGCTCCTGGGCCTGCTGCCACAACACGGCCACCGCCTGGCCGCCGGCGGCCGACACGGCCTCGGGCACCTGGACGGCTACCGGGGCCGCCTGGGCGGTCTGCGCTCGCCTCCACTCCTTCATGCCGCTGCTAATGCATCGGCGGCAGCATAGATGCGGTCGCGGGTTTCCTTGGTCAGCTCCATTGTGTCGCCCTCTTGGTAGTTGGTAAGAATAATAATATTCTTCTTATTCTTACCTGCCAAGCGTTTTAGCTAAACTTTTTAGCGGCTAAAGCGCCCGGCCTGGCGCGTGTTGGCCAGCGTTCAGGCAAAAAAAACCCCGCCGGGGCGGGGCGGGGTGGGTGGGGTTGGTGCCGGGTGTCGGTGCGTCTAGCCTTCGAGCAAGGCCACCAGTTTCACCTGGGCAAGATTGGCCTCGAACTCCTGGCCGTCATCTTCGTACTTCAACCAGGCGAAGCCCTCGGCCGGCGGCCGGCGATTCAGGATGATGCGGGCCGGGCGGCCGTCATGCTCGACCTGGACGATGGCCTTTTTCGGGGTCTCCTCGTTTTCAGTGCAATAAGTGACGGTACGCAAAGCTAGCACTGGCGCGGGGGTGGTCTGGGTAGACCGTTGATTTCATTGACTTTCCTGTTCGCTTTGTAAACGGGTATGGTGGCCTCCCACTTTTGAGGTTCACGATGCAGGGTTGGCACACAACGTTTTTGGGGATGCGTGGGCTCCCCCGCGATATCAGCGACTTCGAGATGAAGGCATTTTTCACCTTCGATGGTGCCGAGCGCGACGCAATCAATGCACGCCGAGGTGATTCCCACAAGCTTGGTCTGGCGCTCCATATTGGTTTCCTGCGCATGAGTGGGCGTTTGCTCGGTGCCTTTCGGGTAATTCCAGTAGCCTTGTGGCGCCACCTTGGCAACGAGCTTGGCATTGCAGCACCAGAAGTCGCCTCGCTGAGAGCCATGTATGAACGCGGGCGCACGCTATTCGATCACCAACAAGTAGCCTGCACGGTCCTTGGATTCCAGTGGATGAGCGAGCACCAGCGCCGCTCACTGGTACGTGAACTGCGCGACGAAGTGGCGCGCTGCGCCGACCGCGATCAGCTACTCGTGCGGGCGCGTCAATGGCTGTACAAGAACAAGCTGGTGATCGTGCACGAGCGGGCAATTCGGACACTGATTGCGGCGGCACTTGCCCAGCTTGAAGTTGAAACAGGCACCGCCATCGCCGCCAGCGTTGATCCAGCAACACTTGATCGCTGGCGAGCCTCAGTTTCAGAGCTGCGCCCAGATGGACAAACCCAGCAGAGTTGGCTATGGGCTGCACCGGCGAAACACTCAACCCGCCAAATCAGCGAGGTACTGGAGCGCATCGACCTGCTTTACACGCTGGACGTTCATAAGCACCTGGCAGACATCCCCGATCTCATCTTGCGCCGCTACGCGCGCCGACTTGTCTCCAGGCCGCCCTCAGCCGGAGCCAAGATCAAAGAGCCAGCGCGCACCGTGGAGGTCGCATGCTTGGCTCTGTTGCAAAAATCGTGAAGCTTGAGCATGCTTGGCGGAGATTGGACGGACGGAACGATGACGGATTTCAAGTGGCGCCATTTCCAGGGTGATGTGATCCTGTGGGCGGTGCGCTGGTATTGTCGCTATCCGATCAGCTATCGCGACCTTGAGGAAATGCTGGCGGAACGCGGCATTTCGGTCGACCATACGACGATCTATCGCTGGGTCCAGTGCTACGCCCCGGAGATGGAGAAGCGGCTGCGCTGGTTCTGGCGGCGTGGCTTTGATCCGAGCTGGCGCCTGGATGAAACCTACGTCAAGGTGCGGGGCAAGTGGACCTACCTGTACCGGGCAGTCGACAAGCGGGGCGACACGATCGATTTCTACCTGTCGCCGACCCGCAGCGCCAAGGCAGCGAAGCGGTTCCTGGGCAAGGCCCTGCGAGGCCTGAAGCACTGGGAAAAGCCTGCCACGCTCAATACCGACAAAGCGCCGAGCTATGGTGCAGCGATCACCGAATTGAAGCGCGAAGGAAAGCTGGACCGGGAGACGGCCCACCGGCAGGTGAAGTATCTCAATAACGTGATCGAGGCCGATCACGGAAAGCTCAAGATACTGATCAAGCCGGTGCGCGGTTTCAAATCGATCCCCACGGCCTATGCCACGATCAAGGGATTCGAAGTCATGCGAGCCCTGCGCAAAGGACAGGCTCGCCCCTGGTGCCTGCAGCCCGGCATCAGGGGCGAGGTGCGCCTTGTGGAGAGAGCTTTTGGCATTGGGCCCTCGGCGCTGACGGAGGCCATGGGCATGCTCAACCACCATTTCGCAGCAGCCGCCTGATCGGCGCAGAGCGACAGCCTACCTCTGACTGCCGCCAATCTTTGCAACAGAGCCTTCTCGCGCGTTTCATCGACGTCCGAAGACTCAAACAGGCGCCAGCTCTTGCCTGGTGAACCGGCCATCATTTGAAGTTCAGACATGCCTGACGCCTCGGCCCTCGCTGGGTCATAAGGATAAGTCCTCACTGTGGACAATAGCCTATGCCTTTCGATGGGACAAGCGAGGGGCGGGGCGCACGTCAGACCCGCTCGACCGCCAACGCCAGCCCCATGCCGACGCCGATGCACAGCGTCGCCAGTCCGCGCCTGCCGCCGCTCTTTTCCAGCTGATGCACCAGCGTCATCGCCAACCGTGCGCCTGACATGCCCAGCGGATGGCCCAGCGCGATGGCGCCGCCATTGGGGTTCACATGGTCCGCATCGTCGGCCAGGCCCAGCTGCCGCACGACCGCCAGCGACTGGCTGGCAAAGGCTTCGTTCAGTTCGACTGCGTCGAAATCGCCGATCGTCAGGCCCAGATGCGCCATCAGCTTTTGCGTGGCGGGGATGGGGCCGATACCCATCACGCGGGGTTCGACGCCGGCCGACGCCATGCCCAGGATGCGCGCGCGGGGCGTCAGGCCATGGGCCTTGGCCGCCGCCTCGCTGGCGATGATCATCGCCGCCGCGCCATCATTGATGCCCGACGCGTTGCCGGCGGTGACGGTGCCCTCGGGCCCGAACAGCGGCTTCAACTTGCCCAGCCCCTCGATCGTCGTGTCGGCGCGGGGATGCTCGTCGGTGCGGACCTCCACCGTCTCGCCCCGCTTGCGACCGGGCGTGACGACGGTGATGATCTCTTCGTCGAAAAAGCCGTTCTGTTGCGCGGCGACGGCGCGCTGCTGGCTGCGCAGCGCGAAAGCGTCCTGATCCTTGCGGCTGATGCCATGGTCGTGCGCCACATTTTCCGCCGTGCGCGGCATCGTTTCGGTGCCATAGAGCGCGTCGAGCGCCGGGTTGACGAAGCGCCAGCCCATGGTCGTGTCTTCCATCTGCTGGGCGCGGCCATAGGCGCTGCCCGCCTTGCCCACCACGAAGGGCGCGCGGGTCATGTTTTCCACGCCGCCGGCGATAGCGACGCCCATCTCGCCCGTGCGGATCGCGCGCGCGGCGGCGCCCACCGATTCCAGCCCGGACGCGCACAGCCGGTTCAGCGTCACGCCCGCCACCCCATGCGGCAGGCCCGCCAGCAACAGGCTCATCCGCGCGACGTTGCGATTATCCTCGCCCGACTGGTTGGCGCAGCCGTAGAAGACCTCGTCGATCACCGCCGGGTCCAGCCCCGGATTGCGCTCGATCAGCGCCTTCATCGGCAGCGCGCCCAGATCATCCGCCCGGATGCCGGCCAATATGCCGCCATAACGGCCGATCGGCGTGCGGACGGCGTCGCAGATAAAGGCTTCGGCCATCAGTTACGCGCTCCCTCAGCCGCGCGCAGCGGCACGCCGGCCAGCCCCTGCAATTCATCCAGCGACAGGCCGTCCACCATTTCCACCACGCTCGCGCCCGCCGCGCCGACTTCGAACACGGCGAGGTCGGTATAGACGCGCGACACACAGGCGAGGCCCGTCAGCGGGTAAGTGCAGCTTTCGACCAGCTTGCTCTGGCCCTGCTTGGTCAGCAATTCCATCATGACGAAGGTCTGCTTGGCGCCGATCGCCAGGTCCATCGCGCCGCCCACGGCCGGGATCGCGCCCGGTTCACCCGTGTGCCAGTTCGCCAGGTCGCCATTCACCGACACCTGGAAGGCACCCAGCACGCAGATGTCCAGATGGCCGCCGCGCATCATCGCGAAACTGTCGGCATGGTGGAAAAAGCAGCCGCCGGTCAGCAGCGTCACCGCCTGCTTGCCCGCGTTGATCAGTTCCCAATCCTCTTCGCCCTTCGCCGGGGCGGGGCCCATGCCCAGCAGGCCATTTTCGCTCTGAAGGAAGATGTCCTTGTCGGTGGGCAGGTAATTGGCGACCATCGTGGGCAGGCCGATGCCCAGATTGACATAGGCGCCTTCAGGAATGTCCTTCGCCACGCGGGCGGCCATTTGTTCACGGTTCAGACGTTGCATGGGGTGCAGGCTCCTGATCAGGCCGAAGCTGTGGCGTTGGCGGGCGCGATTTCGACCACGCGCTGGACGAAGATGCCCGGTGTCACGACGATTTCCGGGTCGATGCCGCCCAGCGGTACGATCTGCGCCACCTGCGCGATCGTGCACTTCGCCGCCATCGCCATGATCGGGCCGAAATTGCGGGCGGTCTTGCGGTAGGTCAGGTTGCCCCAGCGGTCGCCGCGATGCGCCTTGATCAGCGCGAAATCGGCCTGGATGGGATGTTCCAGCACATATTGCTTGCCGTCGATCTCGCGGGTTTCCTTGCCCTCTGCCAGCAACGTGCCGTATCCGGTCGGCGTGAAGATCGCGCCCAGCCCGGCGCCGGCGGCCTGGATGCGCGCGGCCAGATTGCCCTGCGGCACCAGTTCCAGCTCGATTTCGCCAGCGCGGTAGCGCGCGTCGAAATGGTGCGAATCCGACTGGCGCGGGAAGGAACAGATGATCTTGCGCACGCGCCCGGCCTTGATCAGCGCGGCGACGCCGGTTTCGCCATTGCCGGCATTGTTGTTGATGATGGTCAGGTTGCCGACGCCGCGCGCGATCAGCGCGTCGATCAGTTCGTCGGGCATGCCTGCCGTGCCAAAGCCGCCGATCATTACCGATGCGCCGTCCCGAATGTCGGCCACGGCCGCCGCGGCGGAACTCATGCTCTTGTCAATCACGCTCTTCAACTCCGTGCGGATGCTCCCGCGCGAAACAGAGGTTGCGCGCGCCTGAGTCAACCGATAATCGGCGTCCTGTCCGATAATCGGTTATTTTTGGAGCTGCCGTGGAAGCGCCGCGCGACATCGAAAGGCCGGGTGATCCCGAATATATGGCCTCACTCGCCCGTGGCCTCGCCGTGCTGCAATATGTGGCGCAACGTGAACGGCCGGTGTCCATCGCCGAAGCCAGCCGGGCGCTGGGGTTCAGCCGCGCGGCGGTGCGGCGGTGCCTCTATACCCTGCATCAGCTTGGCTATGTCGGCCATGATCTGCGCGGCTATTCGGTGCGGCGCAAGACGACGGCGCTCGGCCATCCCTACCTCTCGCTGACCGCCTTTGCCGTGCGCGCCCAGCCGCTGCTCGATTCGCTGCGCGATGAACTGGGGGAATCCTGTTCGTTGGGCGTGATGGAGGATGACGCCCTCTGCTATGTGGCGCGGTCCGAAGCGTCCCGCATCATGGCGGTGGGGCTGAAGGTCGGCAGTACCCTGCCACTCTATCCCACCTCCATGGGCCGGGTGCTGTTGGCCGGGCGATCGCATGAAGAGCAGGACGCCTATTTCGCCCGGACGCAGGTGCGCGCGCTGACGCCGCATACCATCGTCGACATTCCCCGGTTGCTGGTGACGATCAGGCGGGCGGCGGCGGACGGTTACGCGCTGGTCGATCAGGAACTGGAACTGGGGCTACGCTCCATCGCGGTTCCGGTGATCGACCGGGGCAGGGTGATGGCGGCGCTGAACGTCGGCATGTCGGCGGCGCGCGTGTCGATGGACGATGTGCAGGCGCGCCTGCTGCCGGCGCTGCGACGTACCGCCGGGCTGCTGCGCCCGGCCTGATCCTCAGGATCGCGCCGTCTCGGCCTCGATCTCCCTGAAGATCGCATGGCCGATATCCCGGATCAGCACCGCGCGGTCGGTCGTATCGGCGTGGCGCTGGCTCAATATGATCGGCGATGTTGGCCGCTCGGCTATCGGCACATAGCATATGTCCGCGCGCTGGATGTTCTGCATCGACGCCGGGACGATGGCGCGGCCCGACTGGGCGGCGACCAGGCCCAGCGCGGTCTGCACTTCGCGCACTTCGATGATCCGGCGGGGGTTGCATCCATGGTCGCGCATGATCGTCAGCAGCTGGTCGGCATAGCTGGGGCGCGGCTGGCTGGGGTAGATGATCAGCGTGCCGGCGGCCAGCGCCTCCAGGCTGACCTCGGTGTCCGGCTGCGCCGGCAAGTCGGTGGGCGAAAGCGCCGCCACCAGCGGTTCCTGGAACAATATCTCGCGGCGGATCGCCGGGTCGTCCACGCGCACGCGGCCAAGGCCGGCGTCGATCCGGCCCGCCTTCAGCGCCGCGACCTGCTGGATCGTCGTCATCTCCACCAGCTCGACGTCCGTGTCCGCCGCATGGGCGCGGAACCGCCGCACCATCTCGGCCAGCGCGCCGTGCATGATGGATCCCACCACGCCCATGACGAAGCGCGGCTGCTGCGCGGACGCATATTGCTGCATGGTCTTGGGGATCTGGTCGATGCTCGCCAATATCTGCGCTGCCTGTTGATGCAGGATGCGGCCCGCCTCGGTCAGGCGCACCGGCCGGCTACCCCGGTCGAACAGCGCCACGCCCAGGTCCTGCTCCAGTTCCTTGATATGCCGGCTCAGCGGCGGCTGCGCGATACCAAGGCGGTCTGCGGCTCGGGTGAAATTCTGCTCGGCCGCGACGGCCATGAACGATCGAAGGTGGCGCAGTTCCATACTATACTACTCCGGTATCATAGGATGCGGACTAAGTCTTTCTGGAATCCCGTTCAACCCGCTATTTCATTCATGGAAAGGTACCCGACAATGGTGACAATTGATCGCGTCGACACGTTCATCGTCGACGTACCCACTATCCGGCCGCACGTGCTGGCAATGGCGACGATGCACAGGCAGACGCTTTGCATCGTGCGCGTCCACTGTTCCGACGGCATCGTCGGCACGGGCGAGGCAACGACGATCGGCGGCTTGGCTTACGGCCCTGAAAGCCCCGAAAGCATAAAGACGAACATCGACGCCTATATCGCCCCGATATTGCAGGCCTGCGATCCCACCCGGCCGGCCATCGCGATGGCGCAAATCGCCAAGCATGTCGTCGGCAATAATTTCGCCAAATGCGCCGTCGAAACCGCGCTGCTCGACGCGCAGGGCAAGCGTGCGGGCCTGCCGGTCAGCGAACTGCTCGGCGGCCGCGTCCGCGATCGCCTGCCCGTCCTCTGGACCCTCGCCAGCGGCGACACCGGCAAGGATATCGAAGAAGCCGAGCAGATGATCGCCAGCGGACGGCACAATGCCTTCAAGCTGAAGATCGGCAAGCGGCCCGTGGCGGACGATGTCGCCCATGTCGGCGCCATCAAGAAAGCGCTTGGCGACCGCGCCAGCGTTCGCGTGGATGTCAACATGGCGTGGGATGAAACCACGGCACGCACCGGCGTTGCGATGCTGGCGGAAGTCGGCTGCGACCTGGTTGAACAGCCGCTTATCCGGCATAATCTCGCCGGCATGGCACGCCTGGCCGCGCGGTCGGCGATTCCGATCATGGCCGATGAAGGGCTGCAAGGCCCTACGACCGCTTATGATCATGCCAACCAGGCAGCCGCCGATGTCTTTGCCGTGAAGATCGAGCAGTCGGGCGGTCTTTTCGCCGCAAAGCAGGTGCAGGCGATCGCCGACGCGGCCGGGATCGCGCTCTATGGCGGCACCATGCTGGAAGCGGGCATCGGCACGATCGCGTCTGCCCATGTCTTCGCAACCTTCCCGCAACTGTCCTTTGGCACGGAGCTTTTCGGCCCCTTGCTGCTGACGGAGGAAATTCTGCAAGAGCCGTTGGATTATTCGGACTTCTCGCTGGCCGTGCCCAAGGGGCCGGGCCTTGGCGTGGAGCTGGACGATGATCGCTTGTCGTTCCTGCGGCGCGACGCGTCCCGCGCCACCATATCGATTCCTACAGCAAAGGCTGGTTGAAATGCTTTTCAAGGTTGAAATGGATGTCAATATTCCGCTGGATTACGATCCGGCGCGGCTTGACGAACTGAAGGCGGCTGAAAAGGCGCTTTCTCAGGAGCTTCAGCGTGCCGGTAAGTGGCGGCACATCTGGCGCGTTGCCGGGCAATATGCCAATGTCAGTATCTTCGATGTCGAAAGCAATGCAGAACTTCACGATCTGCTGATGACTTTGCCTCTGTTTCCGTTCATGGATATCCGCGTGGCGCCGCTGTGCCGACATCCTTCGTCGATTCATGAAGACGATCGCTAAGAATCATATTCCCAGGAGAGATCAGATGAATACTGATTTTGTGAAGACTCAACCCGTCCAAACTCTTCTCGACCGCGCCAGCGGCGTCGATGTGGAGGGCGGCGACCGTCGGCTCAAGGCCATTACCCGCGACCTCGTCGAAGCGGTGATGACGGTCATCGTCAAGCATGACATCAACGAAAGCGAATTCTGGAAAGCGATAGACTTTTTCCAGAAGGGCGCCGGTGAATTCGGCCTGATCGTGCCGGGCGTTGGCCTGGAACATTTCCTTGACCTCTACATGGATGCCAAGGACGCGGAAGCCGGGCTGTCGGGCGGCACGCCGCGCACCATTGAAGGGCCGCTCTATGTCGCGGGCGCGCCGCTGGTCGAAGGTGACGTCAACCTTTCCGACGACGCGGACGATACCGGCACGCTGTACATGTCCGGCACCGTCACCGGCCCGAATGGTGAGCCCGTCACCGATGCCATTCTGCATGTCTGGCACGCCAATTCGATGGGTTGGTATTCGCATTTCGACCCCACGCGCGAGCAGACGCCGTTCAATAACCGCCGCCGGATCAAGCTCGGCAAGGACGGGCGCTATTCCTTCCATTCGAAGATGCCCAATGGCTACAGCGTGCCCCCCGGCGGCGCGACCGATCAGCTGATGAAAGCCGTCGGCCGTCACGGCAACCGTCCTGCCCACGTGCATTTCTTCGTAGAAGCGCCGGGCTATCGCACGCTGACGACGCAGATCAATTTCGGTGACGATCCGTTCGCAGCCGACGACTTTGCGTTCGGCACCCGCGAAGGTCTGCTGCCAGTCCCGAACCGTCAGGGCGACACCGTCCATATCGCGTTCGACTTCCAGTTGCAGAAGTCTGCTGAGGCAACGGATGAAAGCTTCTCCGCTCGCAGCCGCTTGGCCGTCTGACAAGCGACCTTAACAAAAGCCGCCCTTCCCCATCTGTGGGGAGGGGCGGTTAAGCACGAACGGAATTGATAGGGCGAAGGCGATGGAAAAGCAGTTCATTATTACGGGAGACGGCTGCCGCATCGCCTATCGGTTCGATGGTAAAGAAGGTGCCCCGATCCTGCTGCTGTCCAACTCCCTGGGCACTGACATGCAGATGTGGGAACCGCAGCTTGCCGCCTGGAGCGCCCATTTCAGAATGCTGCGCTATGATCAGCGCGGCCACGGCGCGTCGGATGCGCCCGTCGGCGGCTATTCGCTCGATCGGCTGGGTCGAGACGTCATCGAACTTCTCGACCAGCTGGAGATAGAAACGATTGATTTTTGCGGCCTTTCGCTTGGCGGCATGACCGGCCAATGGCTGGGCATCCGCGAAGGACATCGGGTCCGCCGGCTGGTTCTGGCCAACACCTCAAGTTTCATGGGGCCGCCTTCGGCATGGGACGCCCGGATCGCCCTGGTGCGCGAAAGCGGCATGGCGCCCCTCACCTCGGCGTCGCTTGAGCGATGGTTCACCGCCGACTTCGTGGCAAGCTCACCCGACGCCATCGCGCCGATAGTCGCGATGCTCCAATCGACCGATAGCCAGGGCTATGCTGGCTGTTGCGCCGCCATACGGGACATGGACATGCGTTCCACTATCGCGCTGATCCGGAATGAAACCCTCATCATTGGTGGTAGCCAAGATCCAGCCACGCCGCCACCGCATAGCGAAGCATTGGCCGCCACGATCCCCCGCTGCCGGCTCGCCATGCTGAACACAGCGCATCTCGCCAATGTGGAGCGCCCCGCCGAATTCGGTACGCAGGTGTCGGACTTTCTGCGGGCTGAAACTGTCGTCGGCATCGATTCATTGTAGGTGGGCGGCAAAGCAGATCCAGGCGAATGCGCCGCATCACCGGCAGCGGAACACCTATGCCCCTGCCCGCCAGGATCAGCCCGCGCGCCCCAGGCTATCCGATGCCGGATGCTCCCGCGAAGATCAATGGACGCCGGCTCGACGGCGCCAACTCAAACGTCACGCCATCAGCAGGGTCTGCATTGCGCTATCCCGAAGGTTCCACGCAACCCTGCTGTCCTCAAAAGGATGTCATTTCTATCGGGGACAGAAAGTGTATATTCTAACCGGCAGGAACATTGGGGTGCAATCCGGCACTTCATTAACTCCCCTATGCTTAGTTCAAAGTAAAGCTGGGCATGTGACACTGAGTTCGTTAAGTTGATCACAGGTTACATGCGGCAGTGATTAATCGCAGTTAGCAAGGCGCCCATCCCCAAGCATCTTGCTGTCACTTTCGGCTATTCATCGCAGGACCGAGTTCCTGAACAAGGCAATCGACTACCTGCTGAACCTTCGGCAAAAGATGTCGGCGCTGTGGATAAACAGCCCAGATCGGTTCGTCATCGGGCTGAGCATATTCCAGCAACAGCTCTACCATACCGTGCTGTAGAAAAGGCATGACGTAGAAATCGGGAAGCTGACAGTCACCGAGACCTGAAACGCAGGCCTCCATGACCGCATGCCCGCTATTGCACCCGAAACGTCCCTTCGGGCGATGGGTGATTTTCTGATCGTGAACCTTAAAATGCCAGGCGCCCGCTGTACCTGCGATGCATTCTGTCCGTCGTCAGAACATTCGGCACGGATTGCGGCGTAAATTAGCGGAGTGCGGGCCTCGTCTGGGGGTTGATGTTACGCGGCGAGCTTGCGGTGTTGCAAGCGCCGATGCTCGATGGTCTGCCGCTTGATCCTTTCACGCTGTTTGATGATGGCTGCGGCCCTGCCGAAGTAGGCGTCGGCGGGCGTCACGTTGTTCAGGCTCTCGTGGTAGCGCTGGTGATTATAGTGCTCGACAAAGGCCTCGATCTGAGCCTCGAGATCACCTGGCAGGAAGTAATTTTCGAGGCTCTGTTGCAAAGATTGGCGGCAGTCAGAGGTAGGCTGTCGCTCTGCGCCGATCAGGCGGCTGCTGCGAAATGGTGGTTGAGCATGCCCATGGCCTCCGTCAGCGCCGAGGGCCCAATGCCAAAAGCTCTCTCCACAAGGCGCACCTCGCCCCTGATGCCGGGCTGCAGGCACCAGGGGCGAGCCTGTCCTTTGCGCAGGGCTCGCATGACTTCGAATCCCTTGATCGTGGCATAGGCCGTGGGGATCGATTTGAAACCGCGCACCGGCTTGATCAGTATCTTGAGCTTTCCGTGATCGGCCTCGATCACGTTATTGAGATACTTCACCTGCCGGTGGGCCGTCTCCCGGTCCAGCTTTCCTTCGCGCTTCAATTCGGTGATCGCTGCACCATAGCTCGGCGCTTTGTCGGTATTGAGCGTGGCAGGCTTTTCCCAGTGCTTCAGGCCTCGCAGGGCCTTGCCCAGGAACCGCTTCGCTGCCTTGGCGCTGCGGGTCGGCGACAGGTAGAAATCGATCGTGTCGCCCCGCTTGTCGACTGCCCGGTACAGGTAGGTCCACTTGCCCCGCACCTTGACGTAGGTTTCATCCAGGCGCCAGCTCGGATCAAAGCCACGCCGCCAGAACCAGCGCAGCCGCTTCTCCATCTCCGGGGCGTAGCACTGGACCCAGCGATAGATCGTCGTATGGTCGACCGAAATGCCGCGTTCCGCCAGCATTTCCTCAAGGTCGCGATAGCTGATCGGATAGCGACAATACCAGCGCACCGCCCACAGGATCACATCACCCTGGAAATGGCGCCACTTGAAATCCGTCATCGTTCCGTCCGTCCAATCTCCGCCAAGCATGCTCAAGCTTCACGATTTTTGCAACAGAGCCGGCCACTATACCCTTGCCGCCGAGGATCTCGAACTGGTCGGTCGCCGCTATCGCCCTGCCAACCGCCTCGGTCTGGCAACGCAGATCGCGCTTATGCGGCATCCCGGCTTCGGTTTGCAGCCCGACGTCGACGTCCCCGATGCGGTCCTTCACTATCTCGCCGCCCAGCTCTTCGTCGATGTTGATGCGTTCGCCGACTATGGCCAGCGCGCGCAAACACGTAACGATCATGCCGACCTTGCGGCACGGCATCTGGGGCTACACCCTTTTCGGCGAGGGGATATACCGCTCGCGCTCGATCTCGCCGCAAGAGCTGCGGAGCGGACCGATCGGGGCGAACCTATTGTCCGCGCATTGATGGAGGGGCTGAAGCAGGAACGCTTCATTCTTCCATCGGCAGACACGCTCGAACGTGCGGGCCTCGCCGGCAGGGCACGCGCCCGCAAAGCCGCGGCGGCGCTCATTGTCGAAAGCCTGGGTCATGCCGAACTGGCGCGGATCGATGATCTGATCGTCAACAACAGCGACTTCGGCATGACGCCGCTGGCCTGGCTGCGCAATTTCGAGGAAGCGCCCACCACGGCGAACATCAACGGGCTGCTGGAACGGCTACGCTATGTGCGCGGAATCGGCATCGACCCGGCGATCGGCGCGAAAATCCCCGACTTCCGGTTCGCGCAGTTCATGCGCGAAGGTGGCGTTGCGCCGGCGTTCCTGCTCTCCGATTATAGCCTTAACAGGCGCCGCGCGACGCTGATCGCGGCGGTCATCGACCTCGATGCCAGGCTCGCCGATGGTGCGATCCAGATGTTCGACAGGCTTGTCGGAAGCCTGTTCACACGGGCGCGGCGCGGGCGGGAAAGGCGCTATCAGGACAGCATCCGCTCGGTCGGCGAACTTATGCGGCTGTTCGGCGCGACGATCGCCGCGCTGGGAGAGGCGGTCGAACATGGCGGTAATCCGCTCGAACTGATCGACGAAGCGGTAGGCTGGCACAGACTGGTCGCAGCCAAATCGCAGGTCGATGCGCTGGCCGAGCTGGCGGGCGAAGATGCGCTTGTCGCGGCGACTGGTCGCTATGCGACGCTGCGGCGGTTCAGCCCGGCTTTCCTCGATACATTCACGTTCAAGGCATCGGGGAGCGGATCGCAACTGGTCAAGGCCATCGAGGTCATCCGCGATACCAATGCCCGCAAGGCCCGCAGCCTGCCCGAGGGCGTTCCGCTCCCATTCGCCAACCGGCAGTGGAAGCGCCTCATCACCGAAGGTGGCCAGGTCGATCGCCGGCGATACGAGACGGCCATCATGGCCACGCTGCGCGATCGGTTGCGCGCCGGCGACATATGGGTCGAAGGAACCCGCAATTATCGCCGCTTCGACACCTATTTGCTGAGTCGACGCGATGCCGATAAGGTGGCCGACAGCCTGCCATTCCAGACCGATGCGGCCGCCTATCTGGAGGAGCGGGCAAGGACGCTCGACTGGCGGCTGCGCCGTTTCGCCAAGCAACTCAAGGCGAACAGGCTCGCGGGCGTGGCGCTCGAACGCGACCGGCTCAAGCTGCAACCCATGCCGGCGATCACTCCACCCGAGGCGGAGGCTCTCGATCGCAGGCTCGACGCCTTGCTTCCGCGCGTGCGGATCACCGAACTCCTGGTCGAGGTGGCCGAGCGCACCGGGTTCCTGAGCGCATTTCGCGATCTTCGGTCCGGCAAGGAGCATGACAACCCGCACGCGATCCTCGCCGCCATTCTCGCTGATGGATCGAATCTGGGTCTAGAGCGCATGGCCAACGCCAGCGACGGGGTGAGCTACGCCCAGCTTGCCTGGACCCACAACTGGTATTTGTCGCCCGAAAACTATCAGGCCGCGTTGGGGATGATCGTTGCCGCGCACCATGATCTTCCTTTCACGCGCCATTGGGGAGCCGGCACTAGTTCATCCTCCGATGGGCAGTTCTTCCGCTCGGGCCGCAACCGATCGGCGGCGGCCGACATCAATGCGAAATATGGCAGCGAGCCGGGCCTGAAGATCTACTCCCACCTGTCCGATCATTTTGCCTCGTTCGGATCGCGGATCATGTCGGCCACCGCCGGCGAGGCCCCCTACGTGCTGGATGGCCTGATGCTCGGCGCCGGCGCGCTACCGCTGCATGAGCATTACACTGATACCGGCGGCGCGACGGACCATGTCTTTGCCCTTTGCCATCTTCTCGGCTTCCGGTTCGTGCCCCGTCTGCGCGACATCGCCGACCGGAAACTCGGCTCGATCGCCGCGCCTTCGACCTACAAAGGCATCGAAAGCCTCATGGGCCGCACGATCAAGACGGCGGCGATCGAAGCCGATTGGGATGACATCGTCAGGATCGTCGCCTCCATTAAGGAAGGAGCCGTTGCGCCCTCCGCGATCCTGCGCAAGCTGGCCGCCTACAAGCGCCAGAACAGGCTGGATTTTGCGCTGGCCGAACTCGGCCGCATCGAGCGGACGCTATTTGCGCTCGACTGGCTTGAACAGCCCGACTTGCGTCGCGCCTGCCAGGCCGGCCTCAATAAAGGCGAAGCACGTCATACCCTTGCCGCCGCGATCTACACCAACCGACAGGGGCGGTTCACCGATCGCTCGATCGAGAATCAGGAATATCGGGCATCGGGCCTCAATCTGCTGATCGCGGCGATTTCTTACTGGAACACCGTCTATATGGACAGGGCCGCCCAGCATCTCCAATCATCCGGCGGCACCTTCGATGATGCGCTGCTTGCCCATCTCTCGCCGATGGGCTGGGTGCATATCAGTTTGACCGGCGACTATCTGTGGCAAAGGGCAAACCGGCTCTCCCCTGGCGAGTTCCGCACCCTCAACGATCCCATGGCCCGCTTCAAACTCGTGGCATAGCCAGTGTTCTCATTATGTCCGCCAAATCGTTGTCTGGCGCACAAACCTTGAGGTGACGCCAACTTGGGGCCGCGCACATCAGCGCCGCGATCCGCGACGCGGATCTCGCTTCACCTCGTTCGTGCTTTCGAGAACCGCTGCACTCTCTGGGCAGGCGGGAATAGGGAGCCGGCAAGCCCGAAGGCTTGCCGTCCGTTTCAGGCGAGGATCGTCACCCGGATGGGACGAAACCGCTTGCGGGTTCGGTCGGAGCGCAGCGTAGATAGAGCCGTGCCGAAGGCCGCCCCCGCCCTTGCATCTTATTGCTGATCCTGATCCTGCTTGTCGGACTTTGCCAGGATCGAGAAGGTATCGGCGATCAATTCCGTCCGATATTGCAGATTGTCGGGCTCACCATGGCTGCTTTCGCGCACGCGGCCCGTCACATGCACCAGGTCTCCCTTCTCCGCATTTGCGGCCTGCTGGGCGACATTTGAGAAGCACACCACGCTATTCCAGAGCGTCTCGCTCTTCCACTCCTCACCATCCCGGCGATTGTAGGTCGCGCCGACGCTTACATACGTCACCTTGTCGCGCTCGCGCTTATTGCCCACATTCCCGATAACCCGAAATTCTGCGATGTTCCTCGGCATAGTCTTCTCCTCCTTCAACAAATGACACGAAGAAAACGGGAAATAATTGAGCTAATCCGCTCGCTGTTCATCATGACGGAAATGGTATTTCGCGATGTTTTCCGGCGTTGCGTAGGTCTGATACGCCTTCGTCCAATCCCGGCTAATTGCCTGTTGCGCGGTTTCGAGTGGCACCTGATGCGTGCAGACCAACCGCCAAAGCACATACGCCAGGACGTTCTTGTCCGCCGCGTTCGCCTGCCCGAGACGCGGTTGCAGCCACAAATCCTTCATGTCGAGCGGAGCGCCGCCGATGGAAATGGGGATCAGGTGGTCAAGCTCATAGTTAGCCATGCTTTCGCCAGGATGCTGCTGATCCATAAGGCGGCGCTTCATCGGCCCGGTGATCGAATAGGGAGGCCGCGCCGCTTTCGCATATCCGGGCCGGCAAATCGTGGCGTCGATATTGGCCTGATTGATGGCCGGATCGACGGCGCCGGTGACTTCGGGGGGCGGAAGGATGCTCGCGCGATTGAAGGGCAAGATCGGACTGCGGAGCGATTTTGAGAAGCCGGCGACGGCATCACAAAATTGCGTCGCTCCTGTCGCGGCGCAGCCGGTCGGATCGTTCGGCCGTGGGGCACGGTGATCGGCCGAAGGCCGGTGCCAAAGCATAACGGCCACGAGTATCGCGAAGCCGCCGAGAAGCGCCCGCGCTCTCAAGCGCGGGCAGCCAGCTTCGCCATCAAGGCGTCGTTCCAGTCGCAACGGGGGGGAGGGGGGACGATGACCACCGATCGGCCATTGCGGGTGAGGTTTTCCCGGCCGCGCTCGATCCCCTCGGCCGCGGCCTTTCCGTGCTGCGAGTAAATCACGATGCGACGCACATGGTCGGGAATGTAGATCTCGCGATAGCGTTCGACGCCGCACACGGCCGCGCAGCCGGAAAGGTCGTTGAGCACGATCGCGGATTCGGCGTCCTCATAGCCTTCGGCCAGGTTCATCGTATCATCGGGCGGGGCGCCGATCTGGACGACACTGCCGCGCGGGTCGGCGAGCGTGCGCTTGGGCTCCTCCAGGGCGCGGGCCTTCTGGCCATCGCGATCGATGAATATGCGCAGGAGCGCCCGAAATCTCCGGCCCTCGTGCATCGGTACGAGCAGCGCCGGCAGGAGCAATCTGCGGCCTCGCTCATAGGTCATGACGCTTGGCGAATATCGGGCGATCGTGGTGTGGCCGATGCCGCGCCCGTCCGCGTAGAGCTGGGCCGGGGTGCCGGCGATCGGCATGGCGCGGGTCCAAATATCCTCGGCGAGCGGAGTGAGGTCGCGCGCGGGGGCTTCCGGCGCCGAGCTGGGCGCGTCGATCGCCGGATTGATACGCTGGTCGCGCAGCGCCGAGATGATCTCGTCCTGGGTGCAGCCGGCGAAACAATGGAAAAGGACTGCCTTGCGGCCCGGCGTGACGGACAGCGAAGCCGTCTTGTCAGCGTGCGCGGGGCACCGGACCATGCCATGCTTGCGATGCCATGTGCCCTTCAGGTCCGCGACGATCTTACGCGCTGCTGTTTCCGGCGTGTGCGTCATGGTGTCCAAATAACAATATAGGACGAAAATGGACAGAGATTTTTCGCCGACGGGTGATGGGATGGCGATCCGCCGAGGCGCGTCCGAGCGCGAAATTGAGCGCCAGTATTTCCCTCTGGCCTATCAAACGCGCGATCTCGTCGCCTTCGATCCCGATTTCGACGATCGGGAGCCACGACGGTCGCCATTTGAGCGCAGGTCAAGCCGCTTGCTCCCGCTGGGGAGCATTCCGGCGCCGCAGGCGACGGTCCGACAGTTGATCCAGTCGGTGAGGTTGCGGTTTTGGCGATGCGGTTAGGCTAGGCGGGGCCCGTCAGGGCTAAACGTATCGGCCGTCCAGGCCGATTCCGCTTCTCCCTTCTTAGAATATATAGACTTCCTAAGAGGAGCAGTGTTTTTCTGACACTCACGGGCTGCGAGTTCGAGACGTTGACGCTGATCGAGCCGGAAGGCGGCATTGGCGAGGTCGGTGCGGGCCTTGGGATCTTCAGGCATCAGCCGACGCCGTTCGCCGCCCGACGTATTGGCGAGCATCGCCGCATGATCCTCCAGAACGGTTTCGCGGCGCACCTCCTCGTCGTCAGGGATGGGGACGTGAAGGCCGATCAGCTTCGCCAGCCATTGGGGAAGCGCGAAGCGATAAAGGTTGGAGGTCTGCTCGGAGCGCGCGCCGTTCGTGTCGTCACGCGAGTAGATGAAGCGCCTGATCCAGTCGACCAGGCCGATCGCCTTCAGGATGCCGAGCGAGCGATGCACGGTCGAACGCGAGAGGCCGGTCCACGACATGATCGCCTCATAATCGGGGGTCAGCCAGCCTTTTCGGCCCTGCTCACGCCGCAGCATGGCCGTGAGGACGCGCTGACACGACTGCGTGAATTGAACCAGGGCCTCCTCCCTCTCCGTAAGGGTACGCAGGCCAGCGCGGGCTTCGCTCGCCAGCTTGCGACCAAGGTTGAAGGTCAGCTCGCCGGCGACATAGAGCCGCTTGCGAAGATCGTTCCCGAGGCGCTGGGCGAAGTCGGCCTCCTCGGCGCTTTCGGTCCGGACGCTGTTCGCCCATATTTTGCGGCGCGTGATGTGGAGCCCGCCAGTCGGCCGCCCCCCCTTGGGGGTGCCGACGATCGCGCGGGTCGCGTTGAGGAGGACATTGCTGCTGGTGCTCTTGTGCTGCTCAAGCCCACATATCACGCGCAGGGGCAGAACCGGCACGCCGGACTGCCGCTGGGTAGCCTGCAAGTCCAGTGCGGTGCGAATGTCTTCGTAGGAAATCCCTTCGGCGCGCAGCTCGTCCACCACGGAGTCAGCCGGCACCGTCGATTGTCGCAGGGTAAAGTCCATCGTTCGTCCCCTCGTGCAAGGGGCCGTCAGCGAACAAAGCAGATGCGTGGCGCGAATCGCGCATCCCTTGAGCCTGCGCTCGAAATGCTCTAGGAGAGGGGCTGTCTGATGGCCCTTGGCATCGTTTGGCGACGATGCTCCTAGTTCATCGGGTGCCCGGCCTTCGTGCCGGGCATTCGTTTATGTGCTCACGGCCCACATACCCCTTGGATTGGCGGGGGCCGCCCTTCGGCCCCGCAATTTCATGACAATGAATGACAGCCCGCGCGGGAGCGCGGAAGCATCGGAAACTCGTGCTTTCGAGAACCGAAGGCACAAAAACTCGTGCTTTCGGAAACCGAAAGGCGCCCCCTTCGTGCTTTCGAGAACCGTTTGTTCGTGCTTTCGAGAACCATTCTGTGCGCGGCTATCGGGTTTGACCGAATCACTAGCCAGGCGCACCGCGATCAGCATGGGGGTGCGGTGGTCCTCGGGATGATCGTCACCTTGGCGGAGCCGGCGCGAGGGCCGCGCTTTCTCTTAACGTCCTCGTTGGTATTATCACCTAATACGATGCGATAATCGGGTATAGAGTCCTCTTCCGCTATGCCCTTCAAAGCATGGCGAAAATTCTTTACGGGATTTTGATACCCAATTTGCAGACGTAGGTCTTCGATATCGACGTCAATAGCGCCATTTGCGCACGAAGCGCGCGCGACTTCATAAAGACGGCGTTCAACAGGCCCGATCTGAAAGTAATTCGGCGAGTAATCGAGAACTTCCCGGTCACGCAAGATCGCGCGATAGAGCCAGTCGCAGAGCCGGACGCGGACCGCCTTGAGACGCCGATCGCCGGTGCGCGTCTTGGTATAGGTCAACCGCGCTTCGGAGAGCCAGGAGAAGAAACCCGCCTCGCCCTCGCCACCAGCCTCGATGTTGGTCTTGATCTGCGTGCCTTGCAGACGCTCAAGCGCGTCCGATAGGCGGGCGTAGGATCGGGCTGAGCTGTTGACCCCGGTTACGCGAAACAGGTCGTGCGCGGTAAAGTAGAAGTCCTGCGAGACTTTCTCGCCCGAGTCGAGCTTTGCTACAAGCAGACTCGCAATATAAAGCAGGACTTCCTTGTCGTAGATAGTCGCGACACCGCGCGGACCCGGCCCAATCTCGATGGAAACGGCGTCCGTCCTATAGGCCAGCGGCTTCATCCACGCCGTTTTAGTCAGCGCAAAGAATGGATAGGCCATCAATGATCGCTCGCCGCGGACCTCGGTGAGCAACGGGCTATCAAGGCTGAAAAGCTCGCCCTGAGTCGTAGGGAGCGTCGTCATGCCGGCGCCGCCTTTCTAATGGTCCCCGAAAGCACGAACGGGGAGGCGATCTTCGTGCTTTCGAGAACCATTCCGGCCGACTCTAACTGCACGCGCTCGGCCGCGATCGAGGCCGAGCGGCTCACCATCACTGCTCACCGCCTTGGATGAGTTCAAGCTGGACAGCAGGGTTGGAAAGGTCGCTGCCAATCTCGGCGAAAATCATTTCGAAGACAGGGCCATAAGGCATATTCCGAAAGCGGCGTTGAACCTGCTGCACATAGTCAGCCAGTTCGTTCGCGACGATCGGCGAAATGCGGCGCAGCGTCGCATCGCCATCGGCCGCACGCTGCACGAAGTCGTCGGGACTGACGGTCGCCATGCACTTGCGGATGATCCGGGCGACGACGGCATCGCGAGAGCGCAGCCGATACCGCTTCTTCAAGGTGTCGATCTCGTCGATCAGCCCCGAAGGCAGCGCCATGTTGAGATTCTGGTGCCCTGTCGCATAAAGCTCGCCCCGCTGTTGCCGGACAAGCTCCTTTACGGTCATTCTCCGAGTCTTGGTGCGCGGGCGTGCCATGAGTCCAATTAATGAGCGAATGACGATTCTGTCAAACGCTCCCGCACGCGATGCTGTAAATTAATTTTTCTCGCGCGACGAACCGTTCCCGATATAAGCTGTAGCATTGAGAACACGGCCAATCGGCCGTGATGTCGCACCGATAGAGACCTTTTGGATGCCGAAGTATCTCCAACTGGAGGAGGTTGGAACACCTGCTGCGCAGCTTTTCGGGAAGCGGCTGAAGGAACGCCGACTCTCGCTCGGCTATACGCAAGCGCAACTGTTCGAGCAGACCGGCATCACGGCTGCATATATTTCCTTCATCGAGCGCGGAAGAGCCAATCCTACCCTCGACATGATGGTCAAGCTGGCGGAAGCCGTAGGCGCTGAGGCATGGGATATGATCCGCCCATGTGACGAGGAAAGCGCCAAAAACCCTCCAAAATGAACATACTTATTGCGACGGAATATCATTGCACTGCGGTCGCGACATGAATTAGACACACATAGATCAATCGGCGCCACCTCACGAGACGCCACGGAAGAAGAGGTCGCGACCGAACCACAGGGGCCTATCGGGGGGGAACCGAGGGAGTTTGTGTGGCTAAAGGCGTCGTTTTGCGGTCCCGATTCGGGGATCGTGTGAAAGTGTTGCTTAATGAGACCGGGATTTCGACTGAAGAACTGGCCGAGCGTAGCGCAATCCCGGCCAAGCGTATCCAGAATATGCTAAACGGGTCTTTTATCCGCATCACGCTTCGGGACATGAGCATCATCGCCGCGGCCCTCAACACCCCCCTTTACAACCTTCTTGCCCCGACTGATGCGCCGCTCCCTGTCGTATCGTTCGAGGTAGTTGAAAAGCGTGGATCTCGCGACTCCTAGCTCCTGCGCCACGTCGGTCGCGGTCGCTCCCGGCTTGTCGAGCTTTGCCCTTATCTCGGGAAGTTTGTCGGGATCGAGAAGGCGTTTGCGACCCTGGGGCGCGGTGTCTGCCGGGTGGGTCTTGATACCATGGATATGCCTGTAATGGCCGTCCAGGGTATCAAGCAAAACGTGCATCTCGCTTGTCGCACCGGGTTCGATGACAAGCTTTTGTGACACGATCTCAACGCTGATGCCGGCACGCAACGTCTTAGCCAGCACGCGAATGAGCATGTTCGTTGAAAGCGCCAGGCATGATAGGTCGAAGACCTTGATCCGATCTCCAGAGGCGAGCTTGATGCCGTTGCGTGCGAGCAGTTCGCCGAGCTGGTTGAAACTCTTTTTCCCCGCCTCCACAACGATGTCATCAGGGCTTAGGACCGCCTTTTGATCTTCCAGGGTCGCCGAACCGGGTGTTTCCGCAAGGAAAGCGACGGTTGTTCTCAATCTTCTGCCCTTTGCGCGATACGCCTCACCGAAAGGGGCCGTCAGCCCAAAGGCTCCGGCTCCCCTAAAAGCCATGTTTTCTATGCTAGGCTTGCTGTCTCGGCAACATGGTGAACGAGGGGAGGGGAGATGAACACACCTTCGTAACGGCTCAAAATCCAATTCCCCGGATGCGATTGAGTGTTGCCATGATCGTCAGTATCGTCCACTATTTTTTATGGACTGTATCTGACGGAGCAGGCGTTCATGCTTCCAGCGGTGCTTACGGCAAAGGCGATTCAGCTCTGCGCAGCAGGGTTGGGCGCTGCCGTGACCACCCCGGCACCGCCCTACGCGATCATCGTTCACACGGGCGCCTCGCTGACCCGTCAGCCCGACAATGAGGCCGACGCAGAAGCGACAGTGCGTGATCTGCTTGCGCTCGGCGCGGACTTCGATGCCGGACCGCTTGCGATCAAGGGCCGGGACTTCGCGACATACGGCATCACTCCGGCATCCGTGTTCGACCCGTGCGCGCTGGCGCAGGTCGATGATGGTTCGCAACGGGCCTCCATCCCCACCACGGCTACGGTATCGGGGGTAACAGCGCTGCTACGGCGGGCGTTTGCCGCCCGCATCACCGACACAATCAGGCCCATGAACGCGACATACGGGGCGCGTTATAGCTGGCACAAATTCGGGCAAGCCGTGGATTTCGTCCCTGCTGCCGGCGTCAACTCGATCACGCGCGACCAAATCCGCGCCCTTATGGGGCAAAGCGGCATCCGGCTCATAGAGCTGCTTGGGCCGGGGGATCGGGGTCACTCCAATCATTGGCATATCGCGTTCGCGCGCCCTGGACAGGTCATCGACCGCATCCGGCCCGTCGAAGAGGACGAGGACTGGATCGTCAATGTCGCCAGTGCCGACGTTCGCCGTCCATCTGCAATCTCTGGAACCGATGCGCCCTCCGCGCCCGTGTCGGCCCTGCAACCCACCGAGAAAGCGCCGCCCCGATGGGACGTATTCGCGGCGGAAGAGTGGCGCGTATCTCATGGAGGTGGTTCATGATCGGGCGATTGTTGAACAAGCTGGGGGGCGCCTCGGGGGCGCTTTCCTTGTGCGGCGCTGGGATTGTGGCGGTCGCCGCGCCGCAACCGGCCTATGCGTCGGATTGGGGTTGCCAGGTGGTTCTCTGCCTCGCCACCCCCGGCTCCCCCACGAAATATGCGCAGTGCGTCCCGCCTATCACGAAGCTCTGGAATGTCCTCGCCATGGGCGGCTCGTTCCCGACATGCACGGGCGTCGGCATTCGCACCAAGAAGGTGAAGCACGGCTATAATCTGACGGTCACGCAGTCAGACGGTGCCGTGTCGAGCTACGCGCTCGACACGCGATACCAGACGGTGACACAGCAATGATCTACGCGGTCGCCGCCATTGCCACGCTGGCGCAGCAATGCGCGCCGGAAATCGCGACCGAAGCGGTTGTGCCGCTCGTCATGACGGAGAGTAGCGGCGACTCCCTCAAGATCAACGTCAACAAGGGGCCGCGCGTTCGTGCCGGCTCCGTCGCTGAAGGCGCAGCGATCGTCCGTCGCTATGTCGCTGCTGGCTACACCGTCGATGTCGGCTTGGCCCAGGTCAATTCGGCCAATTTCGCGCGCCTCGGGGTCTCGGTCGAAGAGGTGTTCGATCCTTGCACCAATCTTCGGCCGCGCGTCGGTGATCGCCAATGGCTTCAGCTATGTCGCCGGCTATGGCATTCGCCTCCTCCCCGTCATCCAGAGCGGAGCGCAGCTCGAGAACGTCTATGGGCCGAAAGTCGCCACGGAGATTGAATCCAACTGCGGCGTCCAAATGGTCATGCGCCCCGCGACCAACGATGATGCGAAGGATATTTCCGAACGGCTTGGCACTTATACGTTTCGCGCCAAGTCGCGCTCCTTCGGCATGTGGGGCCGTGGGGGCGGCTCGGTATCGGAATCCGATCAGCGCCGGCCCCTGATGCTTCCTCAAGAGCTGATGCAGCTCCCCGAAAAGGACATGATCGTCCTGCGCCTCGGCATCCCGCCCGTCTATGGCAAGAAAATCCGCTATTATACGGAGAAGGCCATGGTCGCGCTGACCAAGATCCCCGCACCGCAAATGCCGAACATTCGACCCGATCCCACCGCACCGATAAACAGCCTGCGGGTGATCGCCGCGGCCGAGGCGGATGATAATGGCGCCCTTGGCTCGGCCCCGCCTGCTCATGGTCCTGGGCCGCAATCCGGAGGCGGAGGCACGGCCCCGACCCACCATCGCTTGAACCAAGCCGCGATCGCCGCCGCCATGGCCGCGCCTGCCGGGGAACGCACCAGCAAGCTTTTCCAACATATTGTCATGGTAGGCGAGCCAAAGGTCGCTTAGCGTTATGTGATCTTACCCTCGTCGGTGCGGTGACGCGAAGGCGGATCGGCTGCACAAGAGAGGCAGGCGCCTTGAAACCGATGGCAGTTTTTGCCATAATGGTAGTGAGGTGATTTATGGCTTCGATGAACGTCTCCCTTCCGGACCCTATGCGGGATTACGTCCAGCGCCGCATCGACAGCGGGCATTATGCCAGCGTGAGTGATTATGTTCGCGATCTCATTCGGCGCGATCAGGGCGAGACGCAGGATGTCGAACGGTGGCTGCATGATCTTGACGCCTCGATCGAACGCGGCCTTGCCGATGCCGAGGCGGGGCGCACCCACGACCTCGACGACGCCTGCGATGCTATCATCGACAGGATTCGGACACGGGCAAGCGCTCAGCCGCAATGAAAGTCATCCTGACGCCGGATGCGCTGGCCGACCTCGATCACATCGCCGAGCATATCGAAAAGGACAATCCCGCGAGAGCCATCAGCTTTGTTGAGGAATTGCGTGAGGCGGCCCGTCGCCTTGCCGATCTGCCCCAAGGCTATCCTCTGGTGCCTCGCTATGAGCGCTACGGTATCCGTCGCCGTTCCTATCGCCGCTATGGCATCCTCTACCGGCCAGAAGCCCACCGTATCCTGATCCTGCGCTTTCTTGGCCCCGGTCAAGATCATGATCGCGCGCTCCAATTGGTGTGAGCGATCGCTTGCTAGGGATTGATCGGAGCGAAGGCGGGCCAGTCACGACTTTTGAGGCCGGGCTGTGACAGGAAGCTCGGGCCGTCCAGCAACAGCGTCATGCGCGTGTAGCCGATCCTGAGGGATTCGAGCGGCACCGCTCGCAATGTCTCTTCAAGACCGGCATATCGCTCGTCCGAGATCACCACATAGTTTATCCTGCCGGTCGAACATTCGATAAGGGCCTCGACAACCCGGCCCAGATTCATCCCGCTCTTGTCATCAACCGCCATGCCGATCAGGCCGGTCGCGGTGAACAGGTTCGGCGTATCGGATCTTTGGCTGGCTGTTTCGGCCGATCGGCCGCCATCCTCATATTTGGTCTGCTGCCCCAACCATCGCCAGATACCAACTAGGTTCGTCAGCATCAGGAATCCATTGGTGGCAACCAAGGCTGTCTGTCCTGTGGCGTAGCCCAATGTGGTCCAGCAAACCGAGCTGATGCTGAACACCACGAAGCCCCAGCCCGTCACGCGCGCGCCCAGGTTGGAAGCCGTCATCATCGCCGCGATCATCGTCGCGATCGTGGCGATCCAACCGACGAGACTTATCATTGTCCCACCCCTCGCTGCGGCCCGCGTGCGGGCGGCGCAACCGGCAACGCCTTCACGCCGGCTGCGCCGACGCTTCCGTTGTCGGGAGCGAAACAGCCGCCTCGCTCGTCAACAGCCGGAAGGTGAAGCTCTCTTGCAGGTACAGCTCGACCGCCTCGGCGGTGTGGCTGAGATAGCCGATCGACAAATCCTGTCCGAGATCGAGTTCGAAATCGCCGCCCCGCGTTGTCAGGACGACGCCGCCCATGATGCCCGGCGCCCAGATGATATCGCCGTCCACCAGACGATTGATGTGCTGGAGCACCGGATAGCCCT
Source organism: Sphingobium yanoikuyae (assembly GCF_013001025.1). Taxonomy (NCBI): domain Bacteria; kingdom Pseudomonadati; phylum Pseudomonadota; class Alphaproteobacteria; order Sphingomonadales; family Sphingobiaceae; genus Sphingobium; species Sphingobium yanoikuyae. The sequence goes on along the minus strand of NZ_CP053023.1, from coordinate 228,792 downwards.
CCTCGCTGCCGCCGCTGATCGCGGTGAACGGATCATCGCCCAGCACCAGTCGATAAGGCCCCTCGACCCCGGCAAGGCGCAACCGATCGACGGCTTGGGCGACGATGGCGGGATATCCGGCGACGGCCGTGGGCAGCGGCACCGGCTCGTTGCTCGCGCCGGGACGGATGCCGCCGATATCGGCAGCGGCATAGCCATCAAAGATCGCGCGATTTTCGGCAAAGGCGATCGTGCGGGCGGCTTCCTTGAGCGGTTGCCAGTCCGAATCCTCGGAGCCGCGCTCCACATCGTCGATCGCCGCGCGGGTCAGCGTGAAGGGCACGCGCAGTTCGACCACGGCGTTGACCGCACGCCGCACGGCTTGGACGCCATCGCTGGGCGCATCGATCGGCTTGGTGTGGCCCGTTCCCACGGCCGCGAGCGTGGCCCCCTTCGGTTCCGGCACGTCCACGACGCGGCGCGCGGCCAGATAGCGCTTGAGAGTTCGGGTCGCTTCTTGGTCGATTTGCGCCCAAGCGGCGTCGGAGATGGGGGCGAGTTCGCGATGGAGGTTATTCATGTCCTGCCTCATCTTTGAGTGATCCAATGCGCAGCGATCCATCCGATGCTGACGAGGGCTCCGGTGCCGGCGCCGTGGATGCGGGCGCCTCGGCTACCGCCTCATCGCCATCGGCCGTGGCTGGCTCCGGCGTTACCTCGTCCAGAAAATCAGCCGACGGCACGAAATAAAGCGAGCCGGTCACGGCCCGGCTAACATCGAGCAAGCGATCGTAATTGCCGGGTGGCAAACCGATGAACATATTGTCGAGCATCCGCTCGATGCGGGTCGGCGAGCGGGCGTAACCGATGAAATAGGTGCCGAACTCGCCCTTACCAACATCGCCGAACGGCATGTTATCGCGCAGGATCTGGAGTTGCTCGCCGTCCTCCTCGATGTTGGTGAGCACGTTATGCGCGAAGCTCGGCTTGGCCGCCTCGTCCAGCTCGATGTCCGACAGCTTCTCGCGCCCTACGATCTTCTCCTGCTGCTCCACGGGAATCGCGTTCCACTTGTCGAGGTCGTGGAGGTATTTCTGGACGATCACATAGCTGCCGCCAGCGAAGACCGGATCGTCCGCCGCCCCGATCACCGTGGCATCTCTGGCTCCCTGCTCGACGGGGTTTTCCGTCCCGTCGACAAATCCCAGCAGGTCGCGATCGTCGAAGTAGCGGAAGCCATGCACCTCGTCCGTCACCGAGGCGAAGCCGGCGAGACGCTTCACGATCTGCGCCGCCATCTCGAAACACAAATCCTGACGCGCGGCGCGAATGTGAAACAGCAGGTCGCCGGGCGTCGAAGGCGCATGATGGACGCCGCGGATTTCCCGGAACGGATGCAGTTCCTTCGGCCGCGGCGCTCCGAATAGCCGGTCCCAAGCATCGGAGCCGATCCCCATGATGCAGGAAAGTCCGCCGTCTGCCGCCCGGAAGCCCACGCCACGAACCAGCGACGACAGGATGGCGCAAAGACCCCGCACCCCCGCTTCCGGCTTCTCCCCGGCGCCCATCGAGACGACCAGAAAGATCGCAGCGCGGGTAAGCCGGGCATCGACGGCCTGGGAACGAGCGGTAACATCTTGAGAGACGGTAGAAGGCACGTTCAACTCCCTGAATGGTCGGGCAGGACCATCGCTATCACATCCCAGCAAGACATGGCCGGTGCTCGATCATCGGGATCGCCACACCCCAATCGACAAGACTCACCATAGTCCCACTCCCCCCTGTCGCCGGCGTCCAAGCGGCTAAAGCGCCGCCTTTAGATAAGGCGCGGTCAGGCTGCCTTGCGCTTCGGCAACATCGTGAGGGACGCCGCTCGCGATGATCCGGCCACCATCTTCGCCAGCGCCAGGCCCCAGATCGATCACCCAATCCACCTGTGAAATAGCTCGCATGTCATGCTCGACGACGACGACCGTATTGCCGACATCGACAAGGCCCTGCAGGTGCCGCATCAGCCGATCAGCGTCGGAAGGGTGAAGCCCCGAAGTCGGCTCGTCGAGGATGTAGATGGTGTTGCCACGCTGGGCGCGTTGCAGCTCGGTCGCGAGCTTGATGCGCTGGGCCTCGCCGCCCGACAGTTCCGTCGCCGGCTGTCCAAGCCTCAGATAGCCGAGGCCAATCTCCCGCAGCACATCGAGCGAGCGCATGACGGACGGTTCGCTCGCGAAGAAGTCGCACGCCTCGTCCACCGTCAGCTCAAGCACCTGGGCGATGTTGCGGCCGTTCCATTCGACTTCGAGCGTCTGCGGATTGTAGCGGCTGCCATGGCAGGTCGAGCAGGGCGCATAGACGCTGGGCAGGAACAACAGCTCCACCATGACGAAGCCCTCACCCTCGCACACCGGGCAGCGGCCCTGTGCGACGTTGAAGGAGAACCTGCCCGGGCTGTAGTGGCGCCGGCGCGCCAGTGGGGTGTTCGCGAAGATCTTGCGCACATGATCGAACAGGCCGCTGTAGGTGGAGAGGTTCGAGCGTGGAGTGCGGCCGATCGGCTTCTGATCGACCCGCACCAGCCTGCGCACATGCTCCATGCCCGCAACGATGCGGCCTTCGGTCTCTTCCCGCGCAACATCGAGCAGCGGATCGGTATCCTCCTCCTCGGCAGCCGGCGTGCCGCCGAGTTGTTCCGTCACAAGCTCCGGAAGTGCCTGGCTGACAAGACTGGACTTGCCCGATCCTGAAACCCCGGTGACGGCGGTGAAGCAGCCAATCGGTAGCGCGACGTCGAGCCCGTGAAGATTGTTGCGGGTCACACCTTCAAGACGGAGCCATGCTTTTGCTTCGCGCGGGGTCCGGTCATGGGCGTCAGGTTCTGCGAACAGATAGCGACGGGTGATCGACGCCTCGACGCCGGCAAGCCCTGCGATCGGGCCGCTGTAGAGCACTTCGCCGCCCTTTTCGCCGGCACCTGGCCCCACATCGACCAGCCATTCGGCATGGCGGATCACGTCAAGATCATGCTCGACAACGAACAGCGAGTTGCCCGCCGCCTTCAGCCGCTCAAGGATGGTCAGCAACGCTTCGCCGTCTGCCGGGTGCAGCCCCGCCGATGGCTCGTCCAGCACATAGACCACGCCGAAAAGCTGTGACGACAATTGAGTGGCAAGGCGCAGGCGTTGCAGCTCGCCGGAGGAAAGCGTCGGCGTGCTGCGGTCGAGCGAGATGTAGCCAAGGCCAAGGTCGATCAGCGGGCCTAGCCGTTCGAGCAGCTCGGATGCGAGACGCTGCGCGGCGACCCGCTTCTCATCGGAAAGATTGGGCGTGCGGCGCACGTCAGGCGCTGCCTTGTGTGCCGAGCCTCCCGCCGCGACCCTACGTTCAACCGCCGCATCGCGGGCCGCCTTGCCGAGAACATGGCCCTTCAGGGTCGTCGAGGCGCTACCATACTCGCCATGGGCGACGGGCGTGAGCAAGTCCCGGAGCTTCAGCACCGTCAGGTCGCCAAACTCGGCGATGTCCAGGCCGGCAAACTTCACCGACAGGGCCTCGCGCTTCAGGCGCTTGCCGTCGCAGGTCGGGCAATCGCGGCCGATGATATATTGCGAGACACGCTTCTTCATCAGCGCGCTTTTGGTGTTGGCGAAGGTCTCCAGCACGTAGCGACGGGCGCCGGTGAAGGTGCCCTGATAGCTCGGCTCCATACGACGCTTGAGGGCAACGCGCGTCTGTTCGGGCGTCAGACCCGCATAGACCGGCACCGTCGGCGTCTCGTCGGTGAAGAGTATCCAGTCACGATCCTTCTTCGGAAGATCGCGCCATGGCGTGTCGACATCATAGCCGAGCGACACAAGGATATCGCGCAGGTTCTGGCCGTGCCACGCCGGCGGCCATGCCGCGATCGCCCGATCGCGAATGGTGAGACTGTCGTCGGGCACCATCGTCTCTTCGGTCGCGTCATAGACGCGCCCGATGCCGTGGCAGGTCGGGCAGGCCCCGGCCACGGTGTTGGGGGAGAAGTCCTCCGCATAGAGCATCGGCTGATTGCGCGGATATTCTCCGACGCGCGAATAGAGCATCCGCACCAGGCTGGAGAGCGTCGTCACGCTGCCAACCGAAGACCGCGCATTGGCCGAGCCGCGCTGCTGCTGCAACGCGACCGCGGGCGGCAACCCGTCGATGGCGTCAACCTCCGGCACGCCGGCCTGATCGATCAGGCGGCGGGCGTAGGGCGCGACCGATTCCAGATAGCGGCGCTGTGCCTCGGCATAGAGGGTGCCGAAGGCGAGGCTCGACTTGCCCGATCCCGATATGCCGGTGAACACCACGAAGGCATCGCGCGGAACGTCCACATCAACATTCTTGAGGTTGTTCTGCCGCGCGCCGCGCACTTGTACGAAGCCGGATCGCGGCGCGCGTTCCTTGCCGGGGGTGGTTTGAGGCTCCTGATCCTTGCTCATTCGGTCACTTTCACCCGGCGCGTCACAGATAAATGAACTGACGGTAGAGGCCGTCCAGCTCGCCCCGGATCGTCTCGGCCCGATCCTCTTGGCCGTGATCCACCGCCGCGAGCAGCGCCTGTTCCTTCTCCGTGATCCGGTCGCAAAGCTCGTACAGGTTCTCGCAGAAGGCTTCCGAATGGACCGACGGCTCTTGCCCGTAGGGCTGCGCCGACGCCAGGCCGCGAACCGACGAGAGCGGTGTGACGTCGTTCTCCTCGTTGAAGGCGATCTGGCGCTGTCGCCGGCTCTCGGTCTCATCGATCGCGGCCCGCATCGCCGGCGTCACCATATCGGCGTAGAGGACAGCGGTGCCGTTCACATTGCGCGCGACGCGGCCGATCATCTGGATCAGCGCCTGGGCCGAGCGCAGGAAGCCCGCGCGGTCTGCATCGAAGATCGCAATCAGCGACGCTTCTGGGATGTCGAGCCCTTCGCGCAGCAAACTGATCCCGATCAGCACGTCGAACTCGCCCACGCGCAGGCCCTCGATGATCGCGACCCTATCCTCGACCTTGATGTCAGAGTGCATGTAACGCGCGCGAATGCCTTCGCTTTCGAGGAAAGCGTGCAGCTCCTCGGTCGCAACCTTGGTCAGCGTCGTAACCAGCACGCGCTCATCGCGCTGCGTGCGCTGCGCGATCTCGCGTAGCAAATCGTCACGCGCGCCTTGGGACGGGCGGACTTCCACCTTCGGATCGAGCAGGCCGGTCGGCCGCACGATCTGTTCAACCACCCTGCCTTGCGAGGCCTTTACCTCATAAGCGCCGGGGGTGGCGGACACGAAGATCGTCTGCGGCTTGACCTGTTCGAACTCGTGGAAGCTCAGGGGGTGGCTGTCCTTCGAAGACGGCAGGCGGAAGCCATAATCGATCAGCGTATCCTTGCGGGCCTGGTCGCCCCGGAACATCGCCGAGATCTGTGGGATCATCACATGCGATTCGTCGACGAACAGCAGCCCGTCCTTGGGCAGATAGTCGAGCAGGGTTATGGGCGGGAGCGCAGGGTCACGACCGCTCAGATAGCAGGCGTAATTTTCCATGCCCGAGCAATATCCGACCTCGCGCAACATCTCGGCATCGTTGGTGATGCGATCATAGAGGCGCGCCGCTTCCGTCAGGCGGTTTTCGCTGGTCAGCCGTTCGACCTGCGTTTCCAACTCTTCGAGGATCGCCGTGGCGGCCTTGCGGGCCTGATCTGCGGTCGCCGCCAGAACAGTCTTGGGCGAGACAAGATAGTGATCGGCGCTTTCCATCGGCTTGCCGGTCGCCGCATCGAACCATTGGAGCGACGCGATCACGCCGTTTGCCAAACCGACGCGCAGCGCCTTATATTCCGAATCCGCCGGGTAAATCTCAACAGCGTCGCCATCAGCGCGATAAGTGCCGCGCTTCAGCTTATGCTCGGCCCGATCATATTGCAGGCGCGCCAGGCTGCGGAAAAGCTCTTCCTGTCCCAACCGCGCGCCCTCGGTCAGCGGAACCTGGAGCGCGCGATAATTGTCGGGATCGCCCATGCCGTAGATCGACGATACCGAGGCGACGACGATCGTATCGCGGCGCTCGATCAGCGATTTTGTCGTCGACAGGCGCAACCGTTCCAGATGCTCGTTGATCGAGGAATCCTTCGGAATGAACTCATCGCGGCCCGGCAGATACACTTCCGGTTGGAAATAGTCGTAATAGGAGACGAAATACTCCACGGCGTTTTCAGGGAAAAATCGCCGCATCTCGTCATAGAGCTGCGATGTCAGCGTCTTGTTGGGGGCAAGGATCAAGGTGGGGCGCTTCAGACGATGGATGATGTTCGCCATCGTGAAGGTCTTGCCCGAGCCCGTGATGCCCTTGAGGGTCTGGTGATGTGCCCCCTCTTCGACGCCGGCGATCAGGCGCGCGATCGCTTCGGGCTGATCGCCTGCCGGCGTGTATTGCGAGTGCAGTATGAAAACATCGGTCGACACTGGAAATCCTCCTGCCGGTTTCGCCCCCGGCGCGCGCTAGACGCACGGAGGCGATAAAGGGATCATATCTGCTTTTTTGCGGGCGGCGGTCCATGGTCGCTGTGCGCGTTCCTGATCTGTCGAACGGTCCACCAGACACCAAGGACGGCAAGGGGAACCAGAGCGGCGATCACCAGCTCGGGCGCCACCATGTCGTGAATCCCCGGTATGCCCTTGATGAGATAGGAGAGCAGGCCGATCACATAATAGGAGATCGCCGCGACAGACAGGCCTTCCACGGTCTGTTGAAGCTGCAATTGCAGCTTCGCCCGATTGTCCATCGAGGCCAGCAGATCGCTGTTCTGGCGTTCGAGTTGCACATCGATCCACGACCGCAGCAGCGTGGTCGCGCGCGCCAGCTTGTCGGAGAGATTGGCTTGCCGTTCCTCGATCACGCGACAGGTCCGCATGGCGGGCGCGATCCTGCGATGGAGGAAGTTGCGCCAGCGATAGCAGCCCGGGACGAAGGTTTCGCCGAGCGCTGCAAGCCGCTCCTCGACGATTTCATAATAGGCACGGCTCGCACCGAAGCGGTAGAGGCTGGACGCCGTGTCCGCCTCCAGCTCGGCCGAAAGGTCGGTCAGCCGGGAAAGTAGCCCCTCGCTGTCGCGGCGTGCAGATTTGCGCATCTCGTTGGTGATGGCGGCAAGGCGCTTCTCTATGCTGCGCAGATGCGGCCCCAGCGATTGGGTCAGTGGGATGCCGAGCAGGGCCAGCGTCCGATAGGTCTCGATTTCGAGGAGCCGCTGTGCCAGCGCGCCAAGCCGGATCGGCGTCAAACCGCGATCGAGGATGAGGATGCGGGTTAGCCCATCGGCGTCCTGACGGAAATCGGTGACGATATCGGCCATGCCATCCTCGACGAGCGAATGACACCGGCTGATCGGGTCGAAGCGATCGATATAGGTCGCGGTCTCTTCGGTCCACGTAACAACGTCCAGGCGGACGCCGCAAATGACCGGCCCGGGCGGCGTAAAGCCGTGCTTGAACGGATCTTCACCCGCCAGCTCCCCGGTGCCCGGATCGAGGGGCGCACTCCACAAGTAGGTCGAGAACTCGGTGTGCTTCTCACAGTGCAATTTACCCTGATCCCAGGTCAGGCCATGAAGAGGTGTGTCCTGATCCGGCAGCGGGGCGCCCATCCGGCTCGATATTTCCGCGAGGGTCGCCTTGTCCTTCGTCAGATTGCCCTCGTTCATGAAGGCGAGCTGCACCAGGGCACGCGGCGCATCTATCAGCAAATAAGGGCGCGCATGAACCTCGTCGATGGCAACCCGCCTATTCTCATAGGTGGGCATTCCATAGACAGTTGAACCGCTGTTCTCGGCGCTGCCCTCTTCACTCAATCGCCTTCCCTCCCCTTGTCATGGTCCTGCCCGGCATCGTGCTGAGCGAGATCGCTGTAAGTAATCAGACGCGAGCCACGATATCCTATGCCGTGGGTCCACATCCAGCTTAGTGCAACACTCATCCGATTTTGCGTCCCGATCAGGAAGTAGATGTGGATCAGTTTCCACATCCACCACGCCAGAACACCGCGCAATTTGAACCCGCCCATATCGACGACCGCAAGGCTGCGGCCGATCGTCGCCAGATTGCCTTGATGCCGGTAACGGAACGGTTCCGAAGCATTCTGCCCCTTAAAGCGCTGGCGGATCAGCCGGGCCACATATTGTCCGGCCTGCTTTGCAGCCGGCGCGAGACCGGGCACCGGCTTGCCGTCATACCCGTTCGAGGCTGCGGTATCGCCGATCACGAAAATGTCGGGGTGTCCTGGCACTGTCAGGTCCGGCCCGACGACCACGCGGCCCGCGCGATCGGCTTCAGCGTTCAGCCAGCGCGCGGCGGGCGAGGCCTGAACGCCTGCTGCCCACAAAATCGTTTCAGCGGGAATAGGCACACCGTCGACCACGACCCCATGCTCGGAACATTCCGTGACCGGCTTGCCGAGCTTGATTTCGACACCGAGCTTTTCAAGCGCCTGAGCGGTATAGGCCGACAGATCTTCCGGGAAGACCTGCAGGAGCCGCTGCCCGGCTTCGACCAGCACCACCCGCGTCGCGCGCGGATCGATCGACCGGAAATCGCGCACCAGTGTCAGACGGGCAAGCTCCGCGATCGTGCCGGCCAGTTCGACGCCGGTAGGCCCGCCGCCGATGATAACGAAGGTCTGCAAGGCCGCACGGCGCGCGGGATCGCTCTCGCGCTCGGCTTCTTCGAACGCGACGAGAAGGCGCCGGCGAATGGTGGTCGCATCTTCGAGCGATTTGAGGCCCGGAGCATAAGGCTCCCATTGGTCATGCCCGAAATAGGAATGCCGCGCGCCCGTCGCGATGACGAGTGTGTCATAGCCAAGCGTCGAGCCGTCTTCGAGAACGACGCGCCGGTTGCCCGTGTCCACGCCTTCGACCTCACCGAGCAGAGTCCGAACGTCCTTGCGCTTGGCGAAGAGCGAGCGGATCGGCCAGGCGATCTCCGATGGCGACAGCGACGCGCCCGCGACCTGATAGAGCAGCGGCTGAAAAAGATGGTGGTTGCGGCGATCGACAAGGGTGATGTCAACGCCGCTCCCCGCGAGCCGCTGGACGGTTTCGAGGCCGCCGAAGCCCGCGCCCACGACCACCACGCGATGGCGACCGGAGGCGGGGTCATTGCTGGACGCGATTTCGCGCATGGCCGAGGATGCCGCCGCGCTCATTGGAACAGCGCCTTGGCATGATGGCCGATATGCTCGCCGATGAAGCTAGCGATGAAATAATAGCTGTGATCGTAGCCGGGTCGCAGGTTGAGGATCAGCGGGTGCCCCGCAGCCTCGCAGGCCGCCTTCAGCAGATCCGGGCGCAGCTCGCGATCCAGAAACTCATCATCCATGCCCTGATCGACGAGCAACGGCAGGCGCTCGCTGGCGGACTTGATGAGTTCGATGGTGTCGTAATGCTTCCACCCGGCGCGATCGTCTCCGAGATAGGCCGTCAGAGCGCGCTCGCCCCAAGGCACCTGGCTCGGCGCGACGATCGGCGAAAAGGCCGATACGCTGCGATAGCGCCCCGGATTGCGCAGAGCGGCAACGAGTGCGCCGTGCCCGCCCATCGAATGACCGGCAATCGCCCGGCGATCATCGGCCGGAAATGTGGCTTCGATCAGCGCCGGCAATTCCTCGACGACATAATCGTACATGCGGTAGTGGGCAGCCCAAGGTTCCTCAGTCGCGTTGACGTAGAAGCCGGCGCCCTGTCCCAGATCATAGCTGGGATCGTCGGCCACGCCTTCGCCTCGCGGGCTCGTGTCCGGCGCGACGAGGATGATCCCGTGCTCGGCAGCGAAACGCTGCGCGACAGCCTTCGTAATGAAATTCTGTTCGGTGCAAGTCAGGCCGGACAGCCAATACAGCACCGGCACGCGACCGTCCTTCACCTGGGGAGGCAGATAGACGCCGACCTTCATCGGGCAACCCAGGCTGATCGAGTCATGCTGATAGACGTCCTGCCAACCGCCGAAGCTGGCGTGATGTTCGACACGTTCCATTTTTGTTTCCTTGCTTCGACGGTTGGTGGACGGTGTGGTGATAGGCGCCCTTTTCCTGGCTGTGGTGCGGGGGGAAGCGCCGGCGCCTGTTCCAGCGCCGGCGACAGCCAGTCATAGGGTTGCCGGTATCGCCCTCACCTTCCGGCTTTAGATGAAGGTGTACGAGCAGACCTTGTTGCCCGCCGGATCGCGCAGATAGGCCGCATAGGCACCCGGCAGGTGGCCCCGCGGGCCGGGCTGGCCCTCGTCGGTGCCACCAGCGGCGAGGCCGGCCGCGTGGAAAGCGTCCACTTCGGCGGGCGTCGCGGCGGCGAAGCCGACCGTCACGCCGTTGCTGGAGGGCGCTTCGCCATTGCCGGGACGGGCAATGATGAAAGCAGGCTTTTCGCGGCCGTAGAGCACCCAACCATTGCCGAAGGGGCCGAGGTTCTTGACGCCCAGGGCGCCCAGAGCGGCGTCGTAGAACGCTGCCGACTGCTCGACATCGGCCGCGCCGATGAAGACGTGCGAGAACACGCCGTTGCCGGAGATAACGGGATCAGCCATGATATTCTTCCTTGAGGTTAACTATTGAAATTGAAGGTTAGAGTTGAGGGATCAGTAGTGGATCACGGTGCGGATCGACTTGCCTTCGTGCATCAGATCGAAGGCTTCGTTGATCTCATCGAGACCCATGGTGTGGGTGACGAAGGGCGCCAGATCGATTTCACCCTTCATGGCGTCCTCGACCATGCCGGGAAGCTGGGTCCGTCCCTTGACACCGCCAAAGGCCGACCCCTTCCAGACCCGGCCCGTGACGAGCTGGAACGGACGGGTGGAGATTTCCTGGCCCGCGCCAGCGACGCCGATGACGATCGACTGGCCCCAGCCACGATGCGCGGATTCCAGCGCGGCCCGCATGACATGGACGTTACCGATGCACTCGAACGTGTGGTCGATGCCCCACCCGGTCATCTCGATCAGCACTTGCTGGATCGGCTTGTCATAGTCCTTGGGGTTGATGCAGTCGGTCGCGCCGAACTGACGCGCCAGCTCGAACTTCGTCGGGTTGGTGTCGATCGCGATGATGCGTCCTGCCTTGGCCTGACGCGCGCCCTGGATCGCGGCGAGACCGATGCCGCCCAGACCGAACACGGCAACCGAGTCACCCGGCTGCACCTTGGCGGTGTTGTGGACCGCGCCGATGCCGGTGGTGACGCCGCAGCCCAGAAGGCAGACATGCTCGGGGTTCGCTTCGGGGTTGATCTTGGCGAGCGAGACTTCGGCGACGACGGTGTATTCGCTGAACGTCGAGCAGCCCATATAGTGATAGAGGGGCTGGCCGTTGTAGGAGAAGCGCGTGGTGCCGTCGGGCATCAGGCCCTTGCCCTGCGTTTCGCGAACCGCGACGCACAGGTTGGTCTTGCCGGACAGGCAGAACTCGCACTTGCCGCACTCGGCGGTGTAGAGCGGAATGACGTGATCGCCCGGCTTGACGCTGGTGACGCCCTCGCCGACCTCGACGACGATGCCCGCGCCCTCATGGCCGAGAACGACCGGGAAAATGCCCTCCGGATCGTTGCCGGACAGCGTGAAAGCGTCGGTGTGGCATACCCCGGTATGCGTGACTTTGATGAGCACTTCACCTTTCTGGGGCGGTGCGACATCGATCTCGACGATTTCGAGCGGCTTGCCTGCCTCGAAGGCTACGGCGGCGCGAGATTTCATGTTTGGATCTCCCTCTTTTCTAGAACCGGACCGCCGGTTGCGAGTCCCCGTTTCGATATCTCGATTCGGAGCCAAGCATACTGGCTGGGAGTATGTATAAGATACTCCTAGCCAGTATGCAAGAGGGATAATGTCTGAGGGTGGTGAAAGCGCCCGACAGGGCGTTACGGCTTCGGAAAAGCGCAGCGCCATGGCTGATGCTGCGTTCCAGAAGGGGGCGGCTTGCCGATCCGGGGGGGTGTTAGATCGACAAGCCGGAAGGGGGTGTGCGTGCGGCAAGCAGTCCGCCCCCAACGGCTCAGAATGCCCCCCGACATGACCGGGGGGCATTCCGGGTTAGATGGTCAGGCCGCCACAGAGCCGTGCGGATCGATGACGTACTTGAACGCCGATCCGTCATCGAACTCCTTGTAGGCCGCCGGCGCGTCCTCCAGCTTGATGATCTTCGTGTTCATCATCGGAGTCAGATAGGGCATCCGATCGTTCAGGATGGCCCGCATGAGGGCGTGGTTGTAATTGGCCGTCGGCGACTGGCCTGCCGACATCCGCGGCGACTTGATCCAGCCACTGGCCCAATCGACTTCCATGCTGCCCTTCTTGTTGTCCCGATTCTTGGAGATCGGATTGGGGCAATATACGCCGACCGTGCTGGTCATCCCGCCGAAGCGGACATATTTCAGCAGGGCGTTGGTGACGGCGTTCTCGACGATCTGGTCGGACTCCGCCCCGAACCCGCGACAGTCGAGGCCCACATAGTCGATGACGCGATCGGCCTCGCGCTTGCCGGTGATCCGCTCCAGATGATCTTCGATCGGAATGCCGTCCGACAGGTTGATGGTCTCGACGCCGTGCGGCTTGAGCAGATCGAGCCGCTCCTGAATGAAGTCGGCGACGATGATGGCGCCGGCACCGAGGAGCTTCGCACAGGCGGCGCCCGCGCGGCCGACAGGCCCCGCGCCGAAGATCAGCACATTCTCGCCGACGATATAGGCCGGTTGCGCCGGCCAGTCGGGAGCGGCGAACCCGTGGAACGCGGTCGGCAACACGTCCGAAAGGAGCGTCAGATCACGGATCTTCGCCATGGCCGCGTCCTTGTCGGGGAAAGCCAGCAGATTGAAGTCTGCATAGGGCACGAACAGGTAATCCCCCTGCCCCCCGGTCCATCCACCCAGGTTAAAGCCATAGGCGCCGCAGTCGACTTCGGGGTTGGTGTGCTCGCACACGTCCGAGCGCATGTGCTTGCAGTTGTAGCAGCGTCCGCAGCCGACGTTAAAGGGAACGGACACGATATCGCCGACCTTGATATATTCGACGTCGGAGCCGACCTCGATCACCTCGCCGGTCATTTCGTGGCCCATCGTCATCCCCTTGGGGACTTCAAACGAACCTCGGTAGATGTGAAGGTCGCTGCCGCAGATGTTCGTGGTGACGATCTTGAGAATGGCGCCGTGGGGAGCTTTTTTGCCCTGTGGAGTAATCAGCTCCGGGAATTTGAAGGTGTTGACCTTCATTTCCATCGGTTTCTCGAAGGTTACGATCCGGTTGCCTGTAGCCATCAGATATCTCCTGCGTTTTTTCACGCCCCCCCAAGTATTGACGAGAGTAGGACTTGACACGGATCAACATGCCGCACCGAATTAATTCAGCGCAGCATAGTAGTGTCGTTGCCAGTCTCATCATTACCGTCTTGGCAGAATGGCGGCGCTTCTCCTTCGGAGCAAACTCGAAGATTCTATCCCAAGATCGGAAATTCCTATGACCAAGCTACAGGAGAATGACTGCCGCAATGCAACAAGATGATATATCATATTCCATTGCAGCAAGCATAATGTTTCTGGAAGACAAGGCGCAGTTGAAGTCTATCAGGGTGACGCCCTATGCGCCCGTTCTCTGGACTTGAGTTGTGTTGGCGCAATGGTGCCGGTCTCTCTATCATCCTCTGACAGAAAGGAGTTCTTATGAAACGCGCTATTGTAACAGGAGGATCGGGGCTAATCGGTCAGGCTATATGTTCCGCCTTATTGGATGAAGGTTGGGAGGTGGCATCCTTCGATTTGAAGGAAGGAGCGATCGGTCAACAGATCCATTGCGATCTTGCCAGCGAAGAGTCCGTAGCCGAGGCTTTTCGTGCCCTTGGCTGGGATCGACTGGACTTGCTCGTCAACAATGGTGGGCTTGTTTACGACACATTCATGCAGCTCGGTGACACCTCGCTCGACCAGTGGAACAGCACCATTGGCAGCCATCTGACCGGGGCCTTTCTGATGTCGCGAGCGGCATTGCCCCTGCTCACCGATGGCAGTTCGATTGTCATGATGGCTTCCACCCGCGCGTTGATGTCCCAAGGCATCGACTTTGCCTATGCCGCTGCGAAAGGTGGCATGGTGGCACTCGCGCAGGCGCTGGCGGTGCAACTTGGCGCCAAAATCCGGGTCAATACAATCGCACCTGGTTGGATCACCAATGACACGAATCTGCGCGCCGAGGACGAGGCGCAGCATCCGGTTGGCCGGGTCGGTCGCCCCCAGGACATTGCCGAGGCCGTGCTATATCTGGCGTCCGCCGGCTTTGTTACCGGGCAAACGCTTGTGGTCGACGGCGGGATGACCAAGAAAATGATCTACGTCGAATAGTGGGTCGCGCGACCGTTCATGCTGCGATAGCACGGCATGAACGGTCAGCCCCCTTCGGGTTGGAACTGGCGGTACAGGTCCAGAGCGGCCTCTATCGAGGCCATTGTCTCGGGTGCGCGGACTATTTCGAACAGCGCGGCTGTGGGTGTCGATTTCACCCCATTTCTGGGCATGGCCAATCCAACAGCGGCATCTGCGCCCTCACCTGCGACTTCAACCGCCCGAATGTCGGAAATCCGAGCAAAATAGGTTGCGAGAGATTGCGGAAGGACGGTGGCATATCGCCCACTTGCGATATGGGCAGCGAGAACATCGACATTGTTGGTCCTGATCGACTTTGCGGCACGGTGCCCGAGTCTAGAACGCGCGGCTTTGGGTAGCGCGCAGTCCAAGATGCACAAAGGCAGCTCGGCGACATGATCCCATGAAACCTGTCGCGGGAGCGGGTCGCCGGATGCCTGGAAAACGACGATCCGCTCCCGGTAGAGAAGGTGCGTGTCAAAGTCCTCCTCAGATATGTCTTCGAGATAGACCAGCGCCATGTCCATTTCATGCGTCAGCAAGGCTTTGGTCAGCGACGAGGTTTGCGCTGTGCAAATGCACTGTTCGAGGAGCGGCATCCTTTCAGCGAGGGCAAGGCTGAGGATCGATGCCATGATCGACGTGGCCGACAGCACGCCCAGGCGAATTTGACCTTCCAGCCCACGTTTCTGGGCCGAAAGGTCGCGCTCCAGCCCCTCGCAGTTGCTCTCGATCTTCTTCGCCCAGGCCAGCACAGTCTCACCTTCCGATGTGAGTCCGTCATAACGCCGGCCATGCCGCACGATCTCCACACCCAAGTCCTGTTCGAGCTGCTTGATGCCGGCGGAAAGCGTGGGCTGCGACACGTTGCAGCTCTTGGCTGCCCTACCGAAATGGCCTTCCTGATCGAGCGCAATCAGATATCCGAAATTCTTGACGATCATAACGTGTTCTCATCCAGTTGCGATTTTCCAGTGGAACCACAAATTGCAGTCCCGCAATCAAGTTATGATGCCGGTGGCACGCGAAGCTGAATGAAAATACCAAAGCATGGAACTGGAAAAATGTAGATACGCCGCTTAGGGCGATCTATGAAAATACCAACCCATAAGTCGTACCACGCGAAAATTGGGCGCACCGTCATTATATTGCCGATCGGTAAAAAATTGTTCTTATAAATCTATATACAGGTACTGCGGTTTCTAAGACCTACTTAAGATAGGTTCGCAATATCCGCATTATACCCTCCATGTCGTCGTCGAATGGGCTGGCTCCATTTTCCCCATGCGCGCCGTTGGCGGGGCCGAAGGTCTCACGGAGATGGCCTTCCATCACTTCTGCCATCAACCCGTTGGTGGCGCCCCGCATCGCCACAATCTGTTGGAGCAAAGGGGCGCAATCCGTTCCGGCCTCGATCGCGCGTTCAAGCGCTTCCGCCTGCCCCTTGATGCGACGCAGGCGTGTTATGGCCCGCTTCTTCTCTTCTGGTGAATGTGGCATCGCGCTTTCCTGACTGTTGATATGCACATACTATACAGGGGGGGAGTTTCAACCCTATCCTGTGCCTTGCGCCGCGCTGACACCTCAAATTTCGGCCGAAGCGAGCCTGAACCTTCCCCTACGCCTCCAGAAACATCGAACGCCAGACCTGGGTTCCTACCCCCTTGATACTGGTGGGGAGTATGATATATTGCCGGCCCGATCGGATCGCTGCACCAAAGGAAATGGCGCGCGTCCGGCCCCCAAGCCCTGTGTTCGAATCGCAAAGCCTCTGCAGAGGACAATCGGACGAACATCGGCGGGACAAAACAGGGAGGAATGTTGGTGATTGAGAATCTCGATCCGGTAATCCTGGCCCGGGCGCAATTCGCGTTCACGGTCTCATTCCACTTCATCTTCCCGGCCTTCTCCATCGGCACGGCAAGCTATCTCATGGTGCTTGAAGGGTTGTGGTTGAAGACCGGCAGCGGTGTGTATGCGAACCTCTATCGCTACTGGCTCAAGATCTTCGCCGTCGCGTTCGGCATGGGTGTGGTCTCGGGCGTGGTGATGTCCTACCAGTTCGGGACGAACTGGTCGGTATTTTCGGCCAAGGCCGGTCCGGTCATCGGCCCGCTCATGGCCTATGAGGTTCTGACCGCGTTCTTCCTTGAAGCCGGTTTCCTTGGCGTGATGCTGTTCGGCATCAACAAGGTAGGCAGGGGCCCGCATTTTTTCGCGACCTGCATGGTCGCCGTCGGGACGCTCATCTCGGCGACCTGGATCATTTCCGTGAATAGCTGGATGCAGACGCCGGCAGGCTATGCGATCAATGCCAAGGGCCAGTTCGTGCCCGCAGGTTCGTGGCTTCCGATCATCTTCAACGCGAGCTTTCCCTATCGCCTCGTCCATACCGTCATCGGCGCCTACCTGACCACGGCAATGGTCGTCGGGGCCGTAGGAGCATGGCACCTTCTGCGCGACCGCGCGAATCCCGGCGCGCGCAAGATGTTCTCCATGGCGATGTGGATGGCGGCGCTTGTGGCGCCGATCCAGATTCTCGCGGGCGATCAGCACGGCCTCAACACGCTTGAGCATCAGCCGACAAAAGTTCTCGCGATGGAAGGTCATTATGAGGCCAGCCCCGAGGGCGCTTCGCTCATCCTTTTCGGCCTCCCGAGCAACAAGGATGCGGTGGTCCACGGCAAGATCGAAATCCCCTATCTGGGATCGCTGATCCTCAAGCACGATCCCAAAGCGCCCCTCCCCGGCCTCAACGACTTCCCGCGCGATCGCTGGCCGCCCACGCCGATCGTCTTCTGGTCGTTTCGGATCATGGTGGCGATGGGCCTCGCCATGCTTGGGTTGGGCCTCTGGAGCCTGCTCGCCCGCTGGCGCGGCAAGCTCTATGACTGGCGCTGGCTGCACCGCGCCGCTCTCGCGCTTGGTCCGTCAGGCTTTGTCGCGGTCATAGCAGGATGGGTGACGACGGAAGTAGGCCGACAGCCCTTCACCGTATACGGCCTGCTGCGAACCGCGGAGTCCCACTCCCCCCTGGCCGCTCCGGCTGTCGCGGCGTCCCTCGTCGCTTTCATCCTCGTCTATTTCGGCGCGTTCGGGGCCGGCACCTATTATTTGCTCCGGATGATGGCAAAGCCGCCCGCAGCCGGTGAACCGGAACCGTCCAAGGTGCCGCAACGCGCGGCGGGCATCACGCCGGCAAGCGGCGTCGTGGCATCAACCGGACGGGAGGCATGAACGTGGAGCACCTCGATCTCACCATAATCTGGGCCGGTATCATCGGCTTTGCTGTCTTCGCCTATGTCGTGATGGACGGGTTCGATCTGGGGATCGGCATCCTCTTTCCGAACCTTTCGGTCGGAGGAGAGCGCGATCAGGCAATGAACTCGATCGCGCCGGTCTGGGATGGCAATGAAACATGGCTCGTGCTGGGCGGAGGCGGTCTCTTCGCGGCCTTTCCTCTTGCCTACGCCATCATCCTTCCCGCGACCTACCCGCTCATCATCGCGATGTTGCTCGGTCTCGTGTTTCGCGGGGTCGCATTCGAGTTTCGCTGGCGAGATCCGCGCCATCGTCCCTTCTGGGATGTCGCCTTCAGCTTTGGGTCCGTTCTCGCGGCGTTCTCGCAGGGGATCACGCTGGGCGCGATCCTGCAAGGCGTGCGGGTCGAGGCCGATGCCTATGCAGGGGGATGGCTGGATTGGTTGAGCGCGTTCAGCCTCTTGACCGGCGCGGCAGTCGTGATCGGATATGCGCTTCTAGGCGCGGCCTGGCTGGTCTGGAAAACCGAAGGGCCGGGCCAGGAACGCGCCCGTCGACTGGCATTTTGGCTCGGCGGGGCGACGCTACTCGCGCTTTTCGCCGTCAGTGCGGCGACGCCGTTCCTGACCTATGACTATTGGCGACGCTGGTTTGCGATGCCCGGCGTGCTTCTCACCGCGCAGGTTCCTCTGCTGGTGGCGATCTGCGCTGCAACCTTCTTCTGGAGCCTGAAGCGCGGCGCGGAGCGCCTGCCCTTCATTATGGCGCTTGGCCTGTTCTTTCTCGGTTTCGTTGGGCTGGGGATCAGTATCTACCCCTATGTTGTTCCCCGCGCCGTCACGATCTGGGATGCAGCCGCTCCCCCGCAAAGCCAGCTCTTCATGCTGGCGGGTGCGGCCGTCATCATTCCGATCATTCTCGGCTATACCGCGTGGGCCTATTGGGTGTTCCGCGGTAAGGTCGGCACGCATGGGTATCATTGATGGACGAGCCTAAACCTCTCGGTCGACGGCTCGCCTGGATGGTCTTAATCTGGGCGGCCAGCGTTTTGGCGCTGGGGGCTGTCGCGCAGGTCATTCGCTTCATCCTCAAACCCTGACGGCAGCTCGTTTCGACGAGCTGCCGATGGAAATGCTGGCAAACAGGCGAAGGACATTCCACGGAATATGATCGTTCGATCGCAACCGAGCTTCCAAGATATCATTTTCACCGTGCATGGCTCGATCCTGCCGCGCATCGCACGGAGGCTGGCGGCGATCGCGGTCGTCAGTGTGATCGCCATCCTGGCCGCCCAAGCCCATCCCGGCATTTTCGCGCGGATTTCGACGATCCCTTTCACCCTGATCGGTATCGCGCTCTCGATCTTCATGAGCTTCCGCAACAATGCCTGCTATGCGCGATGGTGGGAGGGGCGGCAGCTTTGGGGCGAGCTAATTATCTCGGCCCGTTCGTTCGCGCGCGAGACATCGCTTCTCCCTGACGAGGATCGGCGCGCGTTGCTCCATAGCATATGTGGCTTTGCCTGCGGCCTCACCGCACGCCTTCGCGGCGAGGATGAAATCGCCGCCATTGCGCCGTGGGTCGATATCGGCCCGGCGACAAAGAGCCCGAACGTCACGAACCTCGTGCTCGATCGTATGGGGCGCAGGCTGCTCGAGCTAAAGCAGACTGGCGTCATTACGCCGATTCACTATGCCGTCGTGGCAGAAGACATGCGATCCTTCGGCAAGGTTCAGGGCGCTTGTGAGCGGATATCCACGACGCCCGTGCCGTTCGCCTATTCTCTGCTGCTCCATCGCACCGCACTTATCTTTTGCGTGATGCTTCCCTTCGCGCTCGCAGGATCACTCGACTGGTGGACGCTCCTGCCGGTGCTCCTCACCGCCTATACCTTTTTCGGCCTCGATGCGCTGGGTCACGAGCTGGAAGACCCGTTCGGCGTCGAGCCAAACTGTCTGCCGCTGTATGCGATGAAGCGGACAATCGAGCGGGATATGTTGTCGCTGCTTGGCGAAGAGGATCTACCCCCGCCACTGGAACCCCATAAATCTGTCCTGAGCTAAATTTGCACACTCCTTGATACTGGTAGGGAGTACCCTATATTCGGGTGCTGTGCTGGATAGTCGCGTGCTTGGCCCATGCGCCCCCGACTATCTGACCCCCAAGGTCAAAATCGAGGAGCTTGTGGCGATGGCAAATGGATGGGCACCCGATAGTGCGGTGCAGGACCAGATTGATGCAACGATCATGGACGCGGTTTTCGCCGCCCGATCGCGTCTGCCTTCCGGCGAGGGTAGCACCGACTGCGAGGTGTGCGGCGACGAAATCCCGGCGAAACGCCGCACGGCCATACCCGGCGTAAGAACCTGTGTCGCCTGTCAAAGCGAACGCGATAAGCGCCCGACCTTCACCGGCATCAATCGCCGGGGCAGCAAGGACAGCCAGTTGCGCTAATTGCGCTAGGGGGCGGCCAACCACGTTATTCGAGCGCCGCTTTAGCGGCGCTTGGGATGAAGGGGGCGCCGCCCCCCTCTGGACAAGGGCTGGACCGTCTCCGCGCGGGCGCGCTCCGCTTGGCGATCGGGGCGGTCTCCCCACCCTTCCGCGCCTGCGGCTTGTGCAGGGCGGGCGATCCCCCTCCCCCCCGATCGGCCCCATTTGCCCATTCACCCCCCGCTCTCGGCGAGGGCCAGAAGTCGATGTGAGCCATCGCCTTCGGCTCTATTCCAGAAAGGGACAATAATGGGTGTTACGAGTTTTCCTGCCGGCCTGCCCAATGTCGGCTATTCCATGCAGGCAGCCGCGATAGCGAGCGCGCTTGTCGAACGTGAGAACGCTGCCGACAACCGAGCAAAGCTGCGAGAGTGGCTAGATAGGATTGAAGGCCCCTTCCAACCCCTGTGGATCGACTTGGACGAAGGCCGGCATTTTGCCGAATTTCTGACCAACATGGTACGTGTAGGATCAGGTCTTGAGCCAGGCTCGTGCGAAGATCGTGTGCCGTAGCCGAAGCTCGACCACTCAAGCTGACAACCGCGAGGAGGCCCCTAGCGCCGCCTGCTGTTATCGGCCTCGATCGCGCTCGACCGCTCGCCGGCGTTCGTCTCCCGCCCTCTTGGAAGCGACGGGCGCTCGCCCGCCTCGATCCGATCGCCCAACTCGCCATGCAGCGCCGCCAGCTCGGCCGAAAGCTGCGCCTCGCCGATCGTCCCTTCGCGCTCGCGCTCTGCCTTGGCGAAAAGGTCCAGCGTCGGGGCAAGCTCGGCCTCCGCGAACAGTGCGACGCTTGGGCCAGCGCGCCACACCCGCGCTAGATCCTCCGAACGCGCCTTGCGCGCTTGCGAGGACCGATCTTGCGCTACCGTGCCGTGCGGCAACGCCGGCAACGCATCGCCGCGGCCATCGATCTCCGCGCGGGTGAGTGCCGCGAGCTGATAGCGCAGCACCCGCGCCTCGGGCGTGTCGGTGGGCGATGGTTCATATTGGCGGCTCAAGACATCGACCAGCTCGGCCGTGCCGGCGCTCTTGATCGTGCGCCGCCATTCCACCAGGGCGCGGCCCTCTGCGACATGATCGGGGGGTTGAAGGAGCATGAAGCGTTCGAGCAACGGATCATCCGCCACCTCGACGGGCAGAGGCATCCGGTTGCCCATAGCTGCGGCATAGGCGAACGCGGCAACCTCGGCCGTCTTCGCAAAGCCCGCGCGGTTCACGTCGCGGTCCTCGATCAACCGCCCAAGGATCGTCTCCAACACCGGCACCAAGTCCGTAACGCCCGCCTGACCGGCGTCGATCGTGTCGAGCCGATGGAGAATGTCCTTGTGCGTCGCCTCAATCCGCGCGTTGCTCTTCGCGATCGTGTCGAGCTGGCCCTGCACCATCGTAAGGGCGTCCAGCACAGCCGCCATGATGACGTCGTTGCCTTCCGTGGTCATCGCCGTGGTCCATCCTTATCGCGTGCCCGATCGCGCTCGCGTTGCTCTCGATCCCGCTCCTGGGTCTGTCGCATGATGTCATCCGCCTTGCCAGGCTCCGGCGCCGGAGCCGACCGACTGGCCTCGTCCATCAGCGAGCGCAGACGATCCGATACACCAGAAGGACGCTCGGCATTTGCGCCGCTCTGCGGCTGCTCGCGCGCCGACAAGTCGCTCTTGCCCGCCTCGATCTGCTCGCGCATCGCCTTCGCCCGCGCGAGCGCAGCGGCAACCGGATCTAGCGCCGGGGTCACACCTCCGTCGCGACCAGGCTGAGATGGAGCATCGCGCTCGCCCCTCGCCAATCGATCCGCCCGCACCGAATTGGGTTCCGGCGCCGGCATGGAAGCGACGAATTTCTCAAGGCTCTTGGCGATCGCCTGATCGGCGAGCGAGGGGGACGATGACAGCTCCGCAATCGACCGCTCATAGGCCGTCAACACCGTCGCCCGCTGATTGGCAAGGACAGCGTTCACCGGATCGGGAATGCCTCGGTCGCGGAAGCTCCGCGCGCGTTCGGCACGGCTTTTGTCCACGCGCGGAACCTGCCCCTTCTCCCGCACTTTCTTCGCCGCGATCGGCTCATGCTTCGGGTCGATGCCCCGCGCTCTCGCAGGAGTGGCGTTCGCCTCAATACCTCGATCTCGCAGCTTCGCCGCAAACCGCTGCCGATAGCGAAAGAGGTCATCGCGGCTCGGATGGAAACGGCGGCCATCATGATCGCGGCGCGCGAAAGTGAGGTGAACGTGGGGATGGTCGCGATCGACATGGAGCGACGCCACCCATGATCGGTTCGCAAACTCTTCGCGTGCGAAGTCCAGCGCCGCCTCTCTCAACCGCTCGGGATCGGTGCCCGCAGGCATGGAAAGGATCATGGAAATGGACGTAGCGCCCTTGCGACGCGCATCATCTCCCATCTCCCATTCCTGCCAATCCTGGGCAAGAATTTGCATGTCCTTCCCGTCGTGGAGAATGTCGCCATCACTCGTATAGAGCGGCACTTGCTTCTCCGCTCCATGCCCAAGGCGGCTGATATAAGAAAAGTTTGCGAGGACGTGCCCACCGCCATGTTGACGTCCCGTGATACGGACCATCACCTCTGGCGATCGTCGCGCGGTGCGATCCATCGCCGCGATTGCACGCCCGCTGACGCCCGCATGTGAGCCTGTTCCAAAGGCGTGTTTCGTCTGCGAGCTGGGACGGAACGCCGTCCCCGAATGCGACGATTTCGGAACCATAGCGGCGAGCGCAAAGACAAGTATCGCGTCACCCGACTTCGCACTCTTGCCCTTTCCGCCACCTGATCCCATCCGATACTTCTTGGGAGGCGCATAGACGCCCGCCATGGAATCGAGCGTGCCGGGGGAGAGCCGGAAACTCACTTCCCGGCATCCTTAAATGCCCCGGTCCAATAGCCCACTTCGCCCCCAACATATGAGGACAGCTCTCGCCGCGTTGCGAACAGAAGGGCCTTCAGG
The DNA here is from genome assembly GCF_013001025.1 of Sphingobium yanoikuyae. Lineage (NCBI taxonomy): Bacteria > Pseudomonadati > Pseudomonadota > Alphaproteobacteria > Sphingomonadales > Sphingobiaceae > Sphingobium > Sphingobium yanoikuyae. The sequence goes on along the minus strand of NZ_CP053023.1, from coordinate 205,719 downwards.
TCCGCGCAGGTTTCCAGGAACGGTTCGGCGATCCGGGCCAGGTTAAGCGTGCTCTCCGGCTGATTGGCCGCGTTCATCGCATGGACGGCTTGGTTGATGTTTCGGCCTATCGCCAGCACCTGCTTACGTACCTTACCGATCTCTGTCTGTGTAACCGGCGCGAGACGAAGCATCCCAGCTTTGTCCCAAAGCTGCCATCGTAGCGCTCGCTTGATCCATTCATTGCGGGTGAGACGTAGCGGCGTACCAATCCTGTCAATTGCCTCGATCTCGCTGCGATGGAGGCGCACCGTCACGCGAACCTGATCGTCAGGATGTCCCCGTCCCTCCTCTACGCCGATTGGAAGATCATCGTTCTCGGGAGAAAGCGCTGCCCGCGAAAGGACGTTCGCGATCCACGCACTGCGGGTTTGCCCATTTGCGGAAGCGATGCGGTCGATCTCGGCGATCAGCTCTTCCTTCAAACGCAGACTTACCATCATCCCTACAGCCCCGTGCAGCGGCACCACATCAGCCAATGTATTACATTGGTGCCATGTGGCATATCCTGCCATACCTAAACCTTGCTTCTACCTACCCCTCGAACCTCCATTTCTCAAGCCCAAACCGATAAAGACGTGGAGGAGGAGGTGCCTGTTTTCGGCGCCCTTCCCTCCCCTCGCCACCTCGGCCCACGGCGAGGCTTCATCAATCAAGCTGTGCGCCTTTGGCGCGCGTCATTCGTTTAGTTTTTTGCGACCGAGAGCATAACACACATCTGGCTTTCTCAACCCTCATTCGGCATGATCCGGCCGTCAAATCCTGCCATCGCAATCGGAGTAACCTCATGGCTCGCACATCTTCCAAGCCCGATCTTGCCAGCATCAAGGAGCGTCGTGAAAAGCTCCAAGCCGAGTTGGCCGAACTAGATGCGCAGGAGAAGGCCGCTGAGGCTGCGGCTCGGGATGCTGGCAGGCCCACTCTCATTTCTGCCCTCGACAAGATCAAGATCGCAGCCATGGAAAAGGCGGAGGCAAAAGCCATTGCAACGGCAATCTCGCAGCATGGCGCTAAGGCCGTAGCCGCTCATCTGGCATCATTGACTGCGGCCTAAGATCCATCGGAAGGAACATTCGCGGATGAAGAATCGACGCAAGCCGAAACCCCTCTCCTTCGCCGATCATCTTGGCGATCTGCCCGCAATGCTCACTGACCCGGTGCCTTTTGGCGTCGCACGTCCGCTCCGATCGGACGTGAAGCTATCCGACCTCCTGACTGCGGGCGACATCACCGAAGTCACACCGATGGAATCCGACAGGACGACATGACCCGAGGTTTCGCGGGCATCATATCCGGTTGCGATGGTCTCTTTGTCCGACGATCGCAGCCGTCACCGTTCGCCCCGCCTATTCCCCTCCACGATGGCCCGGAAGTCCTCGATCGACTTCCAATAGGCTTGGTGGCCTTTCTCCTCGGTGTAGGCGATAAACCACTCGATCAGCTCCTCCGGTCCCTTCACATAGACCGTCGCCGTAGGCTGGGCGACGCGCTTCCGGCGAAGCACACCCCTGCCCTGACCGCGATCCGTAAATCCCACCCGCTCGGCTCGGTCCATCGCCTCGCGTTCCCTCATAGGGTCGTTGACGATCGGCCCCTTGGGCATCCCGCCAAGGTCCAGTTTGGCGGGTGCGGCACCCTCCTCCTTTGGTTTCTCGCCGCTCTTGCTGAAACCGAAGTCGGTCATGCGGGATACTCCTCTCGCAGCGCAGCCACGACGGATTGCGCCAACTCGCCAGCGTTCTTGATCGCGTTCTCGACCTGTTGCCCGGAGCCCTTATCCAGCTCGGATAGCAGCAACCCGAACTCGAAAATGTCGCGATAGGCTGCGCGCTCAACGAGCGACGTATCGAGTAATGGCAGCTCGGCCGCGTTGATAGCATCGACGATCCGCTTGGCCGTTTTGGTCGCGATGGCTGCGTTCGTTCGGCTCCTGACAAGGCGGAACGGGATGCTCCTTCGCAGCGCTTCCTCCTCCTCTTTGATCGCCCTGACGGCTTGCGCCGCCAGCTCCGCATCGATCGGAGAAAGATTGAACGGCACGAGGACCATGTGCGACCGCGCCAGCGCCCGCGAGGTCATCTGCGAAGCTGATCCCTCAAGGTCCACGATGACGAACTCGTCTTCGTTCGAAACGCGGTCGATGGTGCTAATCATTTCCGCCTGGGTCGGCCTTGGGATCACGCGATAGGGCAAATCCCTCCCCGCCCTCTCCCGCTTCTGTGCCCACTTTTCGATGATGGCGTTGGGATCAGCGTCAATAACGGTGACGCGCGCCCCGTTTGTCGCGAGCGTGTCAGCAAGGACAAGCGCGAGCGTCGTCTTGCCGGCACCGCCCTTCGGATTGCCTATCGAGATAACCGCCATCTTCGACCCTTCACTAATCGATCAATCCTAAAGCGATCCAATCGAAAGCCATTGGATTTCGACAGTGATTGCGAACGGCAATCTAAAGCCTGTCACAAGGCATGTCCATTGCCTTTCGCCAGCCTTGCGATTTACATTGGATAGCGCAAGCCACTCGCACGCCTTGCGATTGCCTTTCGATTGCTAAATGGAAATCCTTTTAGCAATCGAGCGGGGCGGGCTCTGCCGCCCCGCATCGACCTTAATCCTCGCCGTCATCCTCGGCAGGCTTGCCGTTATAGGCGAGGGTGGCGAAGGCGTCGGCGATCAGGTCCACGCCATAGACCGTCTCGCCCTGACGATCATACTGCGTCTGACGGACCCGGCCCGTGATGTGTACCAAGTCGCCGGAGCCCATCTTCTGAACGCGCTCGATGCCCTTGCCGAAGACGGTGACGCGGTTCCAGTGGGTATCGTCCTGCCACTCACCATTGACCTTGCGGCCATAGTTAGCGGCGACGTTGATATAAGCCACCTTGTCCAGAACCTCGATGCGACCGACGCGACCGATGATGCGAAATTCAGCGATGTTCCTCATAATGCCATTCCTTCATACGTCGTTGCTGACGCACTTTTCCGGGGCGGCACCCCTGACGCGGGCAAGCTGAAAAACGGAGGGTCCGCTTGCGGAAACCGTAGGCGCGCAGCGCCGGTTTTCTGCTTGGGGCGCAGACCGAACCCGCATTAGGCAGGGATAGACGCCCAGGTGCGTCAGACAGCAACGCCGTGAAGGAAGCTCGGCGCTGGAACTCGATCGCCACGCAGACAGGCAGACCCGTCGATTGGGTGGATTAGATGACGACCATCACGCCGCTTTCTTGGCCCTCTCGGTCTGACGGGGAGGGGAGGGGAGGGCTGCCAGCTCGCCTCCCTGTGCGGCCTTGTCCTTGTCGAGCCGTTTATAGATGGCCTGACGGCTTACGCCCAACAGCTTCGCGACAGCCGCTGCGCCCATGTTCGTCGGCTCGGCCATCAAGGTCTTGGCCTGCGTCCATTGCTCGTCGCCGATCAATGCGGGACGGCCGAGTTTCTTGCCTGCGCGGCGCGCCGACTGGAGGCCGGCATTCGTGCGCTCCCGGATCACGTCCCGCTCGAACTGAGCGAAGGCACCAACCATATGGAAGAAGAGACGCCCTGCCGGCGTCACCGTCTCGATCTGCTCTGTGAGCGATCGAAACCCTACGTCCAGCCCCGCAAGCAATTCCAGCTCACCAATCAGAGCGGGGAGGGACCGACCAAGGCGGTCCAGTCGCCACACCATGATCTCGTCACCGGCACGCACCTGGCGCAACATATCTCCGTATGCGGGTTTAAGGACCATCGACCCGCTGATGCCCTTGTCCTCAAAGATGGCCTCCGCACCCGCCGCGCGGAGCGCGTCGATCTGTAGGGCTAGGTTCTGTTCGCCAGTGCTGACACGGGCATATCCGAGTTTCATAATCGGCCCTTTGTGATATAGTCGCTTTGTTCTGATCGGCGTCGGAATCGCTGTCAACCAAATGTGCAATTTTTTGTATTTAGTTGACAGCCGCAAATTCGCCAGTTTTTGTGCGCTGCACAATCCCTGAAAATGCTGGAGATTCTTTTTAGCGCAGGGTTCGTGGTTGTCAGTCAACTAAACCACCGTTTTGTTGACATCATGTCGCCCTTGCAAGCAGCCGTCTTTGCCACCTTGAGGGAGGGCCATCCGGGAGACGCTCGGCTCTTCGGATTGAAAGAAGCCACAATGAGCATAGACTATCTAGGGTATGGTGCGGACGGCATGGTTTGGAGCAATATCCTATGGTGAGGGCGGACAAGACCAAAGCAGTCAGAATCATCGACCACTTCGTACTCGGCGGGTTCCTTGTCTGCGAGAATCCGTTCAGCGCCGCGCACCAGCTCCAGCTCCGCGTCCGTTTCAACGCCTTGGACAGCCGCGTATCTCAGGCGTGGTCGCGTACTGTTATGGCAATGCCTGGCGCCATTATAGCGGCATTGGCAGCGGGACCAATCTATCGGGGGGTGGGCCTTCCGCATGATGCGATTTTGCCGATGGTGCGGCTCGCGGCCTCTTTCCCATTTCTCGTCCTTGCCTTCGGCATCGCGATCGGCGTGCCGGCCTATTGGAAGCGCCGTGGTTTGCAGCAGGAAGCCGCCCGCCTAGAGATGCGGAAACGCTCTCGGAATTGAGAGGAAAGCACATGCCAAGCCTGCATCGTCCGATCGACGATCGCGATCTTTCCAATTACCCCCTCAAGCGGATCGTGATCGAGCTGCAGGCGCCCAAGACTGCAACGGTGAACGACATGCTGCAAGATCTGGATGAGATCGCGGACCGGCTCCGAAATGGGGAGACCGATTTCGCCGCGGAGGCGCTGTTCGGCTACCGGGTCGCTGTGGGGGAGGGCGTGGCGGCTCTCTTCCATGAAAGCGCGGGTAGCAGCGAAGCCGCATCGTCCTCTTGAGTATGCACAGCGCTCAATCCCGCTCCGACATCATTCTTCGCTACGCGCAGTCCATGACTGCTTGCTTCGGAGCCCGCGCCGGTGAGGTGGCGGCCTTACAGCGCGACCAAGCCCAGGCCATTGATCCTCAAGCTCAGCGAACATGGGCGGCGATCTGCGTTGCATTGGGGCAGGGTCCAATGCTCAGGGTTGCAGACTAGCTTACAATCAATCCGACGCCTGCTAGAAGGCGGCCATGCCCAAAGACCGGACCAAATGGCGCGCCGATCGCGGATCGCGCGCACTCAAGCGCATCGCTGAAATCGAGACCTCGATCACGGTGCTCACCGATGACGATCTGCTGGACCTCGCCGACATATTTTCGGGCGGCGATAGCGCGATCGGTGAGATCGCCGCCTTGGAAATGGCGAAGCGCAATATCAGCCTTGGATAAATGGTCGCCAACTTCAACAGGCTGGACGATCTCCGCCTAGCATCCATGAACGTGAAAGCGGAGTGTGGGAATTGCGGCCATGTCGGCATTGTCGATGGGCCGAAACTTTGGCGATGGTTCGCCATTCATCGTTGGGATGCGACGATGACCAAAGTCGCCGATCACATGCGTTGCAGCGTCTGCCGGCGTCACCCGACCATGCTGACGCCTACCGAAACGTCCCCGTCGATGGACTTCGGCCCGTGCAGCGAGGCCGAATGGAAAGCGGTCGTGGCGCGCCTGCGGAGGTAAAGGAAAGCGACGCGATTGTGGAAAAGCGACGAACCGCCAACAAGGCGTGTTCCCAATATGTTCCTATGCGCGTTATGAGGGAGCAAGAGACAGGGATTCTGAACATGATGCTGCCGACCGCGCAGCCGGTCCCGCTCGCCGATATGGCGCCGGGGCTCCGGCTTAGGCCGATCGGCGTTGCGGGAGCTGGCTTTCCAAGTCCCGCCCAGGATTGGGAAGAGGACGCCATCAACCTGGCCGAACTGCTGAGGCTCAACCGGGCCGGCAGTTTTGTCTTCCGTATCGACGGGTCCAGCATGGTCGATGCCGGCATCGCGGATCGCGACGTGGTTGTGGTCGATCGCGATGTGCCCCCGCGAAGCGGGGACATCGTGATTGCGATCGTCGCGGGCGGATTCGTCTGCCGCCAGCTCGTCTATCGAGGCCGCGTGCCGTATCTGGAGGCACGCAACAGCCGCCAGAGCTACCCGGAACAGATGGCGGACGATCAGACGGAGATATGGGGCGTGGTGCGCGCCGGTGTCCGCGACTACCAGCGGTAGGCGCGGCCGATGACCTACGCGATCGTCGATATCGCAAACTTCTACGTCAGCTCTGAAAGGGTATTCGATCCCAGGCTGCGCCGTGTGCCGGTCGTCGTCCTGTCCAACAACGACGGCTGCGCGATAGCGCGGAGCGAGGAGGCCAAGGCCCTCCATATCAAGATGGGCGAGCCGTTTTTCAAAATCCGCGACATCATCAAGCGACACGGAATCGAGGTCCGATCATCCAACTACGAACTCTATGCCGACATGAACCGTCGCTTCAACGCGGTGATCGCGGAGCATAGCGACATCGTGGAGATCTACTCGATCGACGAAAGCTTCTACCGTCTCCCCGTCCTGCCGAATGGGTTGGGTGACGTGGCTGCGGCGCACAGGTTGCGCGAGGCCATCGCCCGCACCACAGGGCTTCCCACCCGCATCGGGCTCGGCCCGACGCGGGCCTTGTCCAAGGTCGCGAACGCGCTCGCCAAGGCCACGGAAAAGGTGTGGGGCGGTGTCGTGGATCTCCATGACAAGGAGCTACGCGCGCGCCTCTTCGCCGAGTGGCCGGTCCATGAGGTCTGGGGCGTCGCAAAAGCGCTTTCCGTTCGCCTTCATCCCCTTGGGGTCCGCACAGCGGCCGATCTGGCGGCTCTTCCTCCGGCCGTCGCGCGCGATGTCGGCACGGTCGTTCTGGAACGCCTCGTGCGCGAACTGAACGGTATCGAGTGCGACGATTTCAAGCCCGAGCCGGAGGCGAGCAAGGCGACGGCCGTCACGCGCCAGTTTGGCGCGCCTGTCACCGATCTCGCCGAGCTGCGCGAGGCAATGGTGCGGCGCGCGGTGCGCGCGGCCGAGAAGATACGGCACCAGGCCCTCATGGCGACGCGCCTGATCGTATTCGCCCACGGCTCGCGCTACCGACCCAACCCGCCATCTGCGAGCCGTCAGACGCGCTTGTCGCCGCCCAGCAACGATCCGCGCATCATCGCCGGACTCGCCGGCAAGATGATGGAGGCAATGTATCAGCCGGGGGGTGTCTATACGAAGTGCGGCGTGCTGCTGGAGGAGCTGGTGCCGGAAGGCGCGGGGCAAGGCGATCTTTTCGCCGTCGCCGATCCTCGCGCGCCCGCCCTGCTTGCGGCGATGGATGGCCTCAATGATCGCTATGGGCGCGGCACGGTCCAGCTCGCTGCGCAAGGCTTTGGCGCGCGAGGATTCGATACCAAGCGCAGCCATAAGAGCCCGTCGTGGACGACGGACATCAATCAGATACCGATAGCGAGGTAACGTCGCGATGGGGATAAGCAAAATGGAGGATTAGGCTCCACTCGATTCCTGCTCTGGCTGATATTCCCCCAAAATGACTTCCTGTTCATCGGGCCTCTGCGGCTGCCGAACCATGATGATTTTCCCGTCCCGACAGGAAGGGATCGGCTGTTCCCGCTGCCGGACCCAGTTGGCCTGCTTTTCCTCTGCCAAGGCACATGCTTCGTCATAGGAGTCGGCGACGCCAAGGGCGGAGCTTCTGTCATGCGCTCCGCCATTGAGGCAACGCACGTCGATGCGACCGTCAGGGCGGGTCCGGCCAAAGGGATGGTCCCACCACGCATCCAGTTCTGCCTTGCTGCGCTGGTCGTTGGATGTCTCGTCAAAGCCCGCCCGCAAAGCCGGATCGAGCGGGATTCTGTTTGGCATCTTAGTCGCCTTTACGATGGTTCGACGTCGTTTTGTCTCGGTCCTGGTGGCCTGTCCTCTTCTACCCACGCGAAGCGAGTGAGGGGAGAGGGCAAAAGACTACCTGCGGAACAACGTGGAGGGAAGGCCGGGGATACCGCCCGATCGCCAAGGGAGGCAGCGGAACGCGGCCGAGACGGTCCAGCCCCTGCACAGAGGGAGCGACGACCCCTTGTTGCCGGCGACGCCAAAGCGGCGCTCGATCATCGCGGCTGAAGGCCGGACAGCTCGACCAGCGCGGGCCTGGTCGTAGCGTAGCGCAGCGAAGACCAAGCCCGCGCTCGCGGCACCGGCCACGGGGCCGATCTCGATCAGCGCCGCGATCCGCGCAGCGGATCTCGCGTCATTATGGACGCCCATAGCGGGCCTATGTAGAAATGCGGGAATGGCGATCGAACCGCTCTTCCCGCGCTGGGCGCGATCCATCGGCGCCCTCATCGGCTCCAACGCGCTCGCGCGCTCGCAATGCTGTGCCTGCGGGATTCAACAGCGTGTTGATCTGGAAGCCATGGCCGCGAAATTCGGCGGCACCGCAAGCCTAATCGGCCGTGTGGATCGGTGCAGCATCGTCGCTTGCTCCGGGAGCGTGTTCTATATGGCGGCCCGGACCTATGGCCGCGCATGGATCATGCTTGGACAGGCGAGCGAGTGCGAGGAACGGGCGCCAGCTCGCGACGCGCGCGCTCTCGTGCCGCTTGCACAAGCCGGTGCTGATCGGTCCCGGTAGCCGCCTTCAGAGGCTATCTCTCGATATCGTCTCGGCCGTTAGGCCGCATAGGGATGATCGACGGGGAAGGGGCGGAGCGTTGTTGGGCCAGCTCGCGGCCGATGCCGTCGGCGAGCGCAGCAAGGCGATCGAGAGCCGGGGCGCCGGGATCGTGCCGTATCGTGATGTAGCCGCTCTCGATCTGCCCTAGCCGCTCGGAGAGGGCCGCCATATTACCTTCCCGCGCGATCCACTCGCGCCGCTCTATGGCCTGCTGCTCGGTCGCCGCCGGGGCCTTCTGACGCAACACGGCAAGCCTCGCCTCCTCCGCGTTGCGCGCGGCCTGGTTCGCGGCGATCGGCGCGACCGCGCCGATCTCGCGCGCCGCGTCCAGCACCGTCATGCGCCGGTCGTAAGGCTCCTGATCGCGGCCCCGCTCCAAGGACTTGCGAATGATCTCCTGCAAGGGATCATGATGCCGGTAGGTGTGAAGCTGCTGAAGCATCAACACGCCCGCCCGATATTCCTCGGGCGTCTCCAAGCTCAACACCTTCTCTTCGGTGAGGTCGGGATAGCGGAGATTCATAACCGCCACGTCGCGCGCGACATAAAGGTCATCGCGCGACTTGGCGCTGACGTTGGTGGTGCCCCAATCCAGTTCGTGCCCGTTCTCGCGAGCGAGCTGTTCGGTGAAGCTGCGAAGGGTGCGGCTATTCCCTTCGCGGAAGGGGTGGAGATAATCGAGCCGCGCATAGGTCTGCGCCATGGCCTCGGACATCTCCAGCGTGTCGAGGCCGGATAGCGCCTTGCCGCCCTGCAGGGCGGCAAGCGTCGGGCCTAGATGCTGATCCGTCTCGGATCGCAGCGCATACGGCACAACGATGCGGGCGCTGCTCGCTTCTAGCGCGCGCTGCTTGAAGTGGCCCGGTGCATCGGGCCGAAACTCGCCGGGGCCGTGGTGCGGCAAATCCTGAAAGATGCGGCGATGAACCTCGCGCAGATGGTCAACGTCAAACTCGCCCCGAACCGGGTCCAGGGCGAGTTCAACAATGCGCGCATAAGTGCGCGCGGCTTCGTTTTGTTCAACCAAGGCGAGCGGTGTCGGATGCTCCAACCGCGCTGACAAACTCCTCCGTGGTCAGCTCGCCGGCGATGAAACGGGCGTTGATCCGCTCGATCTCATCGGTGAGGATTCCGCCCTCGTAGCGGACGCTGCCACGGGCGAAGCTGACCGCCTTTTCGCGGCGCGCCCGCTCGGCCGCGCTGATGGCGGGACGCGGTGCGGGGAAGGGCGTGTTCGCGTTCATGGCTCGATCCTTTCAACAATCGGGCTGGCACAACGGTCTAGCGGAAATGGGTGAAAAAGGCAAGAAAATCGGCCAATTTGGTCCCGATTTTCGCGGCTTAAGAGGCGACCAAATCGGGGGCGCCGAGCGGATTCGGCCTGCCTATTCGATAGGCTCCAAGTCGCGAATTTCGATAAACACCACCTTTTCGCTGCGTTCGCCTCTTACGGGATCGAGGAAGACATAGGTGTGATCGTCAAAGATCACGCTGCACAGGCGCCAAATGACGCCCTCGCGGCCGAGAACGCGCCGCTCGATGCTGCCATCGACCGACCGCATGGAGTCCTTGACCCGCACGCGCTGCCCGACGCGAAGCCAGTTCGCGGCCGAACGCAAAAGCTTCTCCTTCTCCATGGGCGATAGTGGCTGGCGATCGCCCGGAGGACCAAAGGTTGCAAGCGGATTGCCCTTGATCCGCTCCAGCTTCGCGGCGAGCGTTTCGCGGGGCGGCATCGTAAAGGCGGGACGGCGAGGAAGACGGTGATAGTGGGTGATCGACGGTCCATCGAATAGGTCGGGCTGTACCCCCATCGTCCGCTTGCGAGCCATGTCCTCCCGATATTGGCGACGCCAGATATCATCCTTCGTGGCCGGTGCCGGAGCGACCGCCTCGCGCTCGATCTCAACGATCTCGGCCGCTTCATCGGTGGAGAGTTCCGCCATTGCCGCGTCATCCTCGGCGCTGCCGCGCTCGGGGAGCCGGGTGAGACCCTGCGCGAGCATCACGGCATGAGCCGCGCGCGCGATCTCTTCGATCTCCGCTTCCCGGTGTTTCGATGGAAAACCCACGTCCATCGCAATCGACCAGGCAGAGGTCATGGTGCGATGGTGGGAGGTCAGCTCCTCCCCGGCGCGATTATGGCGGGTCGATGTGTATTCGCAGCGCCACTTGTCGGCTCCCGGCTCTCGGACATAGCGCCCGACGCGCGCGCCGATGGGCAAGGACCGGAGTGCTGGAAAGACGGCCTGCGCCCGCTCGACGGGCAAAAGGGCATCAAGCGCCGCGCGGAATTGCTGGAAGTCGAAGGCGCTCATCTGCCTGTCCTATGGTGACGGGGAGGAGGTGGGCGGCGCTGGGCCGCCCCCCTCGATCACGCTGCGGCGCGCTGGGCCTCGTCCGCGTCCATGGCGGCGAGGATGAAATTGCTGGCGGCCTGTGCTGCGGTCGCGGCCTGAAAGATCGCCCGTTTGTCGTGCCGAAGGGCGCTCAACCAATGGTCGATATAGGCGGCGTGGTCCTCCCGTTCGGTCGGCTCCATGCCAAGGGCGGCGCAAAGGAAGGCGGCCCCGATCTCGGCCACAAGTTCCTCCTTCGCCCTCGTCGCGATGCTTTCGCCATATTTATGCAGCGTCTCGCGGTCCAACCGGCTCTTGTGACCGCTGGCATGGATTCCCTCATGGGCAAGGGTCGCATAGAAAGCGTTGCCGCTGGTGAAACTCTCGTAAAGCGGCATTGTGATGCGATCGGCCTGCTCATTATAATAGGCCCCGCCCTCCTGCTCGGTGATCGCCACGCCATAGGCGGCGAAAGCCCGATCAAGGTCAGCGTCGCGCTCGTCCCGGTTCTGAATGACCGGCTCCGGGGTGGGATATTTGCCCTCGGGAAGCCCCTCGATCTGCTCGACGTTGAAAACGACATAGCGTTTCAGGAAGGGGATACGCCGCTCGCCTTCGCCATCGGCAGGGCTGTCCTCGCCGCCCTTCGGGGTGAGGCTTCCGGCATAGACAACCATCGAGCCGCGCTCGCCCTTGCGGACGTTCCCACCAAGCTCCAAAGCCTGCTTGAAGGTCATCCATGTGGGATTGCGGTAGCCGCGCCGCATCGCCTGCGACCAAAGCAACAGGATATTGATGCCCTGATAGGCTTCGCCCCCGTGACGCCGGGGCAAGGTCGCCGCTCCACTCGTCCACGACGGGGACCAAGGACGGCAACCGCTTTCCAGCAGGGAAATGATATGGTCCGTCACCTCCTGATAGATGTCCGCCCGCTGGGTGTTGCTGGGGGTGCTGCGCTTCATGGTGTTTCCCTTTCTGGAATAGAGCCGAAGGCGATGGCTCACATCGACTTCTGGCCCTCGCCGAGAGCGGGGGGTGAATGGGCAAATGGGGCCGATCGGGGGGGAGGGGGATCGCCCGCCCTGCACAAGCCGCAGGCGCGGAAGGGTGGGGAGACCGCCCCGGTCGCCAAGCGGAGCGCGTCACGCGCGGAGACGGTCCAGCCCTTGCACAGAGGGGGGCGGCGCCCCCTTCATGACGGCGGCGTCAAAGCGCCGCTGCGGAGGATCAGGCCGAAGGCCGGCAGCTCGATCGGCGCGGCCTGGTCGCAGCGAAGCGGAGACCAAGCCGACGCCCGCGGCCCCGCTCGGGAGCCGCCACTATCGGCGTCGAGATCCGCTGTGCGGATCTCGGGCATTGGATTTCACGCGAGGATCGTCACCTCTGGCCGAAACCGCTTTGCGGGTTCGGTCGCAGCGAAGCGGCGATAGAGCCGTGGCCGAAGGCCCGCGCCCGACTACTTCTTGGGATGCGATGTTTCGACAGGCGCGGCCGACGACGACCCTTGGTGCGGAGCAATTGCATGGCCGATGCCAACCAGCACCAAGATCACAGCACCGAAGCGAAGCGTCTTCTCAATGAAGCGCCGGCCCTGCATGTGGCCGTAGGAATTAAAGACCTCCACGCCATATTCATTCCGGCGATTGAAGGCAGCTCGCCGCGTGAACTTCCACAAGACGATGCCGGCCAGGATCAGCAGAACAGGGATGATCGTCACGACACGGCTCCTTCCGATGACTACCTATCATCATTTTGCGCTGACGATAAGGCAGCGCACCTTGATCGGCGCGCACCTGGTCGCGGTGCCGATCGAAGGGACGCGCCGTCGCGCGTTCACGGCATGGTGTCGGCTCGATGCCGATCAGCATGGCGGGCGGGTTTGCGGAACGAAGCAAAAAAACGTATGGCCCGCCCCGTTTGCAAGTAGGATTTTACGGTGTTCTGATCAGTCTGCGTCAACGTATGCGGTCTCACGGGAGCATCCCGTGGCCAAGATGGACATCCGCACGTCTGGAGCCACAATAAGGGAACCGGCAACAGGTGCCATTTTTTTGCCCGGGCTTTCCAGACGCCGATCGACTGTCAGGCCATCTTCACGATCCTTCCTGCAAACATCGTTGGGCTACGCGCGCAGAAGCACGCAGCCGATCCGTTATGCCGCTGCTGGATAGCCGCGTTCGAAGCTCACTTCTTTGCGAAGGGCTGCCCAAGCGATCCGCGCCAGTTTATTAGCCAATGCGACGACGATTGCGTTGCGATGAACTCCTCGCTCGATCATTCCTGTCAACCAACGTCCCAGCGGGGTTTCGCTGCGCGCCAGTGACGGTAATGCTGCCCGGGCGCCATGGATGAGCAAAGTGCGCAAATAGGTGTTGCCACGCTTGGAGATGCCGAGCAGCCGGGGCTTGCCGCCGGTAGTATGTTGCCTGGGTACCAAGCCGAGCCAAGCACCCAAGTCTCGCGCTTTGGCAAAGCTGCTGGCATCGCCCACGGCTGCAATCAAAGCGGTTGCGTTCAACGTGCCGATGCCGGGGATGGACGTGAGCCGCCGGGCAGCTGCATCATTGCGAGCCAGTTCGACAAACTCGCCGTTCAGTGCCTCGACCTTGGTATCAAGTTCGTGCCATTCGGCGCGCAGTTCACCCACCAGTTGCTTCAAGCGTGGTGATAGGGCCGTATCTTCGGCGGCCAGCATGGCATCAATGCCCAACTCCAGCTTGCGCCGGCCGGCCGGAAAAATGGTCCCCCGCTCCAGGAGGATCGCCCGCAGTTGGTTGATAAGGTTTGTGCGCTCGGCTACCAGGCGGGACCTGACGCGGTGGAGGGTCTGGATGTCCAACTGCTCCTGAGTCTTGAGTTCGACGAAGCGCATAGTCGGGCGCGAGGCGGCCTCGGCAATCCCCTCCGCATCACGATCATCATTCTTCTGCGCTTTGACATACGGGCGTACGTACTCCGGCGACATCAATCTGATTTCGTGCCCCTGCGCGGCGAAAAGGCGACCAAGGTTGTGGGCACCACAGCACGCCTCCATTGCAATCACGCAAGCCGGAAGCTTGGTCACGTAATCGATAAGTGTCTGTCGGCGCATCGACTTACGCACGATGACAGCGCCTGCTGCATCAACGCCTACGACACTGCAGGCATTCTTGCCCAAATCAACGCCAAGGATAACAATAGACATCGGTCCGCTCCTTTCCTTTTCAAGCACCGGCATCATACCTGATGCCGGGGAAAAGGGGCGGGCCATCCCATAAGGGAGGGCCGAAGCCCTCCCGCTGCTCATTTGATGAGCTTGGCGAGTATCGGACCCGCCAGAGACGCTAGGCTGATGACCCCGAGCATGATGCTGAGGATCGTAAGCTGCGTTTTCAGGCCGTCGATCTTGCTCTCCAGCGCCTTGTTCTGCGCTTCCAGCGCGGCGTTCGCTTCCTTGATCTTGAGCGCCATAAACTCCTCTAGCTGCTCGACGACCGCCGTAGCTTGGTCATCACCTACCTTGATTGATTTCAGAGCCTTAAACAATGTCACTTGCATCCTGTTCTCCTTATCGTTGACGAACAGGAGTGTCGGACCATGGGCGCGTAGCGGCCCCGGCGGTCAGGGACCGCGAAGCGGCCGCGACAGCGGGCAACGGGGGAACCGAAATCCGCAGGATTTTGGGGGGACCGTTGATCCTTGACGGTCGGGGCTGAAACCCATGGTAAAATGCCAACTGTCGTAGAGAAGGAATATTCCCACCACCGTCGCCACGCCCTGCCTTCACCGGCCGCAGGCCGGTCTGGACAGGAGCTGCTGCGCGGCACGCGCGGCGCCGATTGCCGCGCCGCACCGGGGCGGCCCCCTTCCCAAGGGATCGCGGCCCGAAGGGCGAAGCGCGCGAGCGATTCCGCGCGGCCCTGGCCGCGTGCGATCCCGGCGCTGCCGGAACGAAAGGGGCGGGAGACTTGGGTAAGCCTCCCGCCGCACCATGATTGACCGGGGTTGTTTTCGCCTTCCCCCCGGTCGACCTAACTCTATCACGCCTCTCGCGTGAGCCAAGCCAGTTGCTCGCCGATGCCCATGCCCTCCATCGGCACGCTCGCCCGCTGGGCGATGCTCGGCCAGAGGGGATCGCGGTAAGTCCGCCCTGCGAGGACGATCAGCGGAGCGCGGGCGTCCACAGCGCGGGCCAGCTCGTCCAACACACGGGCGCCCCATAGGCGGCGCGCGCCAGCCCCCATCGCGCCAAGGGTGACATCATACGGCTCGATGACGGCGCTGGGGGCGATCAGGCCATGCTTGGCCGAAAGGATCAGCCACGGGGCGCCGGTGCGCTCGACATGGGCGCGGGCCTTGCGGAACCAAGGGGAGGCGTAGAGGTCGCGCGCCTCAGCCGCGTGGTCCAGCTTCGCGGCGACGCAGGCGACCAGATAGACGGGGAGCGGGGCGGGCGCTGTCTCGAGAACGGTTTCCGGCTCAAGGGCGCTTTCCGGGTCCATGTCGCCGAGCCATGGCGACACGGCCCATTTCGTCATGTCGCTCATCCACTTGTTGCTGATCGGCTTGCGCTCGGTCGCGTGGCTGATGGTCGGGCCTCCGAATAGATCGGGCTGCTCGCCTATGACGTGAACGGGTGGGATATAGCGGGGTTCGCGAACGCAATGGCGGGCCATGGTGGTGCCTCCGTCATCGGGAATGAAGCGGGGGGCCTAAGCCCCCCGCCGTGGATCAAGCGGCTTCGTCGATCTGCTCGTGATCGTCGTCCTGATCCTCATCGTCCCCAAACTCGTCGCCCTCGTCGTCTTCCTGTTCCTCCTCCTCGACGGGCAGAGGGGGCACGTTGCCGCTCTCCATGAAGTCGGGAAGCCAGTTCACGGCCTCGGCAACATCATCGGGATGAAGGCCGAGCAACTTGGCGTCCTGATCGTCGCAATTCGCGATGCGGGCGCAGAAGGCGGCGGTTTCGTTCCCCTTCATGCCCTTGGCTCGATCCGCCAGCCCCCAAGTGTCGAGAAGGGCCAGACGGGCCTTGTTCGAGAAGGTGGAGAAAAACGCCTCATCCAGTTCGACGGCATCGCGCCAACGCCCGAAACCCGGCTCCGCCTCGATGCAATTGGCAAGCTCGCGGACCATGCGGGGGGTGCGGCCCTCGGCATAGACCGATGTGGTAGCCAAGAGCATGTGTCCGGCGATCATGGCCGTCACCTTGTTCTTCTCGCTCGCGGGCAACTGACGGAACAGAATGAAGCCTTCGATGGGATCGCGCGTCGAAACCCACGCGCTCGATGCCAAGCCCTCCTTGGTGGTCAGCCATGCGGCCCGTTCGGGGCGGCTCCCGACAAGATCGTGAATCTTGGTCGTACCGTCCTCGTCATGCGTCAGGTCGTTGATCCCCTGATGCTCGCCATGGAAATAGACCGTATTCCCATAACCCGGCGTCGGGGTGAGAATGGTGCGGGCTTGCGAGAACAGCATGAAGTCGAGCGCAAGCGACGAACCCGCGCAAGCCGACTGCATCAACTCGGCCCGGATCATGTCGCGCCGGATCAGCATCATCACCTGCATATTGTCCTTGGACAGCCCGAAGCGCGCCCGCTCGGCCTCTCCCGGTGTCGGCTCGGGCTTGGGTCCACGCTGCCCGGTCGCCCCCTTGGGCAATTCCGCGCCCTTGGCAGCTCGATCCGCGAACCAAAGCTCGACGTCGAAAGTGCCGTCATTCTCGATGGACGCCACGGCCACGACCGCGCCCTTGCTGGGCAGGATGACGGTGCGCTGCGCGTCCAGCTCCGCCATCTCGGCCGTCAGTTTCTCGAAAGCCTCCTCCTGACCGGGCAGCGGCTCGTCATCCTCACCGATCATCGCGGCAAGGCGCTTCTCCATCGACGCATAGGTTTTCGCGGTAGCCTTGGGCAACGCGCCCCGCTTCTGCTCCCGGATGCGAAGTTCATGGTCGGTCGAGAGATAGCCATATTGCTTGATCTGCGGCGGGGAAGCGGCCCACGAAAACTGCAGGTCGGCAAGGCCCCACTTCTCGCCGAGCATCCGGCCATTGCGGACGATGTTATGCTCGTACCGATCCTTGTCCTCCTCGACGCGCTGCTCTGCGAGGTCGCGAAGCACATCGGGATTCTGGACGATCCCCGCACCATCCTGCGAAAACAGGTCGGCCTCGAAATCCCCGCCCGCTGCGCGATAGGCATCGACGCCGACATAGCGCATGAGCTTCGTCAATTCGTGGTCGCCGGAGTTCATCGCCTTGCGAATGGCATTGGCGTTCTTCTCGTGAGGCCGGGTCGCCTGCTGCTCCAACTGGCGATAGACCGCGATCTGTAGCGAGCGATCCTCGGTCGCGGCATATGCCTGCGCCTCGGCGTCCCCGATCTCCCCGGCGCTGTAGAGGTCCATGATTTCCGGGTGAAGATTGGCGATCCGCATGATCCGCGCGGTTCGGGCCACATCATAGCCGAACATCGCCCCCAGCTCCTCTAGGGTTGCTTCGGGGCGCTCGGCCCGAATGGCGGCAAAACCCTTATAGACATCGGGTAGCGACATCGCCTCGCGCGCGCGGTTCTCGGCCATGCTGATTTCCGTGACCTTGCTCAAATCATCGACCTTCATGCACGGAAAGGTCATGCCCTTCCGGCTCGGATCGGCCTCGGCCAGCGCGGTGAGAAGACGGCGACGGCGATCCCCGGCCACCACCTCATACCCCCCGGCCTCGCGAGGGATAACCACCATCGGCTGAATGAGACCGACGGACAGCAGCGAAGCGGAAACCTCGGCATCGCTCGCGGCGCTGGATGGCTTCTTGCGGACATTGAGGTCGCTGCGATGAAGCTGATCGACCGTCAGATGCAGGATCGTGGGCTTGGAAGTCTTAACCATGGTGCTGTTCCTTTCTCTCAATGAAGCCGAAGGCGATGGCTCCATCGACTTCTGGCCCTCGCCGAGAGCGGGGGGTGAATGTGCAAACCGGGGCCGATCGGGGGGGAGGGGGATCGCCCGCCCTGCACAAGCCGCAGGCGCGGAAGGGTGGGGAGACCGCCCCGATCGCCAAGCGAGCGCGCGGCACGCGCGGGAGACGGTCCAGCCCTTGCACAGAGGGGGGCGGCGCCCCCTTCGATCCGCGCGCCGAGCGCGCGCCCGATCTATTCGACGGGGAGCGGAGAAGGGATCGGGACTATAAGCGCCGCAAGAGTCCGCCGCGCGGATCTTGCGCCATTAGCCGTGGAATGTGAGGGGCAGGGCCTTGCCCTGGGCGATCGTCACGGCAGCTTGATAGGCATCGAGCCGCCCCGCAAACTCGGCGCGCTCCTGCGGCGTCATATCGGCCGCGTTGGGGGCATCAATCAGGGCGTCGATCGCACCAGACAGCGCGGCACCTGGGCCGAGTTCCCCGGCGCAGTCCAGAATGAACAGCGCCCGAAGCATGAGGTCCAATGCCTCGCGCTGCGGGGCAGGCAGGACACGGCGCGCAACGATGGGTGGGACAGTCATGGCATATGGTCCCCATCAAAAAGAGGAGCATAGCGCAAGTTGGTCAGCCGATCAGTGAGGATCGTATCCATGCTGGATATTGAACGCGATAACCAGCAACGAATGAGGCCGGCGCTCCTCGGGGAGCGCCGGCCTTCGATTTTTTGCCGGAACCGCTGTCTATGCTCTGTCGCACCGTCACCCCGGCTTGCGGATTGCCAAAATGACGGTGTTGATGTTGGTTCCGGCGTGGGCGAACGATCCTTCGGGAAGGTCGTGCCACTTCTTCCAGCCCCAGGACGGCTTGCACTGATCGACGATCTTGTGGAGCGCGCGGTGCCGTGCATCCTCCCGAAACTCGGCGCGGGCGCTCATGACAGCGATCAGCACGCCCCCCGGCTTCAGGAAAGCGAAGGCATGGCGGACATGATCGCAATCACGCCCGCGATCAAAAGGCGGGTTCATGACGATGCGGTCATAGATCGGCCTCGGTTTGAGGCTGAGGAAATCTGCCTCGCGCACATCGCCGAAGCCGTGCAGGACGCGCAGCTCGTGCGCCATGCCCGGCTGTATCTCGATGCAGGCGACATTTCCGCCAGCCTCGCGCGCGGCCTTCGCCAGCATCCCGGTCCCGGCGCTGGGTTCCAGCACACCCATGCCCCGCCCGATCTCGGCGAGGCGGATAACCTGCGCCGCGACGGCATCGCTCGACATGAACGCGCCGAAATCCTTGGCGTGGGTCATGTGGAATTGCGGGGCATCGTCCGCCTCGGTGTTGTCGTAGGCATCGCCGATTGCTTCGCCATAATGCTCGGCGAGCAAGAGGTTCACCCGCTGCAAGAGGTCTTTGCGCTCGAACCACAGGTGCAGATTACCGTTCCCGAAGACGCGGACCCGGAAATAATCGCCCTCGATGACGAAGGGGGTCGCCTCGCGCGTATCGGTGATGCGGCGCGCGATGCTGGCGCTTTCAGGAACCGGCCCCAGCTCGTCCAGCTCGCGGAAAACCCGCTCGACATCGCGCAGAGTGTCCCGTCGATTATAGTCGGTCCAGTAGGACCGGCTGTCGCTCAAGGCGCGTTCAATGATGAGACGGCTGCCGATCTTGAAGCCATCATGCGAGCGAAAGCGCCGGTCCAGCGCCGAAAAGGTATTGGCGATGCCGCGCAGATAGAGGCCGCGCCGGTTCTCCCAAATATGGCCGAAGGTGTTGGCGCAATTCTCAGACGTGAAGGCGGGCGGCGTGTCGTTGATCCCCTTGTAGAACTCCTCTCGGGCCTGCCGGTCGAGAAGCTGGTCGAATCCCAGCGTTTCGAGAAGGTGCCGCCAGCATCGCCGATCCATGGCGACGGTGATTTTCGCGCGGAAATGGTCGCGTCCGCTGACGCTGCTGACCGCGCCAGTTTCCCGGTCGCGGGTGTTGTGCGGGGCGGCGCTATGGAACGCGCGCGTCAGGCCGCTATCGCTGTAGCGGTCATCCGCAGGAATGGGCAGGCTGATGCCCCCGGCGAAGCAAAGCCCATTGGCAGCATCGGTGAGAGCGTGGAAACTGTCGTAAGCCTCAAGCCATTTGGCAATCGCGGCGTCCCGGCCTGCGGTGATCTCGTCGATCTGGACGCGGTTCATCAATTCGTTGGTCATGCTTGATCCTTCGGGAACGGGGCGCGCAGGATCGGCCCGCGCGTGCTGGGTCAGTCGAAAATGGAAGCGCCGAAGCCGAAGCCTTCGGCCGCGTCCTCGATGGTGGTCACAAGGCCGTCGAAATCCTCTTCGGGGCCGAGCAGGTCCGCGATCTCGATCACGCGCGCGAGGTCCGCGCCGTGGTTGTCGGCGAGGTCGCGAAGATAGCCGTAGCGGTCGAACGCGCCGTCTTCCTCGTATCGTTCAAGGTCGATGGTCCGTTCGGCGTTAAGACGTAGGACGGTCGCGAGCGGAATGCCCTCGGGGCTGGTCAATGCCTGCGGCATGGGAGATTCCTTTCCTTTGGGAAAGGCGGGGCGGCGAGGGGGCCGCCCGCGCCGGTCTATCAGTATTCGTAGGCCCACATGATCGTCAGGACGCGGGCTGTGACTGCCGGGTCAGCCGGGTTCGCCGATCCCCACTCAAGAGAGGGGTCGTAATAGTCGATTTTGAAATAGCAGACGGCTTCCTGCCACTCGAACCGTCCGAAATCCCGCTCGGGGCTGTCAGGGCTGAAGGCGTCAAAATCGCGCACAGTCCGGAGCAGCTCGGCCCGCTTGCGCCATCCGCTCCACGTCGTCACGTCGCCGATGCCCCCGGCGATCCCCGCCGTCATGACGATGCGATCAAGGCCGGTCGGCTTCGTAATGTTAGCCCGCAACGTGTCGTTCAGCGCGGCGATGCGTTCGATATGCGCGGCGCGGTCGGGAGCGTTCTGCATGGTGTTTCCCTTTCTGGAATAGAGCCGAAGGCGATGGCTCACATCGACTTCTGGCCCTCGCCGAGAGCGGGGGGTGAATGGGCAAATGGGGCCGATCGGGGGGGAGGGGGATCGCCCGCCCTGCACAAGCCGCAGGCGCGGAAGGGTGGGGAGACCGCCCCGATCGCCAAGCGGAGCGCGTCACGCGCGGAGACGGTCCAGCCCTTGCACAGAGGGGGGCGGCGCCCCCTTCATCCTCAGCGCCGCCAAAGCGGTGCCGTCGGTATTGCGGCATTCTGCCGCGCAGCGTCACGGCCGCGGCCAACTTGGCGTCACCTCAAGGTTTGTGCGCCAGACAACGATTTGGCAGACATAATGCGAACATCGGCTAATTAGCGAGCTTGAGGCGCGACATGGGATCGTTGAGCTGGCGGAATTCACCGCCAGGCGGACGCTCCGCCTGCCCTCAAAGGCAGCCGCCGGGCAGGCTACGCCGCGGGGTACGATGCTACTGACATGGCCAAGCCTTCGCTAACGAGCGTTCAGCTCCGGCCACCATATGAACACTCATAAAATAGCTATTCTGCTCCGCCCAGCGTAAATATGCCGCGCGCAGCGCCGATCGGTCATAGCGTGGAGCGCGGCATTCCGCTTTTCGCGCGACGATCATCATGTCGAGCACGCCTTGGAGGTAAGCGCCGCATCGCGGCTCATTCGCTTGACAGCTTACGAACAACGCCGAGCCCGTCGCCGACGCGGGTTCGGTTTGGCCGATCGCACTATCAGGCAGGGCGGCCAAAGCGGCGCATAACAATATCCATCGCCTTGGCCGCATTTTCGTCTCCTATTCCGCAGTATCATTTCGGAAGGGGC
The DNA here is from genome assembly GCF_013001025.1 of Sphingobium yanoikuyae. NCBI lineage: Bacteria > Pseudomonadati > Pseudomonadota > Alphaproteobacteria > Sphingomonadales > Sphingobiaceae > Sphingobium > Sphingobium yanoikuyae. The sequence continues at coordinate 184,026 of NZ_CP053023.1, read as the reverse complement.
GCACGGCCCTCGACGGCCGGCGCCCCGTGCTGATCCATCATTCGCGGCCGAGCACCTGGCCTTCGGGCGTGACGAACAGTTCGATCGTCTTTCCGTCGCTGTTCTTGCCCTTGATTTCATAGAGCGTGCTTCCGTCCGCCTTTCGGGTGACTTGCTCCGCTTTGCTTATTGACGCGAGTTGCGCGCGTGCCGCGTTCATCGCGGCCTCGGGCACCTGAGCAAGCGGGATGTCTCGTTCGCTGTGCTTGCCGATTATCCGGTTTTCGTTCGCCTCGTGGTTTTGCGCGATCGCCACGCCCGCGATCGCCAGCGCGGCCGCGCCCACGCTTGCGACAACAGTGAGAGTTCGTTTGCTAGCCATGTTCCATTCCACTTCCTGCATAAGGGCCGTGGGGTCGGGCGGGCGGCGGTTACGGCCCAATGAGCCGTCGTCCGAGTTCAACTCCTCTGATTGTTCATCCTGTCGAGCGCCGCGCGCAGCCCACGGGCGAGCTTGGCTGCGTCGTCGTTGGCCCAGAAGTGCATGAAGAACAGCCGCGGCTCGTCGTTTAGCATATGATTATGCAGCGCCGTGACCTCGATCCCGTTCGTCCGCAGCACGCGCAGGACCGGATCGACCTCGTTTGCGACAAGTACGAAATCGCCGGTGATGGCGGCTCGGCCGTCCCCGGTTGGCTGAAAGTTGATCGCGGTCGCCGTGCCCATCGTCGGCGGAGTCTCCATATCGCCGTCCATCAGCCGCTCGGCGCGCGGAAAGCTGTATTGGAGGATGCCACCGGCCGTCTTGCCCTCACCGCCCATCAACCGGTTGAGCGGGGCCACATCGAGGTCGAGCCGCGATGCGGCTGCGCTGGCCGAAGGCGATTGCGGCGCGGCGAGCGGGGTCCGACTGGCTGATAGCGCTTGCCGGAGCGCGGCCGCGAGCTTCACCGGGTCGCCGTGGCCGGCAATGTGCATGTACATGGTCGCAGGCGAAGAGCGGAGCAGGTGATTGTGGAGCGCGGTGATCGTAAAACCGCTTGCGAGCAGGCGGCTCAAAACGGGGTTCACCTCGTCGTGGGTCAGCACGAGATCGCCCATCACCATCGCCTCGTCGCCCATCGGCTGAAACGCCGCCCAAGAGCCGAGCGCGAGGGAGGGCTTGATCGTCACCCCATCCAGCGTGACGCTCAGGTCCGAACGCGGGAAGCTGTAGCGGTGAACGCCCCCCGGCTGTTCGGCCCCCGCTCGTCCTATCGCCCGGTCGACAGCCGACCAGTCCGGCGCTGCCCATGCCGGGCTTGCCAGCAGGAGGCTGGCGAATCCCAAGGCGATGGTCTTTTTCAGCATAATTGATCCTTCATCAGCGCACTCGACACGGAAAGCCTCACGTCATGCGAGCGCGCCGCCGGCGAGCCGCGACATTACGCTCCGGTTTCTTTCTTCGGGATAAGCAGTCCTATGCTCATGAGGCTTGTGATGCAACCCTTACACTTGTAGGCTAGTGACGATACAACTATGACAAACACACAAGCTTCCCCTTGGTTGCTCCTGATCCCGCAGCTTCCGGCTAAGCCTGCCTATTTGCGGGTGAAGGTCTGGCGGCGTTTGCAGGCGATCGGGGCCGCGCCGCTCAAGAACGCCGTCCATGCGCTCCCCAATCGCGAGGACACGCGCGCGCTGTTCGAAGAACTGCATCGCGAGATCACCGAAAATGGCGGCGAGGCGCTGATCCTCGAAGCGCGCCTTGTCGGCGGCATGGGCGATGCGGAGCTGCGCGGAGTGTTCGACGCTGCGCGTGACGCCGACTATGAGGAGTTGGCACGCGAGGCGCGCGCGCTGTGTGAGGGCGAGTATGTCGCGGCGGCGGATGTGGGCCGCCTGCGCAAACGCCTGAACGAGGTCGCCGCGATCGACTTTTTCGGTGCGCATGGTCGGCAGGCGGCACAGGCCGCCATCACCGAGGCGGACCGCCGCTCTCACCAACATCCCGATGTGAGCGGCCCCGGTGCGCCCGAGCTGACCCCGGCGGAGCTAAAGCGCCGCGTTTGGGTGACGCGCCGCCATGTCCATGTCGATCGCATCGCGTCCGCCTGGCTCATTCGCCGCTTCATCGACCCCGAGGCGAGCTTCAAGTTCGTCGAGGGCAAAGGATATGTGCCGGAGCCTGACGAACTGAGGTTCGACATGGCGGACGCTGAGTTCACCCACGAAGGCGACCGCTGCTCCTTCGAGACCTTGGTGTTCCTCACCGGTCTCGAGACCGACCCCGCGCTGCGGGCGCTCGGCGAAATTGTTCACGACCTTGATATTGCCGATGCTCGGTTCGAGCGCCCGGAAACTCCGGGAGTGAGCGCGCTTATCGCCGGCATCTGTGCCGGCACCGACGACGACGAGGAGCGGATCGCGCGCGGATCGACCGCGCTCGACGGATTCTATGCTCACTTCACCCGGCGAAAAGAGGACTAAAGATGGAGGCCAGCGCACGCGCTGAAATCGCAGTCGAGACGCTGCACGAGCACGGCATCAGCTTTGGCGAGGCGGTGCGCGTCTGGATCAGGGTCGCGCTGCTCAGCTTCGGCGGACCGGCGGGCCAGATAGCGGTGATGCATCGCATCCTGGTCGAGGAGAAGCGCTGGATCGGCGAGGAGCGGTTCCTCCACGCGCTCAACTATTGCATGCTGCTGCCCGGCCCTGAAGCGCAACAGCTAGCTGTCTATATTGGCTGGTTGCTCCATAAGACCAAGGGCGGCCTGGTCGCGGGCGCGCTATTCGTGCTGCCCGGCTTCCTCGCGATTTTAGGGCTCAGCTATGTCTATGTGCTGCTCGGCGAAGTGCCGCTGGTCGAGGGATTGTTCTTCGGATTGAAGGCCGCCGTGCTGGCGGTGGTGCTACAGGCGGTGGTCCGGGTGGGTTCGCGTGCCTTGAAGAACAACGTCATGCGCGGTTTTGCCGCGCTGGCGTTCGTCGCGATCTTCGTGCTCGACGTGCCCTTCCCGCTGATCGTGCTTGCCGCCGCGCTGATCGGCTTCTTCAGTGGCCGCGCTGGTTACGCCGCATTCAAGGGCGGCGGCGGACATGGTCCCGCCGGCGCTGAGATAATCCACGACCGCGACACCGCTCTTGGCGAGGGCCTTCCCGACCATGCCCGGCCGAACCTCTCTTGGTCGCTGCGCATCTCCGGCGTCCTGCTGCTGCTCTGGCTCGGGCCGGTCGCAGCGCTGCTGTTCGCGTTCGGCCCCGACGACGTGTTCAGCCGCATCGCCACCTTCTTCAGCCAGATGGCGGTGGTGACCTTCGGCGGCGCCTATGCGGTGCTCGCCTATGTCGCGCAGGAGGCAGTCGAGACCTATGGCTGGCTCCAGCCCGGCGAGATGCTCGACGGGCTCGGCATGGCCGAGACCACGCCCGGGCCGCTGATCATGGTGACGCAGTTCGTCGGCTTCCTCGCGGCCTTCCGCGAAGCGACCGGGCTGCCGCCGCTCGTCGCCGCGACCTTCGGCGCAATCCTCACCACCTGGGTTACCTTCCTGCCATGCTTCCTGTGGATCTTCGCCGGCGCGCCATTCATCGAGCGGCTGCGCGGCAACCGCGCATTGTCGGCCGCGCTTTCGGCGATCACCGCCGCAGTGGTCGGCGTGATCCTCAATCTGGCGGTCTGGTTTGGTATCCACACTCTGTTCGAGCAAGTCCGCGAAGTGCCGTTCGCAGCCGGCACCATCGATCTCCCAGTCCTAACGTCCGTCAACTGGCCGGCGCTGGCGCTCGCGGTGGGTGCGATACTCGCCATGTTCCGGTTCAAGGCCGGCATGCTGCCGGTGCTCGGCGTCTGCTCGGTCCTCGGGGCCGCATATGTAATGATCATCTGAAGGAGTGACGCGTGACGATCGACCATCTTTCCCGACGCAGTGCAATCGCAACTCTTGGCATCGGAGCCGCCGCCATGACTATCAACGAAGCCTCTGCGCAGACGCCGGCCGCAGCGCCGGCGGCTGTCCCCGCCTTTGCCGGAAATCATCAGGTCAAGCCGCTCAGGTTCAATCCCGCCAGGCTTCACGGCCTCTCCGAAAGGCTGATCACATCGCACCACGAGAACAATTATGCGGGCTCGGTCAAGGCCCTGAATATGATCGAGACACGACTTGCCGCCGCGCTCGCTGACACGGACCTGCCGCCGGTGGTCTATGGCGGATTGAAGCGCGAGGAGCTGCACCGCACCGGCTCGGTCGTGCTCCATGAGGTCTATTTCGACGGGCTCGGCGGCAACGGCCAGGCAGCCGGTTCCATCCGCGACGCGCTGGGCGCGGCGTTCGGCTCGTTCGACCGCTGGGAAGCCGACTTCCGCCGTACCGGGATGAGCCTTGCCGGCGGATCGGGCTGGTGCGTGCTCGTCTACAATCTCCACACGCGCTCGCTGCACAACCATTGGGCGTGGGATCATATGCACGGTGCGATTGCCGGCGTGCCGCTGCTCGCGCTCGATATGTACGAGCACAGTTTCCACATGGATTACGGCACCGCCGCCGCCAAATATGTCGACGCCTTCTTCCGCAACATCGACTGGGAAGTGGTCGACCGGCGCTATGCCGCGGCTTTGCGCGGCGGCGGCTGAACCCGACCGCCGTGGCTTAACACCCACTGCTGCGCGACACCTGAGTTCGCGACCACAAAGGGGACAGGTCCGATGGGGAGATGCAACAATGACATCCGGCCCGAACATCGCTCTTCTTTAGCGTGGGCAAGCAGCCGAGTGGACGCATCGCTTTCATGAAGCCCGGCAGTGGCCGATAATGCAGGCCTTGCGGGCGCTCGGGGCGACCGCAAGGCCTGTACTGTACAGGGACGAGGCGGTTCGCGAGATTCGGGACGAGCTGCTGTCGTGCGACGCAGTGCTGGTCTGGGTGAATCCGTTGGACATTTCAGGCGACCGCTCGCAGCTCGATCCAATGCTGCGCGAAGTCGCGGGGTGCGGCGTTGTCGTCAGCGCGCATCCTGACGTGATCGCCAAAATCGGCGTCAAGGAAGTGCTCTACACAACGCGATCCATGGAATGGGGCAGCGATGTCGATCGATACGTGGACGCTGAAGGCCTTCGCGCTCGTTTCCCCGAACATCTTGCCGCAGGCCCGCGCGTGCTGAAGCCGAACTACGGCAACGGCGGCAGGAATGTATGGCGTGTCCAACTAGACGAAGCGGGAAACGCTCCGGCTTTGAAAACGTCGGTGAAAGTTCAAGAGGCCCGCCAAGGAAGCAAATCGGAGCGCATCAGCCTAGCCGAGTGCTTGGAAAGGTGGGTGCCGTTTCTAAACGACGGCGGCGTGCTGATCGATCAGGCTTATCAGCCGCAGTCGTCCGAGGGCATGGTCCGCTGCTACGTGTGCGGGCACCGAGTGGTTGGCTTTGGGCACAACCTGATCACTGCGCTGATGACGCCAACGGCCATTGATACAACGTCGTCAACCCCACAGCCGATGGGCCGCGCTATGTTCGGACCGGAGGTGACGCGCTTCGCAGCCTTACGGAAAGCGATGGAGGATCGCTGGATTCCAGAGATGCAAAGGTTGCTGTCGATCGCCGACCACGATCTTCCGCTTCTTTGGGACGCCGACTTCCTATTTCGCCTTGGTGAAGCCATCAGCGATGGCTCCTATGCGCTTTGCGAGATCAATGCTAGTTCGGTTGCACCATTTCCGCCAAGCGCCGTCCAGCCAGTCGCCGCAGCGGCAATCGGTCGCGCTCTTGCCATTCGTTTGACGAAGGAGACCTCCAATCCTCATTGATATGATTCAAGCAATTCAAGAGACGTGACATTGGTCGTATCAATCAGACAAGCCTAAGGGTGAGCGAGGCTGGGTGAAACCGGCTCAGGTGGCAGCGCGGAGATACTGGTAGAGGGTTTCGCGACTGATCCCCAGGTCACGGGCGATGACGGCCTTGCGCTCGCCGTCATCAACACGGCGGTGCAGCTCGGCGACCATTTCGTCGGAGAGGGAACGTTTCCGCCCGCGATAAGCACCGCGTTGTCTGGCGACCGCAATGCCTTCGCGCTGCCGCTCCCGGATCAGGGCGCGCTCGAATTCGGCGAACGCACCCATGACCGAGAGCATCAGGTTGGCCATCGGAGAATCCTCGCCCGAGAAGGCCAGGCTTTCCTTCACGAACTCGATCCGGACGCCTCTTTTGGTGAGGGACTGAACCAGTTTGCGCAGATCGTCGAGATTACGCGCCAATCGATCCATGCTGTGGACCACGACGGTGTCACCCTCGCGGGCGAAGGCGAGCATGGCATCGAGTTCGGGGCGGTTGATGTCCTTGCCCGATGCCTTGTCGGTGAAAATCCGGTCGAGCGACTGCCCGTCCAACTGGCGATCGACATTCTGATCGAATGTGCTCACCCGGACGTAACCGATCCTCTGGCCTTTCATCGCCGCCTCCGGTCAAAATGTCAGGTTGAATTCTATGACACGGCGGAACATGCGTCAATAAATGCTTGCCATAACCCTATCCTGACAGAAACCGCCGCTGCATCCTGACGTCCGGTTAGGCTATACTCTAGATTGACGCTAGCCTGTCGCTCTCGACTCGGGATGGAGGCAGGATGGCGCGGCGGCGATTATTGACCGGAGAAGAAAGGCGTCGCCTGTTCGATATCCCCCATGACGAAACCGCGATCGTCGGCCACTAGGCTCTGTTGCAAAGATTGGCGGCAGTCAGAGGTAGGCTGTCGCTCTGCGCCGATCAGGCGGCTGCTGCGAAATGGTGGTTGAGCATGCCCATGGCCTCCGTCAGCGCCGAGGGCCCAATGCCAAAAGCTCTCTCCACAAGGCGCACCTCGCCCCTGATGCCGGGCTGCAGGCACCAGGGGCGAGCCTGTCCTTTGCGCAGGGCTCGCATGACTTCGAATCCCTTGATCGTGGCATAGGCCGTGGGGATCGATTTGAAACCGCGCACCGGCTTGATCAGTATCTTGAGCTTTCCGTGATCGGCCTCGATCACGTTATTGAGATACTTCACCTGCCGGTGGGCCGTCTCCCGGTCCAGCTTTCCTTCGCGCTTCAATTCGGTGATCGCTGCACCATAGCTCGGCGCTTTGTCGGTATTGAGCGTGGCAGGCTTTTCCCAGTGCTTCAGGCCTCGCAGGGCCTTGCCCAGGAACCGCTTCGCTGCCTTGGCGCTGCGGGTCGGCGACAGGTAGAAATCGATCGTGTCGCCCCGCTTGTCGACTGCCCGGTACAGGTAGGTCCACTTGCCCCGCACCTTGACGTAGGTTTCATCCAGGCGCCAGCTCGGATCAAAGCCACGCCGCCAGAACCAGCGCAGCCGCTTCTCCATCTCCGGGGCGTAGCACTGGACCCAGCGATAGATCGTCGTATGGTCGACCGAAATGCCGCGTTCCGCCAGCATTTCCTCAAGGTCGCGATAGCTGATCGGATAGCGACAATACCAGCGCACCGCCCACAGGATCACATCACCCTGGAAATGGCGCCACTTGAAATCCGTCATCGTTCCGTCCGTCCAATCTCCGCCAAGCATGCTCAAGCTTCACGATTTTTGCAACAGAGCCTTCGTAACGCATGTTCTTCTCCCTTGGAGCGACCCTTGGCTCATTGCCTGATCGGTCGCTCAAGTTGCTCGGTCCAGCAATGTGCGGCGGGAGGCGGAGAACGCGCCCAGCCATGATCGCGGCGAGCGCGAACAAGCCTCCCGCACTGTTTTGCGCCTCGCCGCGACGAAAGGGGCTCCGTCATCTACCCCCCGCCGACAGCCCTCAAGCCGAGCCGCCAGCGGCCGACACAGGTTATCACTTCACGGTCGGGAAGCCGAGGCGAGCGCGAAGGTCCGGATTCAGTTCGACAACGTGGAAACCGGTCGTGACGCAGGCGAACCAGATGTGCCCGGACTCGGGAACATAGCGTACATGCGACGCACACGCGTCGCTTACCTGGTCGTTCAACCCTATCCAGTTTAGCCCGTTGCCACTTAGCGGGGTATCGGGATTCGCACCCGGCTTATAGTAGCCGACTTCAACCGGCTTTGTAGGATCGCGCAAATCAACGATCCTCACTCCGCCAGCGAAGAAGGGGAACAGACCAAGCCTCGTGTTCCTTGCATCGTCGACATCGTTGTAATGCGAGGCAACCGCGCCGAGGCGCTCGGTGATGTCTGGGATTGGGATGAAGCTCGCATAGGGATCCTCCTTCCGAGGAGTAAATCGTATCGCGTCGCAGTTCTCCTTGATATTCATTTGCAGCTTGAACTCGCCGACGACCTTTGGATTCTTCTCGTCCGCGATATTGATGATCCGCGGCCATGTTCCAGGACAGGCGCCCAGTTCGGCCGCACCCACCAGGTGTGGAACTCCGTTGATCGACGCGGGCACGACAGAATGCCAACCGCCTTGCTTGGCTTCGCCGACGAGCCTCATCTTCGGTTGAGAGCGCCCATCGACGATGTCGCTGTTATCGAGAATGTAGACGCTGCCGTTCTCCACAGGCACGTCCCCGGTTTCGGAGGCGACGACAGCCGCGTAGATCCGCCGCTCATCACGGCTGATCGACACTTCATGTGGCGTGAACCCAGCCGTCAATCCATTGGGTCGCGTGGCGCCGAAGCGGCCGAGATAGCGGGGGCGCTTCATGTTGCTGATGTCGAGCACATGCACGCCACCCTTCCCCGAACCGAGTCCGGGCACGACTTCTGTACCGTAGACGCGACGACCGTTGGGAGAGATTGTCACATTGTGGATGTTGGCGGGCCACTTGAACTCGCTCTGCAATTTGGGATTCAGGCAGTTCGAGGCATCGTAGATGCTGAGCCAAGCTGCGTCCTCCTCGCCCCGGCCAGCAATTCCTCCCGAGTAGGCGCCGGCGACGAGAACTTTGCGACCTGGTGCCGCAATCGCGTGCATCGTCTCTACCGCATCGATCGAGCCCCGGTCCCGCAGCAAGCGCACGGGCTTTGGAGCCCGGGGGTCCCTTACGTCGATAACCGCGACGCCCGCTGGCTCGCGGAGGAACAAGGCAGATCGGCTGTTGGCGGTTGCCGGGCCTGTCTGCTTGAAGGTGGATACATAGGCACATTGATCGACCCATGAGAGCTGCAAATTGCCGCCGCGGTTCCAGATGTCCGTGCGACCGACGAGGCGAACGCCAGCATGATAAGGAAGTTTGGACCGGCCGCTCACCACGTCTTCGATCGTGGTTTGGCCCTGAAGCCCGGTTTCGGGGCGATCGCCGGGACCAATGACGACCTGGGAAGACGCCGGCCATCCGCTACACAGACAGGCTAGGCCGAGCGGGGCAACGACCGCGAGCCTCCGAATCTTGGTGGCTGTCACCGCAGTCAGGCGCGAAAGAGCCTCTGTGGTGCGGATCGTCGGTGAACGCCGCGATGCTCTATCGTGCGTCGCCGCCCCGATCTCGACCATGCCCGGCTTCATGACGCCGACCGGTTTGGCGGGCAAATCATCGGCAAGAACAACATTCCCATGCGCTTCGCTTAACATCCGCAACATCTTTCTCTCCTTTGCTTGGTGCGTCCTCAATCTTGCCACAACACATCGTGCGACACAGAGGAATTCGTAGCCCGTTGCGTTCGCCCGGGCGTCGCTGATATCGTCGAAATGAAGCCGGTCGCTGAGACGACGCTGCTTCCGGCCGCGCCTTCCGAAGATGTTGTCCCGGCTGCGGCGCTCACCGCTTGGTCCGCTTCACGAGCTCGGCCGCATAAGCTGGACGGCGCTTCTCGAAAAACGCGGCGACTCCCTCCTGAAACTCAGGCGCGCTGCCTGCAATGACCTGATTGCGGTCCTCCATCGCGATTGCCGCCTCGAGGCTCGGCGCATCAATTGACATCCGAAGGCATTCCTTCGTCAGCCTGAGACCGAGGGGTGACGTCGTCAGCATCGCGTCAAGGAGCGGCTCCGCGGCGACTTCCAAGTCCTCGTCAGCCACCACGCGGCTTACTAGACCCAGCTGCAAGGCTCGTTCGGCATGGATGAAATCCCCCGTCATCATCAGTTCGGCGGCGAGACTCGCCCCGACGAGACGGGGGAGGAAGTATGAAACGCCGATGTCGCATGCCGAAAGGCCGATCCGGACGAATGCCGCGTTCATCCGCGCACTGGCTCCGGCGATGCGGATGTCCGATGCGAGCGCCATGGCGAAGCCGCCGCCGCAGGCGGGACCATGGACCAGACTGACGATCGCTTGGGGGCAATACCGCATCTTCAGGACGATTTCCGAGACCCTCCGCTGGATTGCGAGGTGCGCGGTGGCGTCGAGATCGCCGCCGCCCGTCGCTCCGAGGTCGAGACCCGCGCAGAAGGCGCGTCCTGCCCCCCGCAGCAGCACCACACGGGTGTCGGTATCGCGGGACAGGCTGTCGAAGTACTCGTGTAGCGCCTCGACAAGCTCGGGACTGAGAGCATTCAGCCGATCGGGGCGGTTAAACGTCACCCAATCGACCGCGCCGCGCCGATCGATCTCAAGCGTCATCATCGACGGTCCGGAAGGGTAAGGGCGTCCGCCGAGGCGTCGCCGAGCAGGAGGCCACCATCGACCTCGAGCACCACCCCAGTGATGTAGCGGGCATTGTCGCTCGAAAGGAACAGCGCGGCATCCGCGATGTCGCGCTTTGTGCCGTAGTCCCGCAAGGCAAGACGGCTCTTCAACTTGGCGGTGGCCTCGTCCGACGGAGCAAGCCGGGCCATCCCCTCGGTGTCTCCGATCGGGCCAGGCGAGATGGCGTTGACGCGGATGCCGGCCGGGCCCCACTCCATCGCCAACGTCCCAGTGAGATTGTTGATGCCCGCCTTGGCCGCGCTCGCATGCGCCTGGAACATGACCGGGCGCTTGGCTTGGCCGGCCGTGATCGAGATCACAGACGCACCAGGCTTGCGAAGATGGTCGAACGAGGCTCGGAGCACGTTGAACGTGCCGAGCAGGTCAATCTCGACCACCGTACGGAAGGCGTTGGCCGACAGCCCGGTCGCGGGCGAAAGGAAATTGCCTGCGGCGCCAGAGATGACCACGCTGATCTCGCCCCACTTCTCGGTAGTTGCAGCGAACGCACGCGAAACGGCGTCGAAGTCGCGAACGTCGGCAACCACGCCGATGGCGTCGGCGCCCGTCGCCTTCACGCGCTCAGCCGCGACAGCAATCCGCTCCTCATTGCGGCTGATGACCGCGACGTTGGCGCCCATCTCGCCGAAGCGTTCGGCGATGCCGAGGTTGATGCCCGTGGATCCGCCAGCGACGAAAACGGTCTTGCCCTTGAAGGCGCCCTTACGAAACAGATCCATGATGTTTCCTTTTCGGCGTAGTTAGCCAGCTAGGGGCCGCGACCCCCGTCACATTGTAGAAAGCGAGCGTATGGCGCCGAAGGCATCCCAGTCGCGAACGGCGGCGCAGTTGCGCTGAACGAGGGTGGTCAGAAGCTCGACACCGCGTGCCGAGCGCTCGACGGTACGCGCGGCCGGCACGGTTGCAGCAAGCTGCGCCACGGCCTGAGCGCGGAACATCATTTCCGCCGATGCGAGATCGTAGGCCGGGGAAGCCTTGGCGAGTTCAGCTGCATGCTCCGCGATCCAGCGTCGATCGTGCTGGCGCCGCATGTCGACGGGCACGCTGCCCGTCAGGAAGTAGGCCAAATCGAACTGCGGGCTCCCGACCCCGGTCATCCCCCAATCGATGAGCCACGCCTTGATCCCGGACGGGCCCGCCTCGAACAAGATGTTGTCGACGCGCGGGTCGCCGTGCAGCACCGTCTTGGTGCCGACGGGCAGGTTCACCCAATCAAGATAAAGCTGCTCGAACCTGTCGATCAGCTCGTAATCGCAGGCGTCAACGGCGCTGCCGAGGAATTCCTTGAGCGCTGCGGCGCCTATCCGGTACGAATCATGAAACATTGCCGCACGGGGCTGGCGATCGAACAGCCAGTCACTCGGCTCCGTTCCGAGGAACTTGGCGTGGAGGTGTGACAGCGCCCGTACCACCGCGTCCGCTTCCTCGACCGAAGCGCCCCTGACCTGGTCGCCTGGCGTGGTTCGCGTCGAGAGATCTTCGAGGACGATGTTGGTGGCGCCCGTGTCGGGATTGGTCGCGGCGAAATATACCTTCGGCGCCGAGATGTCCGGATGGTCGCGCAGGAAGCTGTAGGTGTTGATCTCACGCTCATAGAAGCCCACCCGCTTGTTCGCAGCGTCGATCTCGGGGGTTGACCGGTTGAACTTGCAGAAAAGCGTGGTGGGATAGTTTTCGGGGTCGGCATTGTAATGCAGGACGACGCGAGCAGTCTCGCTCAGCGTGCCGTTGCCGATACGATCCACCGACTGGAGCACTCCAACGCGCGGGGTGCTCTTGTCGACAGAGGTTAAGATATCCTGGATCCAGTCGGTATCGATACTGCTCAGCGACGGCAGGATGGCGGGCTCGCGCGCCTCCCGCTCCGCACCGTCGCGACCCCACAGGCCGGGAATGTAGCCGGAATTCCAGCAGTGCGACAGGCGCCCTTCCTCCACCCGGAACACCTCAATGCCGCAGAGCTCCCGCTCACCCCCCTCCCGGATCGTCATGTTCCAGACTGAGCAGACATGATGCTCGTCGGCGACCAGCACCTCATGGGTGAAGAAGGGAAGCCTTGTCCGCTGCGCCGCGACGCGCGCGATCTGCTGATCGTGCGTGAGGCTCGTAACCTCATTAGCGTCGTGCCGGACGATAGGACTCGCACAGATTTCGCGGATCAGTTCCAGGTTCCCGTTGTTCCAGACTTCTTCCCAGTACAGGTTGATGAGTTCGATGCCCGAGCGATGCATATGAGGATCCTTGATGCTAAACTGAATATACTGGGACAGATACGGGTTGCGCGCGCCGCTTCACCGCGAAAAGGGGCGTCCGAGGTAATCTTCCAGGTCGCGCGCGTACCTGCGGGCGACGATGCAACCCTCGCCTTGAACGCCAGACGGCGATTCCGGCGGGGTCGCTTACTCATCTGGCCTCCTGTGCCGCCACCACCATGGCTGTCGTCAGGCCGGCGACCCACTCATCCCGCTGGTCAAATTTCCCGACCCACCTCTGTGGGTGTTTTACCATCAAACCCCGCGATCAAACATCTAACTGATTTGAGCTTGCAGGATCGCTCATCCGAACGACCCTGCCCGCATGGCGCTCGCTCGGATCAGAAGGAGCGGCTGAGGCGCGCGCCCCACGTCCTGGGGGCACCCCAGTGACCGATATATCCAAACCCGAAATTACCCGTAAGAGTCTTGTATGCCTTGTTGCCCAAATTGTTGACGAACAGCGACAGCGTGGTTTTCCTGTCCACATCGGAGATCGTCGCGTTTAGGTCAACCACGGTGTAAGGCCGTTGTCGGTCAAGGGCGTCGAGGTTGAAGTAGGAGAAGACGACGGTCGAATTGTGCCGCGCACTTGCGGTGAGTTCTAGCTCGTTCAACAGTTCTCCGCCAAGATCGAAACGCTTGGATGCACTCGCGTTAACGGTCCACTTCGGCGCGAAATTCAACGTCTTTCCAGCGAGATCGTAGGGGACGAGCGTCAGCGGCTCCGTCGAGGTGAACTCCGTGAACTCCGTGTGCACGTATGTGGGCGCAAGGGTGAAGGTGAGGTCGGGGACTGGGCTGTATCGGATCTCAAGTTCGGCGCCATACGCCTTCGCTTGCGCATTGTCCGTGAGGACGCCGTTCGGGGGAACCAACTTTTCGACCTGCAGGCCCGAATAGTCATAGTAGAAGGCCGCGAAGTTAGCAGTCAGTTTGCCGTTGAGCAGGCGGGACTTCACGCCAAGCTCGTAGGAATCGAGCGTCTCCGGTCCAAAAGCCGGCGCGGAGCCATCGCTTGCCGGCACGTTGCCGCCGCCGCCCTTGTAGCCGCGGCTCCACTGGATGTAGCTCTGGATTTCTGGCGTGAAATCATATTGAAGGGCAACCTTTGGGAGCAACTTGGTTTTTTTGATGGTGCCGCCCGCGACTGCTACCGTAGGGATGAGGGGTTCAAGGCCCGAAAGCGACTCATACTCATTCTTGTCGTAATTGAGGCGCATACCCACATTCAGCCTCAAGGCGTCCGTGAACGAATAGGTCGCGTCGAAGTATGCCGCAAAATTGTCCACTTTGGCTTGCTGGCCAAGATTTTGCGTCAGGACCGCCGCCGGATCCGGATTCTCGATGATGACATCTATAACACTCTTATATTCCTCGTGGTAATAGAAGGCCCCGAGGATGAAATTAAATTTATCGAAATTTCCGAACAGGTTGAACTCCTGGCTTATCGATTCGGATCGACGCGGATAAATCGCCGTATAGTAGTAGGGAAATGCGGTGCCATCGTTGTCGTTGGCGGTCCGCGTCTTCCCAAGGATATAGTTCGTCAGAGACTTGACGGTGATCGCATCGGACGCCTCCCACGTCACGCCTGCCTGGCCGATGAGCAGCTTGTTTACCGCACTGTGCGGGCGATTCGAGATCGCCTTCCAAGGCTCATTCGTCCAATCCACCCCTTCGACCCCGAGGCTGATCGGCCCAACCGAGCTCTGGTCGATCTTGGCCGCATTGTCCTCATCATAGCGGAGCGACAGGTCCACCGTCAGGCTAGACGTAGGTGTCAGGCGCAGCGCGACACGGCCATATTTGGCGTCCGTTCCGCCGCCAATACGCTCCACCACGTTAAGGGGCCTGAGGATGTTTTCGACCGGGCCATCCTGCTTCTCACGTCCGCCGCTGAGCCTGATCTGCACGCCATCGGAGAGTGGCCCTGAGACAAACCCGCTTATACCGACCTGATTGCGGCCTCCTACAATAGCGTCGATGCGCCCCGTCCACGTCTTGGTTGGGCTAGCGGAGATGAAGTTGACCGCACCGCCCGTAGCATTGCGGCCATAGAGAGTCCCTTGCGGCCCGCGCAGGACTTCGACGCGATCGAGGTCGACCGCGCGCAGGGTTCCCATGAAAGGCCGGGGCAAATAGGCGCCATCCGAATAGATCGCGACCGTCGGTTCGGACGAACCAGCCACAAGGGTCGAGCCGACGCCGCGGATAGTCACAATGGTGTTGCCGAAGTTGGGGACGAACACCAATCCAGGAATCACATTGGCCAGGGCTATGGTATCAGTGACGCCCCGGCTGAGAAGGGTGTCGCCACTCACGGCGGTGATCGAAGCGGGAATATCCTGAACGCTGACGCTGCGCCTCAGCGCGGTCACGACGATGTCGGAGCCGTCATTGCCGCCACTCGACGGCGGGGCCTGAGGCTCTGACGCGGCCGACCCGGGCTCGGTTGCGCCGGCACCCGCAGCCACGGGAGTCTGAGCCCCTGCACCAGACGCTGCCAGCGCACATGAGAAAAGTATAAACGCGCCGCTCGACACACCCCAAAAATTCATATCATCCTCCCAGTGTTTCCATACGCACTAGCCGCACTGAGGATATAGTCAATCGTTTAGTTATCTCGTCATCCGGTGCGTTGGCTCTGTTGCAAAGATTGGCGGCAGTCAGAGGTAGGCTGTCGCTCTGCGCCGATCAGGCGGCTGCTGCGAAATGGTGGTTGAGCATGCCCATGGCCTCCGTCAGCGCCGAGGGCCCAATGCCAAAAGCTCTCTCCACAAGGCGCACCTCGCCCCTGATGCCGGGCTGCAGGCACCAGGGGCGAGCCTGTCCTTTGCGCAGGGCTCGCATGACTTCGAATCCCTTGATCGTGGCATAGGCCGTGGGGATCGATTTGAAACCGCGCACCGGCTTGATCAGTATCTTGAGCTTTCCGTGATCGGCCTCGATCACGTTATTGAGATACTTCACCTGCCGGTGGGCCGTCTCCCGGTCCAGCTTTCCTTCGCGCTTCAATTCGGTGATCGCTGCACCATAGCTCGGCGCTTTGTCGGTATTGAGCGTGGCAGGCTTTTCCCAGTGCTTCAGGCCTCGCAGGGCCTTGCCCAGGAACCGCTTCGCTGCCTTGGCGCTGCGGGTCGGCGACAGGTAGAAATCGATCGTGTCGCCCCGCTTGTCGACTGCCCGGTACAGGTAGGTCCACTTGCCCCGCACCTTGACGTAGGTTTCATCCAGGCGCCAGCTCGGATCAAAGCCACGCCGCCAGAACCAGCGCAGCCGCTTCTCCATCTCCGGGGCGTAGCACTGGACCCAGCGATAGATCGTCGTATGGTCGACCGAAATGCCGCGTTCCGCCAGCATTTCCTCAAGGTCGCGATAGCTGATCGGATAGCGACAATACCAGCGCACCGCCCACAGGATCACATCACCCTGGAAATGGCGCCACTTGAAATCCGTCATCGTTCCGTCCGTCCAATCTCCGCCAAGCATGCTCAAGCTTCACGATTTTTGCAACAGAGCCCACCGACGATGCGGTGCTGATGTTCGACCGCCTGCTGGGTCAGATGTTTCGGCGCGAGCAGAACAGCGCAGACACAGCGCTCAAGCGCGACCGGCGCAACATCAACGGTAAGATCCGGCTACTTGCCCGGCTCGGCGATGCCCTGCTCACTGCCAAGGTGTCGGGCGGCGACATCGGCGCCGCGGTCGAGGCCGTAGTTGGATGGGATGATCTTGGCCGTGAAGTCGATGAAGCCCGCAAGCTGATCCGCCCCGATGCCGTCGATCCCGTTACCGTCGCCGCAACCAACTACCCCGTTCTCGGGGGCGTTTGCGGGAGGGGGCGGAATCCTACGCTCTCATGACCGTCATTTTGGAAGCGGAGCCGCACAGAACCTACACCAAAACTGAGGTCCGGTGTAATTGAAACTGATGATGCACCTGATGGGTGTGCCGCGAGCCGATCGACGACGATTGATCATGCTCTCATCCGCGGATTGACTACCGCATTTCCCATTTCCGTCGTGGGCCTTCCTCTCTCTAAGCACGGGCATCGGTCGAAACCTGCCCCAACGTACGCCGAGGGTTACCCATCTTGCCTGGTCTTCGCGGCACGCCCATCAGGTCCAATAACTTGAGATGCCGTCGTCATGCGGGCTGCATACGTCGCCCGATGTCCCAGACAAATCCCACCAATTCGCGAGCGATCGCCGTGATGACCTTCGGCAAGGGCTTCCCGGACGCAGCCAACATCCGGTAGCGCTGGCACAGTCGGACTTGTGCTTTCCAGGCGATGGCTTTGACTTCATCCGGCAGTCCCTCGACCCGGGCTCGATAGCGGCGTTCTTCCCGCGCTGGCAGTCGATAGGACCAGGCCGCCTCCACCAACATTGCTCGCGCTTCGCGGTTGCCGGTCTTCGTTATTGCGCCTCGGCGCGTCCGGGCACCACTCGACGCTTCAGACGGGACCAGCCCCAGCCAACCCATGAGCTGTTTTGGGGTATCGAACCGACCAAGGTCGCCTATTTCTGCAACTAAGGTGGCGGCGACAATCAAGCCGACACCCCGCAAGGCCTGCAGAGCCTGAACCAACGGCGCCAGCGACCAATAGGGCAATGCCTCCACCAGCATTGCATCCAGTCGGTCGCAGCGCTGCTGTGCTTCCTCGATCCGGCGGATGCTCTCGCCGAATACGAATTGCTGGTGAGGTGCATCAAACGCCTGCTCACCGAGCCAGCGCCAGTGCGCCTTGGTCCAATTGGATCGACCGGCGAACTTGCGCCCATGGCGCAGAAGGAAGCTCAACAACATCTGCCGGCCAGCAACCAAATCGTGTTTCGCCTGGCGTCGCCCACGAATCAGATCACGGATAGCCTCGTGTGCCTCGTCCGGGACCCAGATCGCCGTCAATTCACCAGACCGTAGCAATCGGGCGAGCGTCATCGCGTCACGTCGGTCGGTCTTTATCCGGTCCGCAGGTTTGCGCGGCATGACCGATGGCGCAATCACGCTACATTCCGCCCCCAGATCGACTAACTGACGATGAATTCCGTAGCCACAGCCGCCTGCTTCATAACAGAAATGCAGCGCGACATCCGGGCTGCTCAGTCGGGCCACCAGACGCCGGATCGAATCCTGCGTGTTGGGTATGGTCCCGTAGAACCGGATTTCTCCAGTCCGACCGTCATCGGCGAGCGCAACTGCAATCGTCTCTTTATGGACATCGAGACCGACAAACTTGCTGATCGACATTGTCCTTCTCCTTCCTGACAAGCTGAGCTTACGCCCCACCTGCCTCGAAGCGCGAGGCGAATGACGGTCATTGGGTCTAAGGATTTGGGCCAGCGATATTCCCCGGTTAGATTGATGTGTTCCCATCCCAACGGCGAGACGTGGGCGAGTAGATCAGGCGCGATATGGGTACCGCTGGCGGCCCGGGTATTGACGACCTCGCCGAGCTTCATGGTGTTCCAGAATATGATGATGGCGGCGAGCAGGTTCATTCCGGCGATGCGATAGTGCTGGCCTTCGCCGGATCGATCCCGGATTTCACCTCGGCGGTGGAAGCTGATGGCGCGCTTTAGGGCGTGGTGGGCCTCACCCTTGTTGAGGCCGATCTGAGCCTGGCGCTGGAGGCCGGCATCAAGAATCCAGTCGATCATGAACAGGGTTCGCTCGATGCGGCCCACCTCTCGCAATGCGAGGGCCAGCTCATTCTGGCGCGGGTAAGAGGCGAGCTTGCGAAGAATCTGGCTGGGGGCGACGATCCCCGCTGCGATCGTCGCCATGATGCGCGGGATGTCGGGCCAGTTGCGCTCGATGAGCGGTTCATTGATCTTACCTCCGACCAGCGCTCGCACATTGGCCGGCGTCGCGTTGGGCGTGAAGGCATAGAGTCTTTTCTGAGGGAGATCGCGGATACGGGGGGCGAACCTGTAGCCGAGCAAGGCGCAGGCGGCGAACACATGATCGGTGAAGCCGCCCGTGTCGGCAAAATGCTGGCGAACGCGGCGGCCCGCGTCATTCATGAGCAGCCCGTCCAGGATATAGGGAGCCTCGCTGACCGTTGCCGGGATCACCTGGGTTGCGAACGGCGCATATTGATCGGACACATGGCTGTATCCCTTGAGGCCCGGGACGTTGCCATATTTCGCGTTGATCAGATTCATCGCCTCGCCCTGCTCGGTAGCAAGGAAGAACTGCCCGTCGCTGGATGCCGATTGCCCTTGTCCCCAGAAGGCGGCCATGGGCAGGGCGGCGTGGGCCTCCACGATCATGGCGAGCGCCCGATCATAGGCGCTGCCTTCGACATGCCAGCGCGCGATCCGCAGCAATTCCCAGAAGCTGTGCGTGTTGGTCGCCGCCGCCATCTTGCGCAAACCGAGATTGACGCCTTCCGCCAGCAACACGTTCATCAGGCCGATCCGGTCGCTGCAGGGCGCGCCGGTGCGCAGATGCGTGAACGCCTCGGAAAATCCGGTTCGCTCATCGACTTCCAGCAACAGATCGGTGATCCTCGCGGGCGGGAGCTGTTGATAGAGATCGAGCACGAGATCCTCGGCCCCTTCGGGCGTGTCGGCCCTCAGCTTGTCGATGTGCAGCTTGCCGTTCTCGATGATGCCGCCTGGGATCGTGCCGGTTCGCGCCGCGCGGCCAAACTCCTTCAGCCGTGTATCCAGTCGAGCCCTGCGCTCGGCCAGCCATTCGCCGGGTCGCAGCGGCACGGCGAGCCGCGCGGTCTGCTCTATCGCCTGTGGCGGGACCAGAAGCTGCTTGAGGTCGCCATAGCGGCGCGATCCCGCCAACCATATGTCACCGGACCGGAAGGCGTCGCGGATGTGGAACAGCACCGCGATTTCCCAAAGCCGGTGGTCGCCGCTGGGCTCAGCGCGAAGATGACGATGCCATTTCGAGTTGGGACGTAGAAAATCCACCGGCGGATCGACCTTGATCCCGTTACGCAGCATCGCAACGGCCGCCAGAAGAGGCGTGGCGATCGGCGCCGCCTGCATGTCGAGCAGGCGCAGCATCCTGGGCGCGTAGAGGCGGAAACGGTGATAGCCGTCCAGCACACGGCTGAGCGGGTCGGCCGCGAGCACGTTGGTCAGCGCGGAGGCCGTGGCGACAAGGGTTCTGAACCGTTCCCAGCCAGGCCCGGTGGCGATTATCCCGTCCAGGGCCGTGCCATCGTCCTGCGCTCCAAGCAAAGCACCACCGATTTCGGCAAAGGACTTCAGCGTGTCCCGAACGGCCGCCTTTTCGTCGGCGATCCTGGTGTTGCAAAGGCGTTCGGAGGCCCGATAGAGACGGCCTACGATGCGATCGTGGGTCTCCACGATGACATCGGCCAGCGATGACCGCCATTCCAGGGTGCAGACAGCGAGGATCGCAAGCCGCCTGTCTTCGGGCAGATCACGCATGCCGTCGGCGTAATAGCGCTCGCCCTGCCGGCGAAGCCGGGTCACACGATGCGCCGGCACGCCGTCCAGCAAATCCGCCGGAAGATCGAACCTTTGAAGATATTCCAGTCGATCCATCAGCCGGTTAGCGGCTGCTGAATTTGCGCCAACCTCGAACTGTCGCAGCCATACGAAGCGCGTGACGCGACCATCCACCGTATCCTCCAACAGGTGAGCCAAATTCTCGCTCAGGGTTGGCGTGATGCGATGGGCGATAAGATCCTCGATCCGGCGCTCGGCCTCAACCAGCGCATCGGCGCAAAGGCGCTCGATCGTCGAGGAGCCGGGAAGGATCGTGCGGGTGCGGCGACACTCCGCAACGAAGCGACGGGCAAGATCCTCATTCGATGTCGCCGCCTCGGCTTCCCGAGCGATCCATTCGCGCAAATCCCGTGCGCCCCGCCCCGAAAAGGAGCGATAGCCGTAGATTCGGCGAAGGTCCGCCAGATGCTCGTGCCGGGTCTCCTCGCGCGCGGCATAGAGGAGTAGATCGTCGCTGGTCAGGCCGAGCTGGGCCGCGATGAAATCCGATACCTGCGCCGGGATCAACTCGCCAGGAGCGAGCACCCGGCCCGGGTAGCGCAGGACGCACAGTTGCAGCGCGAAGCCAAAACGATTGTGGGCGCGCCGGCGCTGGCGGATATGCCCGAGATCCTCATCGCTGAGGGTATAGTGCCGCAGCAGCTCACCTTGATCGACCGGCAAGTGAAGCAGCGCCTCGCGCTGTCGATCGGTCAGGGTCACGCGACGCGGCATACATGCTCCTTATTCTTTCCGAGCTACGGTTTGAGATAGCTTGATTGAGATGCTGGTTAAGATACACAATAGCCCAATCTTATGTGCTCATGTTCGTCACCGCCTCAAACCTTCGTTTGTGATCCATGCTGATCGGCTACGCCCGCGTGTCCAAAGCCGACGGCTCGCAGTCGCTCGACCTGCAGCACGATGCCCTTCGCGCTGCCGGTGTCGAGCCAGGCAATATCTATGATGATCGTGCATCCGGTAGCCGTGATGATCGCCCCGGTCTTGCCGCCTGCCTGAAATCGTTGCGCGACGGCGATGTCCTCATCGTTTGGAAGCTCGACCGGCTCGGCCGAACGCTCACCCACCTGGTCAGCACGGTGCAGAATCTGTCGGATCGCGGTATCGGTCTGCGGGTGCTCACCGGCAAGGGCGCGCAGATCGACACCACGACGCCATCGGGCCGGATGGTGTTCGGCATTTTTGCCACACTGGCGGAGTTTGAGCGGGATATGATCCGCGAGCGCACCATGGCTGGCCTGGCCGCTGCCCGCGCGCGGGGACGCAAGGGTGGCCGCAAGTTCGCCCTCTCCAAGGCCCAGGTGCGGCTCGCTCAGGCTGCTATGGCCCAACGCGACACGTCCGTTTCCGACCTCTGCAAGGAACTCGGGATCGAGCGCGTCACTCTCTACCGCTATGTCGGTCCCAACGGGGAACTCCGGGATTACGGTCAGCGCGTGCTTGCTGCCAAAACGCGATGATGATGACGGGAGCCCCGATCAAACTTACCCAAGCGGACGCCGCAGACGTTGCAGACCTGTACAACCGTTGCAGCGACTATTTCCTGTTGCAGGACGGGGCCGCGCCCACGCTGGACGATGCTCGCGAGCTTTTCTCCGATGTGCCGCCCGAAAAGAGCGCCCACAATCAAGCTGTCCTGGGATGGAAGGGGCCTGGCGGCCTATATGCAATCGCGGCCATCCTCCGCGATTATCCGCGTGATGGCACATGGTATCTCGGCTTCATGATCGTAGATGCCGCACAGCGTGGTCGTGGCGTCGGACGCTCAATTTACTCGACGGTCGAAAGCTGGGCCGCTGCGAGAGGTGCCACAGAGATTCGGTTGGCCGTGCTGGAAGCGAATGAAGCGGCAGAGCGATTTTGGCGTTCTCTCGGCTTCATTGAGTATCGGCGCGTTGGGCCAGACACCTTCAAAATGCGTAGCCATCGCCGGATAGAACTGAGCCGTCGCCTTTCTGGCGCGACCGTAGAAGGCAGCAACAAGTAAGATCTCGCGCCGGCTATCTGGGCGAGCTTGGCGTAGGATTCCGCCCCCTCCCGCAAACGCCCCCTTATTGAGCATAATCATGGTTTCGGTCAGGGCCGAGGGTCCAATTCCGAATGCTCTTTCAACCAGGCGCACCTCCCCCATGATACCTGGCTGCAGGCACCATGCCTGGGCCTGTCCTTTGCGTAGGGCGCGCATGACCTCGAAGCCCTTGATCGTGGCGTAGGCCGTTGGCATCGACTTGAAGCCACGTACCGGCTTGATCAGCATCTTCAGCTTGCCGTGGTCGGCCTCGAGCACGTTGTTCAGATATTTCACCTGCCGGTGCTCGGTTTCCGCCGCCAGTTTGCCTTCGCGTTTCAGCTCAGCGATTGCTGCGCCGTAGCTGGGTGCCTTGTCGGTATTGAGTTTGGCCGGCTTTTCCCAGTCCTTCAGGCCACGAAGAGCTTTGCCCAGAAAGCGCTTCGCCGCTTTGGCGCTGCGTGTCGATGACAGATAGAAATCAATCGTGTCGCCCCGTTTGTCGACCGCCCGGTACAGGTAGGTCCATTTGCCCCGCACCTTTACGTAGGTCTCATCCAGACGCCAGCTCGGATCAAAGCCGCGCCGCCAGAACCAGCGGAGACGCTTCTCCATCTCCGGCGCGTAGCGCTGCACCCAGCGATAGATCGTCGTATGATCGACATCGATCCCACGCTCGGACAGCATTTCCTCGAGATCACGGTAGCTGATGCCGTATCGACAATACCAGCGCACCGCCCATAGGATGACCTCGCCGGTAAAATGCCGTCCTTTGAAATCGTTCATCGCAACTGACCTTGACAGTACATGAGCCCAATCTTGGAAACCGTGTCAGAGTTTGCAACAGAGCCGCCGGCGCCACCAGCCCGGACTCGTCCCTCGTTCGCCAGACCGCCGCCGCCTATGCCAGCGAAGGCGTGACCGCGCGGCTCAGCTTTTCCTCGACCGACGCCAATGTGCCGATGAACCTCGGCATCCCCGCCATCACCATCCCGCGCGCGGCCACGGGCGGGCGTGGTCATTCGGTTGATGAATGGATTGATGTCAGCCCGGAACCCTCGCTCAAGGTCAAGCGCATGGACCTGCTCGCGATCCTTGCGGCGGCGGGCTATCGCTGACATCCTGCGCAATGTGACCGGCGCCTTGTTTCAGGCGCCGGTCTGTCACTTCCAGCCCTTATGGCGCGCCGTATGGCCGATGCCCGGATTGAAGGCGTTGGTGGGGTCCAGCGTCTGATAATGGTCGGCCAGCGCGGGCTTCGCGACATAGAGATGGCCGACATTATGTTCGGCCGGATATTCGGCGCCCCGCGCATCCAGCAATTCCAGCATCCGATGTTCCAGCGCCATCGGATCGGTGCCTTTGCGCACGATATAGTCCTGATGCAGCACATGGCAAAAGAAGTGCCCATAATAGAGTTTGTGCAGGATCGGCTCCGTCACATCGGCCGGCAGGGTTTCGAACCAGTCGCGATCGTCGCGCCGCAAAGCGATGTCGAGCGCGACGATATCCTCCACGTCCTGCGGATGAATGGTGCGGTATCGCACCGCCGCACCTGCCACGGCAAAGCGATGCAGAAAGGCGGCCTCGGCTTCCTTGGGTGTGCATTCATAAAAGTCGCCCGAACCACTGGGGAAGCTCTTCTTCAGATGCGCCCGCGCCTCTGATATTCCGTCGCCTACCATTTTCAGGATCAGATGATGTTCGTACCGATCACGGAAATCGCGCATGCGCTGCGGCAGATGATTGGGGAACAGCCGGCTCACCGCCTGCATCAGCCGGTCGCTTAGCCCCTTGGCAATCGCATCGACCCGCCCCTTGAGCGCGAACAGGCGGGGCAGGCGATCGGTGCCCAGATGCTTGATCGCCAGATACATGTCCTTGCCATAGATGGCGGCGATGTCGAACGCATCGCGATGAATATATTCGCCCGATACCGGCAAGGACGCAAAGCCCCCCAATATGGCCCGGCGCAATGCCGTCAGTTCGGCGGTATCATTGGTGCCGATATAGAAGGTCGCGCTCTGCGACTCCTTTGCAAATGTGTCGAGCCGTACCGCAAACAGAGCGACCTTGCCCGCGCTGCCCGATGCCTCGAATAATCGGCTGGGGTCGGCGTTGAAGCGGGCCGGCGTGCCTGCATCGATGTCGCGGACATGCGTGGCATAGCCATCGTCGGACGCCCGGCCGCTCTCACTAATGTCGGCGGCCGTGAAATCGCCCTTCTCGACGCGCGCCAATATGGTTTCCGGGTCCTCCCCCAGCGCGATGCCCAGATGGTTGACCAGCCTCAATTGTCCGTCGCTGCCCACCTGCGCATAGAGCGCCAGTTCGGTATAAACCGGCCCACGCCGTACCAGCGCGCCGCCCGAATTGTTACACACGCCGCCAAAGACTGACGCGCCGATGCAGGATGATCCGATCACCGAATGCGGTTCCCGCCCGACCCGCCCCAACTGCTTTTCAAGGTCGAACAGGGTCGTGCCGGGCAGGCAGACGATTTGCTCCCCGCCCCGGATCATGTGCAGGCCGCGAATACGCAGGGTGTTGATGATGACGACTGGCCGGTCATAGCCGCCATGCGGCGTCGATCCGCCCGTCAGTCCGGTATTGGCCGATTGCAGGATGACGATGACGTCGGCCGCAATACAGGCCTGCAACACCCGCCACTGTTCGATCAGCGTGCCGGGCTGCACCACTGCCAGTACCGGTCCGGATCCAAAGCGAAATCCGGTCGCGAACCGGCGCGTCTGCCGGTCGGCTGTCATCACATGGCGCTGCCCTACCGCTTTGCGCAGATCGGACAACAGGGAAACATGACCGGCATTCATCAGAAAACATCCTTCGCTAAACGCAATTCTCGCAGCCGTTCGCTGCTGCCCGCGCGCATGAACGGGTTGGTGGCATATTCATCCGCGATGGTGAAGGGAACGGTGGGTTCATCCCTGTCCCGCGCTGCTGCTACCCGGATATTACGATCTGCGATTGCCTGATTGCCCGGCTCCATGGCGGCGGCAAAGCGGCCATTGCCGCTCGTATATTCATGGGCGCAATAAATGCTGGTATCCGGGGGCAGGGCGGCAAACATTTCCATATTGCGCCACATCTGTTCCGCCGTCCCCTCGAACAGGCGGCCACAACCCATGGCGAACAGCGTATCCCCCACAAAGATCAGACCCGCCGCCGGAATATGATAGACGACATGGCCCAGTGTATGGCCCGGCGTCGCCAGCACCGCGATGCGCGTTTCGCCAAGCTCGATAATGTCACCCTCGCGCACGGTTATGTCCAGCGTCCCGATACGATCCCGCTCGGCGTCCGGGCCATGGATGGTGGCCCCATATTGCAGCTTCAGCGCCATGTTCCCCCCGACATGATCGTCATGCCAATGGGTGTTGAGGATGATGTCCAGCGTCCACCCCCGCCGGTCGATTTCATAGGCGATGCGTTCGGCATCGGGCGTATCGACCGCCGCTACCCGGCCGGTCGCCATGTCGCGGATCAGCAGGCCGTAATTATCCTGAAGACAGGGGAACAGCACGACCTCCACGGTCGGCCGGGCGGCAGGATACAGGCTCATCTCATCTCCAGTCGGTGCGTCATATCGAGAATTTCAGCGCCGCCACGATGGCGCTGTGATAGGTGGTGCCGTTGCTGTGGGAGTCCGTGTCATAATAGCGGACATCGAACGCCAATGTCTTGGTCAGCGCATAGGTCGCGCCCAGATTCCAGGCCTGAAAATCCTTGAAGCGATGGATTTGCTCGATGCCATAGGCGCCGCTCGCGGTCAGTTTCGGCGTCAGGGCATAGCTACCGTTGATTTCGGTGTAGAGCGCGCGGGTGTCGAGTGTCAGAAAATCCGGCGCGTAAAAGGCTTTGGCACCGATCGTCCCTTTGCCGATCGTCTGTGTGACCGCTGCCTTATATTCTACCGTGTCACGATTGGGGCTATTGGGCGCGCCGATATAGCCATAGCGCACGACACCGATGTCCAGGCTGGTATTGCCGAATGTCGGCGCCCAACCGGCGTAGAGATCATATTCGGCGTCTGTTCCGTCGTTGAAATCGACATTCTCACCGCCGACCCGGACATAGAAATCCCGATATTGCGCCGATGCCAAAGCAAAGGCGAACGGATTGCGATCGGTCTGCGAAATACTGCGGAACCGATAATCAGTTGCGACCCCGCCAGACAGGTTCAGCGTCACGGCATTCTCCTCCTGCGCACGGGCCGGCACAGACAGGCCGGCGATGGATGATATGGCCATTACGGCCTTGATTCTGTTCATCTTTCCTCTCCCTGAAATGGCCGTTTTATGGGCGCACCGCTCCGCATGCCGTCCCATGGTGGGGACATGCGGAAAGGGGCGGGGAGAGGCCTGGCCTTTAGGCCTCTCCCTTTCTTGGGTCAGGCCTCTTGGCCCGTCGGCAATGTCAGGAAAACTGGATGCCGCCGTCGATCAGCACGCACTGGCCCGTCATATAATCGCTGTCGGGCGATGCGAGGTAGGATGCGAGCTTTGCGACATCTTCTGGCACCGACACACGACCCATCAGGATCGCCTCGGAATATTTCTTCAGCGCTTCGCCCTTCTCCATCCCTTCTTCCTTGGCGAGCTTCTCGTCGATCAGTTCCCACATGGCGGTGCCGACGATGCCGGGGCAGTAGGCGTTGACCGTGATCTTGTGCTTGGCGAATTCCATGGCGGCCCCCTGCGTCAGGCCGCGCACCCCCCATTTGGATGCGGAATAGGTCGACAGCAGCGCAAAGGGGCGGAACGCCACGATGGATGCCGCGCCGATGATCTTGCCGCCCTTGCCCTGACGGATCATCTGCTCGGCTGCCGCCTTGTAGCAAAGGAAGGTTCCGCGCAGATTGACGCCCATCACCTGGTCCCATTCGTCCACGCTGGTTTCCAGCAGAGACGTGACCCGGGCGATCCCGGCATTGGACACCATGACATTGAGTTCGCCCAGATCCTGCGCGACCTTTGCCACCATGGCATTGACGTCGGCCTCGACCGACACGTCGGCGATGACAGTCGTCACCCTGCGGCCCGTTGCGCGGATTTCTTCTGCCGTTGCTTCCAGTTGATCGGCGTTGGCGGCAATGTCGTTGAGCGCAATGTCATGGCCGTCCTGCGCCAGACGCTGGGCGATCGCCTTGCCAATGCCCCGGGCGGAACCCGTGACCAGTGCGACCGACTGAGTGATTTCTCGCGACATTTATATTCTCCTATGGTGCGTCCACGGGTCGGCACGGAAATGTACCGCCCGGGACTTATGATGCCGGAGGCCGGAAGCCGCCGGCGAAAGGGGGAATCAGATTTCGTTTCGCGCCATTAGTCCGGCGAGGTGATCGGCCTGCCGGATCGCCAGGGCGACGATGGTCAGCGTGGGGTTTTCGGCCGCGCTGGTCGTGAACTGGCTGCCATCGGAGATGAAGAGATTCTTCACCTGATGACTCTGGCCAAAGCGATTGACGACGCCATCCTCCGGCTTCTCGCTCATCCGGTTGGTGCCCATATTATGGGTGGAGGGATATGGTGGCGTCAGGACGGTGCGTCGCGCTCCTACGGCATCATAGATGGCCGCGCCCTGCTTGAAGGCATGGTTGCGCATCGCTTCGTCATTGTCATGGTCGTCATAATGGACATTGGCGACCGGCATGCCGAACTTGTCCTTGGCGTCGTGGTTCAGCGTGACGCGATTGGTGGCGCGGGGCATGTCTTCCCCCACGATCCACATACCGGCCATATGGTCGTAATGATCGAGTGCCGACGTGAAATCGCGGCCCCAGCCCCCTGGATTCATGAATGCGCCCATGAACGGCACGCCCAGAGAGATGGTCTCGAACTCATAGCCCCCGGCAAAGCCCCGGCTGGTGTCGTGCCGCGCTTCGTCGCGGATGATCCCGGCCATCACCGTGCCGCGATACATATGGACCGGCTTGTCGAACACGCCATAAACCGAACCCGTCGTGTGGCGCATATAATGGCGTCCGACATGGCCCGATCCGTTGCCAAGCCCGTCCTTGAACATATTACTCTCGGAATTGAGCAGGATGCGCGGACTTTCGATCGAATTGCCCGCCACCGCGACAACGCGCGCCTTCTGCCGGTGCATTGCGCCATCCTTGTCGGCATAGACCACGCCCGTCACCTTGCCCGATGCGTCATGCTCGATGCGGATGACCTGACTTTCGGGGCGCACCTCCAGCTTGCCGGTCGCCTCGCCCTTCGGAATTTCGGTATAGAGGGTCGACCATTTCGCCCCTGACTTGCACCCCTGGAAACAAAATCCGATCTGCTGACAACTGCCGCGATCGTCGCGTGGCTGGCTGTTGATCGACATATTGCCGGTATGCACTTCCTTATAGCCGATCTTGGTCGCGCCGGCATGGAACACCTTGTAATTATTGTTACCGGGCAGGCGGGGGATGCCGTTGGTGCCGGTGGTTCCCATCTTATATTCGGCCTTGGCGTACCAGGGCGCCATTTCCTTGCTATCGATCGGCCAGTCGAGCAGCGATGCATCCTTTATGTCGCCATAGGTCGACCGCGCTTTCCACTCATGCTCCTGAAAACGCAGCGATGCGCCGGCCCAGTGGGTCGATGTGCCGCCGACGGCCTTCACGATCCATGCGGGCAGTTCGGGGAAATCGGTCGCCACTCTCCAACTGCCTGACGTGGTCCGCTTGTCTGTCCAGGCGAGCTGGGCGAAACTTTCCCACTCGTCATTGATGAAATCGTTGATTTCGTACCGGGCGCCCGCCTCCAGACAGACGACCTTGATACCTTTTTGCGCCAGTTCGTTGGCCAGCGTTCCGCCGCCCGCGCCAGAGCCGATGATGACGACGACACTGTCGTCGTTCAGGTCAAATTGTGCCATTCTATATCCTCTCCGCCGCGCTCAGGCCGGCAGCCAGTCGAGATCGTTGAAGCCGCGATGGAGGTAGCCGCCCTTTTCGGCGGAGGAGCCTTCATAGCCCAGCTTGGTCCACAGCTCCTGCTGGTTGTAGAGCGCCGTTACCATGCCGGACCGCATCGCCTTGAAGAAAGGCGACTTGGCCTTTTCCAGCGATTGCAACACAGCCACGCGGTCCCCTTCGGCCTCGATCGCCAGATAGGGCTTGCCCTTCATCTTCTGCGACGCGGCGTCCAGTTCGGCGACGCCTTGCTTCATGCTGGTCGCCTTGGCCGGATCGTCCGCCATGGTGCCGTCGATGGTGGCGACGGCGGTTTCATACATGGCGTCGGGCAGGCGGTCGTGCGGATACAGGTCGCGTGCCATCTTGACGAGCGTCGTCAGATCGGCGGCGCCTCCCGTCTTGAGCGTTACGGCTGCATTGGCGACACCCGGCAATACCGGCGCGGCCGCGAGCAAAGCGGCCGTGCCGACCGAACGGCCCAGAAAGCGCCGCCGGTCCATCACCTCAATTTTATCTACCAGTCTCATTACATTCCTCTCCCTTGCTTATGTTGTGATCGGGATGGCTCAGACGTAGCGACCATGGTGCTGCAACACCTCGATCTTGTATCCGTCGGGATCCTGAATGAAGAAGAAGCGGGCCATCAGCGCGCCTTCGCGGAAAAATTCCTTGATCGGCTGTACGGTGATGCCGGCTGCTTCCATACGGGCATGTTCCGCATCCAGATCCGGCACCGTCACCGCGATATGGCCATATCCGTCGCCGAACGTGTAAGGTTCGGTGCGATCATGGTTGATCGTCAGTTCCAGTTCGACGTCGTTTTCCGGGTTGCGCAGATAAACGAGCGTGAAGCCGTCGAACGGATAGCGGTCCGCAATGTCCAGCCCGAGTGCGGCCTTGTAGAAATCCACCGATCGCTGTTCTTCCAGAACACGGATCATGGAATGAATGATCTTTGCCATTTTTGGTCCTATTTCAGAGTGGAGAGATAATCGATGATCGCCTTGCGCTTGGCGGCATCGGCCTGTGCGTAGGCCATCTTTGTGCCTGGCACGGCCTTCGCACTGCCGGTCAGCCACTTGTCGAGCGAGGCGGCATTCCAGGTCTGGCCGCTCTTCTTGAGTGCGGCGGAATATTGATATTTGGCGCCGCTTGCCGCCTTGCGCCCGACGATACCTGCCAGTGAAGGGCCGACACGGTTTTCACCCGCCTTGACGGAGTGGCAGGCGCCGCATTGCTGACCGAACAGTTTGTCACCCGATGCCGGGGCGGATTTGGGAATGGCCATCTGCGCCTGAGCGGCGGTGAAACCGCCTGTCAGGGCGATAACGGCGGCGATTCGCGTAATCGTGAAAAAATTTAGCAATATTCCTCTCCAGGTGATTTGCGCGTGCAAACCTAACCGGCAAGGAGCGTGCCAAATGATGTGGATTGGGAAAGAAAGCCCAAAAATCCGCGCAAATATGGGCGGCCCATGCGATCGTTACGCTTGAGACGAGTTTCTGTATTGATCGGCTGCCTGTGTCAGATGGCACAAAATTGTGCCATCCTCTGTGTCATTGAAACAGTTCTGCCGGGCTGAGGCACATCTTGCCTGCCACTCGACAAACTCCGGGGATTGGTCGTAAATAGGGTATCCCCCGTAGCAACGGACGGGAATGGAGAAGGATGTAAGGCGAAAAGCCTGATTGGAGGATTAGTGGCGCGATTGCAGGACATGGATCTGCAAAGTCCATCATCCGCGCTGGCGAGCGTGTTCGTACAAAGCCCGAGCGAACTGGATTGTGCGTGGGAGGGTTTTTTGTCCGGCGCCCCGCGGGACAGTTTGTTGGCGCGCAATCCCATATTGGATAGCTGGGAACGGTGCCGGGCTTCGGATGTCGGCATTTCGACCGCCTTCGCGCCGCAACTGGCCCTCGATTTTCTCGATTCCCGACGGCGTGAACATCGCCCGCTGCTGCGCGCCTCGGCCGAAACATTGGCGGAGGCGGCCGACATATTGACCGGCACCGACGCCATGATGTTGATCACCGATCCGGCAGGTATCGTGCTGGACGGCATGGGCGATAATCAGACGCTGCGCGCCGGCACCGACATTGCGCTCTGTCGTGGCGGGGACTGGCGCGAAGGGGCTGCCGGAACCAACGGCATTGGCGTTGCCATCGCGACGGCGCGGCCGATGATGGTCCATGCCGGTGAGCATTATTGCGAACCGATGAAGAAATGGAGCTGTGCGGCGGCGCCCATCATCCACCCCGGCGATGGTTCGGTCGCTGGTGTCCTCAACATTTCGGCGCGCAGCAGCGCCGCCAACGGCCAGATGTTCGCATTGGCTGTGCTGGGCGCACGTCGTATCGAAATGGCGATGATGCACGAAGCGGATCAGTTCCGCGCCCGCCTTCTCGAAGTGGCGCTGGAACAGGGGCGCCATTATCATCGTGACGGTCTGCTGGCGGTTGATGAACATGGTCGTCTGGCCTATGCTTCGTCTCAGGCGGCCCGCATGTTGCGTGACCGGCTGGGTGTGCGGATGGTCAGCGCCCGGCCCGGCCAGCGCGCATTTGATGTTGCGGGACTGCCGCGCGAAATTCCCAATGACTGGATTCGACCGATCGAGGTGGATGGCGGGCTGAACGGCTTCATGGTGGTGATCCCGACCGCCGAACCGGCGCGATCTTCCGCATCTTCGCTTGCCACCCACCGTTCCGTGCCGACACGCCGCCATGGTGATGAAAGCGATCCCGACCGTTGCGACTTTACCGCCATCGTTGGTAACAGTCCGTCGATGAAGGCATCGATTGCCCGTGCGCAGAAACTCGCCCCGTCGCCTGTGCCCATGCTCATTCAGGGTGAAACCGGCGTCGGCAAAGAGTTGTTTGCGCGTGCCTTCCATGGTCGTGGCCCCAATGCGGCCGGACCGCTGGTCATGTTCAACTGTGGCGCCGCCAATCGCGAGATGATTGCCAGCGAATTGTTCGGCTATGCGCGTGGTGCTTTCACTGGCGCGTCGAATGAGGGGCGGCCGGGCCGTTTCGAACTCGCCCATGGTGGTACGCTCTGCCTTGATGAGATCGGTGAACTGGCGCTGGACCTGCAACCCTATCTGCTGCGTGTGCTGGAGGAAGGTGTCGTCTCCCGTATCGGTGAAGGGGATGTACGCCGCGTGGATGTGCGCGTGATCGCCATGACCAATCGCGATTTGCATGCAGAGGTTGCCGCCGGGCGTTTCCGTCGCGATCTGTTGCACCGGCTGGCCGTCGCTTCCGTCACCGTTCCGCCGCTGCGGGATCGGGGCGGCGACATCGATCTGCTGCTGGCGCGTTTCGCTGCCGATTGCGCGCGGCGTTACGCGCATGCGCCAGTCCGCTTCACGGATCGGGCGCTGGCTATCCTCCATGCCCATGACTGGCCGGGCAATGTCCGCGAATTGCGCAATGTCGTCGAAACGGCGAGTTTGCTGGCGACCGATGATGTGGCCGACGAACATTGCCTGCCCGATGATCTGAAATCGGCGCAGGTCGTACCGGCCGTATCGCCGTCTGCCAACGGTTTGGAAGAGCGGGAACAGATTGCCAATGCCATCGCCATGGCGGCTGGCAATATGTCGATCGCCAGCACCATGCTGGGCCTGTCGCGATCGACCCTGTATCGCAAGATACTGCACCATAATCTCAGCCGATCGGCGATCCGGGATCAGGTGATGGGCAGGGGGGAGGACGGCGCCTGAACGATCAGGACGCCGCCCCTTTCCCAATTCAGGTCAACGCATCGACCGGCTTTCTCATGCTCCTATGCCCGAACCGGGCATAGAGTGTCGGCAGCACGAACAGCGTCAGCAGCGTGGCGGAAATCAGCCCGCCGATGACGACGGTCGCCAACGGTTTTTGCACTTCCGCGCCCGATCCGCTGGCGAACGCCATCGGCACAAAGCCCAGACTGGCCACCAGCGCGGTCATCGCGACGGGGCGCAGGCGCTGCATCGCCCCTGCGCGAGCCGCCTCGGCCCGATCCATCCCTGTGTGGATCATCGCCTGAATGGCGCTGACCATGACCAGCCCGTTCAGCACCGCTATGCCCGATAACGCGATGAAGCCGACCGCCGCCGAAACGGAAAAATCCATCCCCCGCACGAACAACAGCATCACCCCGCCGACCAGCGCGAACGGCACGCCGGTAAATACGATCGCCGCATCGCGCACATTGCCCAGCGCCCCATAGAGCAGCAGCAGGATCAGGACGAAACAGGCCGGCACGACCAGCTTCAACCGTTCGCTGGCCGATTTCAGATTTTCAAACTGCCCGCCCCATTCCAGGTAGCTGCCCGGCGGCAATCGCAACCCGGCGGCGATGCTGGCCTGTGCATCTGCGACCACGCTGCCGACGTCGCGGCCGCGGACATTGGCCTGCACCACGACGCGCCTCTTGCCATTTTCCCGACCGATCTGGTTCGGTCCTTCGACGATGCGCGAGAGGGAATTGCGGGCCAAGCTTTGATGCACCTTAATCAGGTGGTTTCTTGTCCTTGCAATCTGATCGAACTTTCGAGTAAGTGCGAGACCTTCATTGGACCCGGCATTGCCGGGTGGCTCGGCCCGGCGCCTATCCCCGGGATAACCACTAGCGAAATTAGGGCTTCGCTTTTCCGAGTTCTGAGCGTTTCCGCGCATAGGCGCGATGCCCCGCTAGCCAATCTGTAGGTTCCTGAATGACATCTTTTGCCTCGCTGAAACGCGAATGGCTCGCAAATCCGCGTGCGGACATACTTGCGGGTATCGTCGTTGCATTGGCGCTGATCCCCGAAGCCATCGGCTTCTCGATCATCGCAGGCGTCGATCCGCGCGTCGGCCTTTATGCCTCCTTCTCCATTGCCGTCATCACCGCCCTTGTCGGCGGTCGCCCCGGCATGATTTCCGCTGCCACAGCCGCCATTGCGGTGCTGGTGCTTCCACTGATCCGCGACCATGGCGTCGAATATCTGTTCGCCGCCACGATCCTCATGGGCGTGATTCAGGTCATTGCCGGATTCCTCCGGCTCGACATGCTGATGCAGTATGTGTCGCGGTCGGTGATTACCGGCTTCGTCAATGCGCTGGCGATCCTGATTTTCATCGCCCAGCTACCACAACTGACGGGCGTGACCTGGGTGACATATGCGATGGTCGCTGGCGGCCTTGCCATCATCTACCTGTTCCCACGCATCACCAAGGCAGTGCCTTCGCCGCTGGTCGCGATCGTAATCCTGACGGTCCTCTCGATCTATGGCGGGCTGAACGTCAACACAGTCGGGGACATGGGCAAACTGCCATCATCGCTGCCTGCTTTCCTCATCCCCAACGTGCCTTTCACGCTGGAGACGCTGCAAATCATCCTGCCCTTCTCGCTCACGATGGCGGCCGTTGGTCTGCTGGAATCGATGATGACAGCGCAGATCGTGGATGACCTGACCGACACCGGATCAGACAAGCGCCGTGAGATGAAGGGCCAGGGCATCGCCAATTTCGCGACCGGATTCCTCGGCGGCATGGGCGGCTGCGCGATGATCGGCCAGTCGGTCATCAACGTGAAGTCAGGCGGCTCAACCCGGCTGTCCACCTTCGTATCGGGCGTGTTCCTGCTATTCCTGATCGTGGTGCTTGGCCCACTGGTGGCGCAGATTCCGATGCCTTCGCTGGTCGCGGTGATGATTATGGTGTCGATCGGCACATTTAGTTGGCGCTCGATCAAGGATCTCCGCACCAATCCATGGCAATCCTCGGTGGTCATGGTCGCCACCGTCGTCATCGTCGTATGGACGCATGACCTGGCGCAAGGCGTGTTGGCGGGCGTAATCCTGTCCGGCCTGTTCTTCGCCAGCAAGGTCAAACGCCTCTTCACCGTCGCGTCTGAGCTTTCGGCCGATGGCAATGCACGCACCTATCGTGTTGCCGGTCAGGTGTTCTTCGCCTCCTCGGACAGCTTCACGTCCGCTTTCGATTACAAGGAAGTGCTCGATCGTGTCGTAATCGACGTGAGCAACGCGCATTTCTGGGACATTTCGGCGATTGGCACACTCGACAAGGCGATCCTGAAATTCCGTCGCGAAGGCACAGCGGTTGAGGTGGTTGGCCTCAACGACGCCAGCGCCTCGATGGTCGAACGCTATGCCATTCACGACAAGCCGGGTGCTGAAGCGCAGCTCGGCGCGCATTGAGGAGAGACGCCATGACCAAGATACTCGCCTGTATCGACGCCTCGGCCTATGCGGCCAGCGTCTGTGATCTCGCTGCCTGGGCGTCCAAGCGACTCGATCTGCCGATTGAGCTGCTCCATGTCGTGCAGCGCAAGGATGCCGTGGCAGAGCGGCATGATTTGAGCGGTGCTATCGGCCTAGGAGCCAGGACTGACCTTCTCGAAGAACTGACGAAACTGGAAGAGGCCGATGCCAGGCTTCAGGTCGAGCGTGGCCGCATCTTGCTTGCGACGATGGCTGAGCGCCTCCAGGCTGACGGTGCGAAAGCGATTGCCCCCCTGCACCGCCATGGTGGCATCGTGGAAACGATCCTGGAGCACGAAAGCGATGCCCGCGTCATTGTCATTGGCAAACGCGGAGCCAGCCATGAGTTCGCATCCGATCATATCGGGTCGAAGATCGAACGGGTCGTGCGCGCCAGCGCCAAGCCCGTGCTGATCGCGTCCAGGGCGGTCGCGGAACCGCAATCGGTCATCCTTGCCTATGATGGCAGCAAGGCCGCCGATCGTGCGCTGGAGCGGGTCGCCAACTCACCCCTATTCGACGGTCTACCGGTCCATGTCGTCACAGTCGGTCCTGATGACGAAAAGCATCGCAAGCTGCTGGATAACGCGGGTGCTGCCCTGGCCGGTGGCCGGTCTGTCGAATTGACGGTCGTGCAAGGCAAGCCCGAGGATGCCATTGCCGAGGTGGTTGGCAAGACCCCGGACGCGCTGCTGGTCATGGGAGCTTATGGGCATTCGCCCCTTCGTACCCTGATTGTCGGCAGCACCACGACGACGCTCATTCGCACGGTTCATGTGCCGGTGCTGCTGGTGCGTTGACGTGGCGCTCGACCTCGACCTTTTCCGCGAGAAGCTGCTGCTGTTGAAGCAGATGCTCCTCGCCCAGGAGGAAATGTCGAAAGAGGGCCGCGCGCCGGTTACGCTCGAACAGGACAGCGTAGGCCGACTGTCGCGGATCGACGCCATGCAGGTGCAGGCCATGGCGCTTGCCCAGCAACGTCGCCGCGAAAGTGAGCGTGAAGCTATCGACGCTGCCTTGCGCCGGATCGAAGAGGGCGAGTTCGGCTATTGCGTCACCTGCGGCGAGGAGATCGCCGAAGCCCGCCTGGTCAACCTTCCCTCGGTGACGAGCTGTATCGAGTGCGCCCGTCAGAAATAGAAGTGGAGAGGATCATGCCCACTGGCACGGTCAGATATGTGGACCGGGATCGCGGATTTGGTTTCATTTCCCGCGACGACAAGCAGCCCAAGGTATTTGTGCATGTAACTGCCGTGCTGGAAGCCGGGTATGCTGATCTCGAAAAGGGTCAGCGCTGGGCCTTCGATCTGGCTGAAGATCGAGGAAAGCAAGTCGCCGTCAATCTCACTGCGATATGATTATCAGGACCACAAAACGGTTGTCTGTAAACTAAACCACCGAGGCTGTTGAAAAAGGCGCAGAGTAGCGGGACTGAACAAGGTGGCCGTAAGTTTCAGATCCACGAGGATAGGAGCGGTAGCCATGATGGGAGCGCAGCACCAGGGCGGCAGGGCGGCAAGCTGGCGAGCGCTTGGAGCCATGCTTCCTAAGGATCACGTCCTACGTCGGATTGACCGGCTTCTGGACATGAGCGAACTGCGTGCTGCGCTAGCGTCGCATTACAGCGCACGGGGCCGGCCCTCTGTCGCGCCGGACCTGCTTATCCGCATGGCCCTGATCGGACGCCTGTATGGCATTACATCGGAGCGACGGCTTTGCGAGGAAGTTAGGTTCAACTTGGCCTATCGCTGGTTTTGCCGGCTTCCACTCGATGCAAGCGTGCCCAATCACTCGACTTTTAGCAAAAACCGCCATGGGCGTTTCCGCGATGCGAACGTCTTCCGTCTGCTATTCGAGCAGACAGTGAGGCGGTGCGTGGCGGCAGGGCTGGTCGCACGCAAGGATGCCGCGATCGACGCCTCGTTCATCGCGGCCGATGCAAGTTGGCAGCGCAAAATGGGCGATGGCGACATTGCCGGGGTGCGACTTACTAGGCCTGTGCGGGAGTGGCTTGCCGACGAAGCCATTGCGCCCGCACAGGAGCATGGCGCGCCGCGTGGCAAGCCCGCAGCGATCTCGCGTACTGATCCAGGAGCGGCATGGTCAGCACGCACGGCGCGAGGCCGGTTCGGCTACGCTTTCAACGTGCTGATCGATACCCCAGGAGGCGTCGCCGTGGAGGTGGAAGCCAGTCCCGCCCGCTTCGCTGCAGAAGTGGATGCGGCACGTATCATGCTCGCCCGCGCGGGCGACTGCTTCGACTATCAGCCCAAGCGTGTCGCAGCCGATACAGCTTATGGCAGCGGCGCGTTTCTGGCTTTCGTAAACGATCGCGGCTCGGTTCCACATATCCCGGTGATGGAACGATCAGAGCAGACGAACGGCAAGTTTCCGCGCGAAGCCTTCAGCTACGATTCAGAGCGGGACCACTATGTTTGCCCAGCGGGTAAGCTGCTCCGTTATCGTGGCACCCATCGCCAGGTTGGATGCCTCCGGTATAGCGCCAGTACCCTCGACTGCCAGAACTGCCGGCTGAAACGGCAATGCACATCCGCAAACAACCGGTCAGTGACCCACAGCGAACATGAAGATGTGCGCGATCTGGTACGTAGCGAAATGCAGACCCCGCTTTTCCAGCGGTCGATGCGTCTGCGTCGAGGCGTGGAGCGCCTGTTCGCCGACGCGAAAGGCAAGCGCGGTCTGACGAGGCTCCACCTCCGGGGCCTTCGCGGTGCTGAGGAGGAGTTCCTGTTAGGCGCTGCGGTTTCTAACCTCGTGCTACTCGCGCGCCCAACCAATCAACCCGCCCGTAAGCGCTTCCCCCCACCCGCTTCTGAACGCATCAACCATATGGCAGAAGTCAGCCGTGGACGGTTCGAGCAAGCCAAAGCCGCCGCTATCTTTTGATGCTGATCCCGCCAGTGAGTAGACGGTGGCCGGTGCAATGAACTGACCAGATACACGCGAGGCGCCAACGGCCCCGCTCAGGCGTCCGAAAACACCTGATTGCCGTCATCCTCTCGCCGTTGTCCTATAATTGATGGTGAAACGGGAACTCGGCGGCACGATCAATCTGGGATCAGCGCCCATCCGCGTAATTGCAATGTCGCCATTGTCGCTAGTGCAGATACGTCGATCTCGATGCCCTGCTCGACCGTAGCGGGGTCAATCGTGTTTCCGACCAGTGCCTGGCTGCACACCCTAATGGACACACCCGCGCGCTTCAGCGCGCCTATCAAAGCGAGGTTCGGGTTCGATGCGCTGCCGGTCATCGTAGCATAGGCGTCGTCCTCGACAACGATCGGCGTTGCCGGGCCATGGACGATCACGATCACGTCTCCCGGTAGCGGCCTTACTTCGTCTGCTCCAAGGAGGTTCAGGAAGCGCGCCACCTTGTCCAGCGTTGGATTGATTTTATCGGGCGTTGCCGCGGCCTTGGTCACATTGAACAGCACGCGATAGCGCAACTTGCGATCAGGGCGTTCCGCAGCACCTTCGACGGGTGTGATCGCGCCATAGCCCGGTACCACCGCCTGCCGAGGCACGCCGGCTGAAGCACTGACGCTGCTCATGAGTGACAAGCATCCTGCAACAGCAATGATTGGCATCCGCATCCGCGTTTTCCCTCTTCAGCCGAAATGATCAGCCAACTCTCGCAAAAACGGCCGCACCGATGTTTTGCGGTCGGATCACGGAAGGCGTCTCGCGCGGTCGCACTGGGCGGGGGGCCGGGGCTGTATGGGGAGCCAACAGATCGTCGCCTCCGAACATCGCTTCCAGGGTGCGCACGCACAGTGCGGCTGCATCGTTCGCAAGACGGTAGTGAACCTGCTTCGCCTCACGCCTGGTCTTCACCAGATCGGCGCGTCGCAGTTCGGCAAGCTGCTGGCTGAGCGCCGGTTGCGTCACGCCAGTGGCAGCCTCGATGTCCGCCACCTGGCGTTCGCCGCCCAACAGATAGGACAGGATCATAAGCCGCTGCGGCTGCGCGAACACACGCAGCTTTTCGACCGCGACGTCAGCAAGCGCGCGGGACTGGTGGATTGCCGTCACCGGTCGGCCTTCGTCTGGTGAAACCAGTCGGCTCCCGCGCTGCCCGGCAAGGCAGGAGGCAGAAGCACGTCGTCGCCCGGCTGCCAGTCAGCGGGCGTGTAAGCCTCGCCATCAGCTGAACGCTGCAATGCCCTTACCGTGCGCAGCATCTCGTCGACCGACCGACCAACATTCATCGGATACCAGCTAAGCGCGCGGATGATGCCCTCAGGGTCGATGAAGTAGGTCGCGCGCACGGTTGAGGCATCGCCGGCCTGCTCGTCGAGCATACCGTAAGCATAGCCCACCGCCAGCGAGGGGTCCTCGATAACCGGAAATGGCACCTCTACACCGAAGACGTCTTTGATCGCGCGTAGCCAGGCCACGTGCGAGTAGAGGCTGTCGACCGACAGCCCAAGCAACACGCAGTCCAACTCCTCGAACCTGGGTGCAGCTTTGGCCAATGCTACGAACTCGCTTGTGCAAACCGGGGTGAAGTCGGCAGGGTGCGAGAAAAACACGACCCAGCGACCACGATACTGATCGAGCGCAATCTCGCCCTGCGTGGTGCGGGCGGTGAAGTTCGGGGCTGCATCCCCGATGCGCAGCGAGCGCGATATGTTTGCATCCATCATTTCCATTCCTCCCAAATGGCACAGGTACCCCGTTGACGCAATACAATTACATGACTACATAAATCATGAAATCAATAAACGGAGATGGTCATGCAATCGGTTCTGAACGAAGCCACCGCCCAGATCAGACGCGCAAAAACAGCCGGATCGCCGGTCGTTCAGTCCTTCTTTGATGAGCCCACCAACACCGCGACCTATGTCGTTTGGGACACGGCAACGAAAAAGGCTGCGATCATCGACAGCGTCCTCGATTTCGACGCTGCGGCGGGTCGGACCAAAACCGCGTCGGCGGATGCGGTGATCGCTTATGTGCGGGATCAGGGTCTGACGGTCGATTGGCTGCTGGAAACCCATGCTCACGCTGATCACCTGTCCGCAGCACCCTATCTACAGCAGGCTCTTGGCGGGCAGCTCGCGATCGGTCGTGAGATCATCCGGGTCCAGAACGTCTTTGGCAAAATCTTCAACGTCGGCACAGACTTTGAGCGCGATGGCTCCGAGTTCGACCGGCTTTTCGAGGACGGTGAACGCTTTGCCATCGGCAACATCGACGCCATTGCGCTGCACGTGCCCGGCCATACGCCGGCAGACATGGCCTATGCCATCGGTGACGCGGTCTTCACCGGCGATACGCTCTTCATGCCCGATTACGGCACCGCGCGGGCAGACTTCCCTGGTGGCGACGCACGCCAGCTTTTCCGCTCGATCCGCCGGCTCATGCAACTGCCGGACGAGACGCGCCTGTTCCTCTGCCACGACTACAAGGCGGTGGGCCGCGACGAATATGTCTGGGAGACGACTGTAGGCGCACAGCGTGTCGGCAACGTCCATGTCCACGAAGGGGTCAGCGAAGACGACTTCGTCGCGATGCGGACCAGTCGCGACGCCACCTTGTCGATGCCCAAGCTCATCCTGCCCTCGATCCAGGTGAACATGCGCGGTGGTCATCTGCCGGAGCCGGAAGCCAACGGCACCCGCTATCTCAAGATTCCGCTGGATGCGCTGTGATGCCAGGCTTTCCCCATGCCATGCCGCTCGAAGGCTT
Source organism: Sphingobium yanoikuyae (assembly GCF_013001025.1). NCBI lineage: Bacteria > Pseudomonadati > Pseudomonadota > Alphaproteobacteria > Sphingomonadales > Sphingobiaceae > Sphingobium > Sphingobium yanoikuyae. The sequence goes on along the minus strand of NZ_CP053023.1, from coordinate 142,806 downwards.
CATCGGCGGACTGATGATCGGTGTCGCCGCGGCGATCATGCTCCTGGGGAACGGCCGCATCGCCGGGGTCAGCGGCATGTTCGCGCGGGCTTTGGGCCTTACGGATGGAGGTCCACCGTGGGCAATTGCGCTGCTCTTCACCGCGGGTCTGCCTTTGGGCGCGGGTATTGCAGCGGGCAGTTTAGGCGTGAAGGCCAGCTTTCCGACATCGCTTTCGCTGATCGCCGTCGCCGGTCTGATCGTCGGTATCGGAACGCGGCTCGGGTCCGGGTGCACCAGTGGTCACGGCGTATGCGGCCTGTCCCGCCTGTCGCCCCGGTCCATCGCAGCGACCGTCACGTTCGTGGCGACCGGCGTCGTCACGGTCACGATCATGCGCCTGTCCGGGGTGGTACTGTGATGCGCCAGAACCCTATTTCACTCGTCAGCGGGACGCTGTTCGGCGCTGGCCTTGCCGTCTCCGGAATGATCGATCCGGCGCGGGTGCGGGCGTTTCTCGATGTCACCGGCGCATGGGACCCGACCTTGGCGTTCGTCATGGCAGGCGCGATCCTGCCGATGGCGGTAGCGTGGTTCGTCGTGCGGCGTCGCTCGACCCCGATTGCGGCCGAACAATTCCACACGTCCGCCACCTCGCCGATCGACTGGCGCCTCATCGGCGGTGCGGCCTTGTTCGGCATAGGCTGGGGCATGGTCGGATTGTGCCCAGGTCCCGCCATTGCCGCACTGGCGATCCAGCCTCTGCCGGCACTGGTCTTCATCGCCGCAATGGCGCTCGGCGCTGCCGTCCACCGCTTTGCATTCACATCCCGCCGTTCGGCCTGATTAGACAGGAGACGTCACATGGCTTTCAAGCAGATCACCCCGTCCTTCTCTGCCGCCCCCCAACTGACGCAAGACGACCTCGCCGCTGCCGCGAAGGCAGGATATCGCTCGATCATCTCAAGCCGTCCGGACGGCGAGGAGCCGGGCCAGCCAAGCGCGGAGGAAATGGCCCGGATGGCGGGCGAACACGGTTTGGCGTTCGCCCATGTCCCGATCGTACCGGGCAAGGCGACGGACGCCGATGCGGATTGCATGAAGGCGGCGCTGGCCACGCTGCCACAGCCGACGCTCGGCTTCTGCCGTAGCGGGACGCGCGCGGCGACATTGTGGGCGTTGGCCGAGGCTGATCGCGCCGATCCGGCGACAATCATCGGCCAGGCGAAGGCAGCGGGGTACGACCTTGCCGATCTCACGCCTGCGCTGAAGCGGCGTTCCGAAAGGGCGGATCAATGACCTACGACATCGTCATCATAGGGGGCGGTGCCGCCGGCATCGCGACCGCCTCCAGCATTCTCAAGCGCAACGCCAAGGTAACGATCGCAGTCGTCGACCCCGCCACGGAGCACTACTACCAACCCGGTTGGACAATGGTCGGGGCTGGCGTCTTTACGCCCGAACAGACCCGCAAAGCCGAAGCCGACGTGATGCCGAAGGGCGTCGAGTGGATACGGTTGCCCGCGCTCACCATCGACCCCGACCGCAACACGGTCGAACTCGCTGATGGAGGCATGCTGACCTATCGTATTCTAATCGTCGCGCCCGGGCTGCGCCTGGCGTGGGAGAAGATAGACGGGTTGCCTAACGCCCTCGGCCGCAACGGCGTCACCTCTAACTATCGCTACGATCTGGCATCGTACACCTACCGGCTCGTCAAAGAGTTGCGGCAGGGACGGGCGCTGTTCTCGCAGCCGCCTATGCCGATCAAGTGCGCCGGCGCACCACAGAAGGCGATGTATCTCTCCTGCGACATCTGGCGCGACAGCGGCGTTCTTCCCGCAATCGACGTCGAATTCCACAATGCCGGCGCCGTCCTGTTCGGGGTCGCAACCTACGTCCCGGTGCTTATGGAATATATCGAGCAATATGGGATCGACCTCAGGCTCGAATCCAATCTGGTCGCGGTCGATGGCGATCGTCGTGTGGCCACGTTCGAGCGCAAGCAGGACGGCGTCGCCGAACGGATCGAACGCGCGTTCGACATTCTCCACGTCGTTCCGCCCCAAGTGTCGCATACGGTCGTCGCCAAGAGTCCGCTCGCGGTCGCAAACGGCTTCGTGGATGTCGACGAGGCCACGCTGCGCCATAAGCGATACGACAACGTGTTCAGTCTCGGCGACGCCGCTGGCACCAGCAATGCGAAGACGGCAGCGGCAGCCCGCATGCAAGCGCCCGTCGTCGCGGTGAACGCCCTGGCCGCGCTAGATGGCAAGCCCCCCGCTGCCGACTACAACGGCTACGGCTCATGCCCGCTCACCGTCGAACGCGGCAAGATCGTCCTCGCCGAGTTCGGTTACGGCGGGAAACTGCTGCCGAGCTTCCCGTCATGGCTGTTGGACGGAACGCGCCCGACCCGTGCCGCCTGGTTCCTGAAAGAGCGAATGCTGCCCCCGATTTACTGGCAGGGCATGCTGAAGGGTCGCGAGTGGATGGCCGCCCCACACGAGATCGGCAAGACGGCATGATCCTCGAACCAATCCAGTATCTGCTCGGGGCCCTTTCGGGCAGCCTGGTGGGATTTACCCTTGGCCTCGTAGGCGGCGGGGGCTCGATCCTTGCAGTACCGCTGATGGTGTATCTGGTGCGCGTACCCGATGCGCACCTTGCTATCGGCACGAGCGCGTTTGCCGTTGCAGCCAATGCCGCGACCGGTCTGATCGGCCATGCCAAGGCTCATACCGTAAAATGGCGGTGCGGGGGCATGTATGCCACAGCGGGCGTCATCGGTGCGCTGCTGGGGTCCACCGTTGGCAAGGCCGTCGATGGCGGCAAGCTGCTCTTTCTGTTCGCGCTCGTCATGGTCGTCGTTGGCGTCCAGATGCTGCGCGGGCGGGGTGATGCAGGTAATCCCGGCGCTGAATGTAACCGGGAGAAGGCACCCAAGGTGCTGGGCTACGGCCTTGGGACCGGCTTGTTCTCAGGCTTCTTCGGCATCGGAGGCGGCTTTCTGATCGTTCCAGGCCTCATCGGGTCGACGGGCATGCCGATCCTCAACGCCGTCGGTACGTCGTTGATCGCCGTCACCGCATTCGGGCTAACGACCGCTGCCAACTACGCGTTTTCCGGGCTCGTGGACTGGCCGCTCGCTTTCGCCTTCATCGGTGGTGGCGTTGCAGGCGGGTTGATCGGCACGCGGATTGCCAAGCGTCTGGGCACGGGCAACATGCTCAGCACGGTCTTTGCGGTGCTGATCTTCGTAGTGGCCGCCTATATGCTTTGGAAGAGCGCAGGCGCGTTTCTCTGATGGGCAACGCAATTGCTATCGGGCCACTCATGCTGGCGGTCGATCGTGGACTGGCGGTGCTGTGCGTCTCCGTGTTTCTCGGACTGACGGCGCTGGCAGGACGGTTCCGCTTCCCGCGGGTGTCGGCGGTCGCGACCAGTGCCATTGTCGTCGGACTAGTGACGGCCCGGATCAGCTATGTCGCGGCGCACTGGACGAGCTACGCCGATGCTCCCCTGTCCATCCTCGCAGTGTGGCAAGGCGGTTTCGCGCCTGCTCCTGGCCTCATCGCCGCTGCCGGGACGCTGGCCTTCCGGCTTGGCAGAACGCGCGCGCTGGCGATAGGCTGGGGTGCGCTGGCCATAGCTGGCGGCCTCTGGTTCACGCTTCAGGCTCTGATCCCGCCCGTGACCTACGGCCCGTTTCCCTACCATCTCGCTTTGACGACGCCATCTGGTGCTCCGCTCCCCCTTGATCGCTTCCGGGGGCGCCCCTTCGTGATCAATCTTTGGGCGACTTGGTGCGGCCCATGCCGGCGCGAGCTGCCGATGCTCGACGCGGCAGCATCACGCTATCAGGAGGTGCCGATCCTGCTCGCCGATCAGGGTGAGGCACCAGCGATCGTCAAGGGGTTTCTTAGCCGTGAAGGCATCGGCGCGAGCAATGTCGCGCTCGATCCTGCCCGTGAGCTTTCCCAAGCCTTCGAAGTGGCTGGCTATCCCGCAACCGCCTTCGTCGCTGCGGACGGCACGATCGTGCAGCTCCAGCTTGGCGAGCTGTCACGCGCCGCCCTCGCCGATGGCATCGATATGGCAAGGAAACACCGATGAACCGACGCAACTTCTTCGCTCGTGTCCTTCTGGCCATGGTCGCTTTCGCCGGGCCGGCGATGCCCACGGCTGCGCAGCAACCCGATCTGTCGCGTAAGGCAGTCATCGACGATCCCGTCGCCCCGAAGCGTGTCGCCTCAGCCTATGACGTCACCGTTGTCGAGTTTTTCGACTACAATTGCCCGTATTGCCGCCAAACGGAGGCGGTGCTGAACGCGCTGGTTGCGGCCGACCCGAAGGTTCGGATCGTCTATCGCGACTGGCCGATTTTCGGCCCCGCGTCGCGGGAAGCCTCACGGGCTGCAATTGCAAGCCAATGGCAGGGCAAGCATGCCGCTTTCCATCAAACGTTGATGACCTCACCGGGCCGGCTCGATAACGCTGGGGTCAAGGCTGCTGCCGCGAGAGCCAAGGTGGATTGGCCACGTCTGCAACGCGACCTGAAAACGCGCGGCGCAGAAATCGATGCGCTCCTTGCACGCACCAATGCCATCGCTGAAGCGATCGGGTTCAACGGGACGCCAGCGCTGATCGTCGGTTCGCAGGTTGTGGCCGGCGCAGTCGATCTTCCGACGTTGCGTCGGCTTGTCGCCACCGCGCGCAGCAAGCCAGGGGAACGCTGAGCATGACGGCTGCCCAAGGATGAAGGGATGACGAGAAGTGTAAGTATCGCACGACGTGAAACACATGTTTCCCGACAGGGGACGACGCAAACGGATTGCAGTTCCATGACGACGCCCGATTATGTACGACAAACCCTGTCGCCTTGATCTAATGCGCGACAACATCAATTCAGAGGTTTGTCGTACATGCTCATCGGGTACATGCGTGTCTCATCGGTCGACGATCGCCAGTCGGTCGACCTGCAGCGCGATGCTCTCATCGCCGCCGGCGTCGATGAGCGTCATCTCTATTCCGACAAAGCATCGGGCGCACGGGACGATCGCCCCGGGCTGAAGGCTTGCCTGGAGTACCTGAAGCATGGCGACACGCTGATCGTTTGGAAGCTCGACCGCCTCGGGCGATCCCTGGCCAACCTTCTGACGATCATCACCGACCTGAAAGACCGGCGCGCTTGCTCAATATGAACGCGCGCTCACGCGCGAACGGGTGATGGCGGGTTTGGCAGCAGCTCGGCGGCGCGGTCGGCACGGGGGGCGTCCACCTAGCATCAACGCGGAAACGATCGAGCAGATCACTGACGCACTCAATGCTGGTGCAAGCAAGGCGTCAGTGTGCCGGTCCTTCAAGGTGCCCCGATCGACCCTCATCGGCACGCTTGATCGGATTGGCTGGACGGGGCCAGCCAAGGCCTGAGCAGATGCCCCGCCGTTCTGTTCTGACCGAGGCGCAACATGCCGAGTTGTTCGCCTTGTCCGAAAACGAAGCCGACCTGGTGCGGTACTGGACGCTCGGTGTCGACGATCTGCGCGCCATCACGAGCCGAAGGCGTCCCCACAACCGACTCGGTTTTGCGCTACAGCTCTGTGCCTTGCGCTATCCCGGCCGGCTGCTGAAGCCCGGCGAATTCATCCCGGATGCTCCTCTCAGGTTCGTCGGGGATCAGCTCGGCATCCCGAGACAGCCACGATGGTGCGCGGGCAAATGAGCAAATATGTGCGGCATCTCGGCAGCCTGGTCGAGGACCTGCTCGACATCGCACGCATCGACCAAGGCAAGATCGCGCTCAAGAAGGAGCATCTGTTGCTCCAGGATCTGCTGACCTTTGCCGTCGAAGGATCACGCCATCATATCGATGCGGCCAGCCATGAGCTGATCCAGGATGTCGCGCCTGAGCCGATCTGGCTGGAGGCCGATCATGCCCGTCTTGCGCAGGTCGTCGGCAATCTCCTCACCAACGCCGCCAAATACACGCCTGCGGGCGGAGAAATTCACCTCTCCGCGAGGCGCGAAGAGGATCAGGTCCGCATCGAGGTCGCCGATACGGGCGTCGGCATCCCGGCGGAGATGCAGGCCCGGATCTTCGATCTGTTTGCCCAGATCGATGGGTCCAACCAGCGCACGCAGGAAGGACTTGGGATCGGACTCGCGCTCGTCAAACAGTTGGTCGAGCTCCACGGCGGGACGATCACGCTCAAGCGCAGCGCGCCGGGAGAGGGCAGCGTTTTCGAGGTCGTCTGAGGCGGGCCGCGACCTCTACGGTCCATCGTCCCCAGGCTCGGCCACTCCTGTTGTTCGCTCCTTTTCGAACCCGTGCATGCCCCACCACCACTGCAGCGCGATGATCGCGCCTTTGGCGGGCTGCAACAGGCCAAGAAGCAGAACAAGCGCCAGCGGTACGATGATCGCCATCATCGCGGTGACCGAGAGCGCGAAATCGCGGGCCAGCGCGATGATGAGGGGCGCCATGAGGTGACCGGTCACGATGATTGCCACATAGGCCGGGAAGTCGTCCGCGCGTTGATGGCTCCAGTCCTGGCCGCAGTGCGCGCAGATGGTCACAGGTTTGAGGAATCGGTAGAATAGGTGCGCTTCGCCGCACCTTGGACAGCGGCCGCGCACGCCGCGTAGCGCGGCGGTACCCAGCGTTTCGGGCAGAGCGCAGTCTCGACGTTTCGGCCCGATGAACTGGGCGGGCGGGGCGCCGGCCGGACGATCACGGCGATCGAATGGCGTTCGGGTGAAAGCAGGCAAGATCATCTCGCTGCTATCGAAAAGAGAGGCAAGGCTGGACGGCAGACAGCCCCAGGAATCATATGGCTTTTACACTCAAATATGAAGGCGCAGTTATGATGTATAAAACATCATTCCGACGTCCGAAATGTGCGCTCGTCTGATTAAAGCGGCGATCCGAGAGCCTGCGCTGCGTCGTCCAGATCCGCCTCCGCGATGACATAGCTGTCGCCCTCTCCGGCAAAGAAGAGGTTCAGTTGCGCCTCGCTTCGGGCTTCTGGCGCGGGACCATGGTGCGCCTCGTCCCAATGCGCCTCGACGAAGCTCCACAAGGCCGCGCTGGCCGCTGGCCGATCGTCATAGATGCCTACCTTCTCCGTCCCCTGGAAGACGATCACTAATACCGTAGCCAGCACAGCCTTCTTCGCCCTTGAACCGTTGCCTTTCATGGGATTCCGCACGAACCTGCGACGCTTCAGGCACCCCGTGCGGCTTTCATTCACCCTCCGGGCAAGATGGGCAAAGAATGAGCGGGTTCAACAGGCTGAATTAAGACCATTTTGGAGCTAAACCATTTGCCAATATGCTTGTGCTAGGAAGTGTCGAACGCGCGGGAACAGGTGTCGTCTCAAGCGCGTACTGGACATGGCAAGAAAGACATAGAGACTCATGGCGCAGTTGACGCAGATGGAAATTGCCAATTGGCTTGCGATTTACGTTGGCGTCGGCCTGTGCTGCGCGCTCGCAGTTTCGCTGTCGGTCGGGGTGCTTCTCGGACAGCTGGTTCAGGAGCGTGCCTGGCGCCAAATTCACGATGTGCGTGGAGCAGCATTGTTTCTGCCCCGGACCTGGTGGCGCTGGCAGAAACTCTATTTGCTGTCGACGCCGGTCACCTTGGGCATTGTGGCATGGTTCGCCGCGACGCTCCGCTGGTCCTGAGCAGAGGCGAGGGCGCTCGCCGTATCATTATTGCCTGATGCGCCGGGCTCACAGGCCTAAGGCGGTTCGCACGATATCCGGTACGGCACCGCGCTCAAGCGCGTCGGGCCCGAGGCTAATCAGCGGCGCGATCATCTCGAGGCGCGGATGGATGGCGGCCTTCACCGCCAGAAAGTTCTCGTCGAGGGCGCTCTGCGCCGCAACGACCAGCTGCCGGATCTCGCCGGTCTCTCTCGACTGCGCTTCAAGCAGGAAGTCGGGCCGACAGGCGCCTTGCGGGGTCAACTGGTCGAAGAGCGGCTTTTCGATCACGAGATCAATACCGAGGCGATCGAGCCCTCGTCGCGCGTCAAGCAGGCCGCGATAGAGAGATCGCTCGAATTCGGAGGCAACCGGCACGAAACGCTGGCCTGAGAGGATGGGCTGCGCATAGGCGCGCAGCGCCGCATAGCCGTCGGCCTCGGGATATTCGCCGACCACGACCAGCACCAGGTAAGGACCTTTGATCGGGTTGCCGCGGATCGATGGGGACTGCACCCGATTGGCGAGCACCACCGGCTCGGCGCCCGCGACATGGATGGTCGCACCCTGCACCGCTGTCGCGTAGAGCGCGAGGAACGCCTGCGGTGCGTGACCCGGTGGCCACTGATGGGATAACGCGCGCAGACCTGCGAACACGCGATTATTGTGAAAGGGGCGGGCATGTGTCCATAAGGCGCGGCCGAGCTCGATGCCGGGTGCAAGCTCGATCCGCGCGGCCGCCGCGCTCAGGGCCCTGAATTCTTGTGCAATGGAGCGTTCGGGCGGCTCCGCCCCAAGCGGCGGCGTGCGATGGACACCGGCCAGGGTCATAAGGCGCCAGAGAAGGCGGGCGAGACGCGGCACCGTCGCATTGCGTGTCCTGTCGTCGATACTGTCGGCCTGCGGCTTTTGCGCCAGCTTCTCAGGGGCTGGCCGCAGCACTTCGAAATAGCCTTCCGGGGGATCGGCCGGCGAATGGGGTGTACGGATCTCCGAAATGCGATTGGTCGCCTGCTCGCGAAAGAAGGGGCATTGGGGACGATGCTCGGGCCGGTCGGCGCCCGTCAGGCGCCGCAGATAATAGGTTTCAGCTTCCGACAGGAAGGCGGGGGTCAGGACCGGCGGCCGGGTGTCGGGACCCAGGCAGTCGCATGCGATCCACTTGGCGCCGATCCGTGCTTGCTGGACCAGCGCGATCCCCGCCTCTTCATCGCCGCGCGAGCCTTCGCCCGTATACCAGCGCACCAGTGCGGACCGCACGAGGTCGGGAAGGGGGATGCGACGACCTTTTTGTCCGTCGCCCTGCCGGTCGATCAGCCACATGGAGAAGCCCTTTTGGAGCGCAATGGGCAAAGTCTGACCAGGCGCCGCGGGATTGACAACGGGATTTGGGTTCACCTCCACTCGGGCAAGGACAGGTTTCGGGAGGTTTTATGAAGACCGCGCTCCTTGCTGCACCGCTGCTCACCATCACCCTCGCGGCCCCGCTTGCCGGCGCCAGCCCGCAAGGTTCGCCGCGCACCGTTCAGCTTATCACGATGGGCGTGCCGGCGCCGCCACGCCTGCCGGCCGCTGCGGGCTCAGATGGCACAGACCGCCCGGACACGCCCGCGGTGGACGAAGGAGCTCCGCTCGCCGAGGCACGTCCAGCCGCGCTTCCAGCCTCGTTCAGCGTCCATGATCTCAGCCGCAAATGGGTGCAGTTCCAGATGGCGCAGACCTACGGGCAAGTGGCCCCCGGCGAGACCTCGCCGGTCGACGTGTCGGCTTCCGGGGCGGCGCCGCCAGTTGCGGCCGCGCCCGGCGTTTCTGCCGAGCCGACGCTGGAGGCGATACCCGTCCCTGCGTGGATGCGCGGCGGACTGGCCTTTGCCAGCGCCGCAACCCGATACACGGCAGGATGCTATGCCGGAGGCTATCGGCCGGCCGGTTTCCTCAGCGCCCAGGCGGAGATCCGGCGGGCGGGCTATTACGGGATGATGAGCGCGATCGCGTGCCAATATGGCATCCCGGTCGGCCTTTTCGACGCCATGATCATCCGCGAAAGCCGCTACAATGACCGGGCCGTTTCGCCGAAAAATGCCTATGGATTGACCCAGCTCATGCCCGGCACGGCCGCGGGGCTGGGCGTGGATCGCTACGATATCGAGCAGAATCTGCACGGCGGCGCGCGCTATCTGCGCAGCCAGCTCGATCGCTTCGGCCAGGTCCATCTGGCGTTGGCGGCCTATAATGCCGGGCCGGGACGGGTGCGGGACGGCCAGGTGCCGCGGATCGCCGAGACCCAGGCCTATGTCGACGATATCCTCCTCAACTGGCGGCGCTTGAGCGGTTTCACGCGGACGGCCAGTGTTACCGGCCCATCGTTGCCGCCGACTCCAACATCGCCGCGTTTCAATGGACGCAGCGCGATCGTTTCGCGCTTCTGAGGCGAGACCGAGCCGACGGACGCCGGTGCGAACCGCGCGGACGGCGTCCGTCGGTCAATCCAGGCGGAAGCTCTGCTCCATGCGGGCGCGACGCTCGATGATCGCGATGACCTCGCGTACCACCCGGTCAACGACGCCGTCGCGCAAGGGGCCTGCCCATTCGCGGCGGATCTCGGTGCCATCCATGCCTTCCACGTCGTTGAGCGCATGGACAAGCGAGAGCGGCAGGCTCGCGAACACCTCGGAAATCATCTGCATCATCGTCGAGAATCGGCCGTCATGGAGAAGATCCAGGTCGCGAAGAGTTTCGACACCGAGAACGGCCTGGATGAACCCGATTTGAAGGACATGAAGGATCGTCTGAAACTCGACGAGCGTCATGCTCTCACGGGTGGAAGGATCGGCGGTGGGCCGCAGAAGATTAGACAGGCGGTTGCGCCTGATGCCGGTCTTGAGCGCCAGTTTCCGCACGCTCACATTTTGATCCGACATCGCCTGAAGAATGTAAGGAATATAGTCCCTGAAGGGGATCGCAGCGTTCTCTTCAGCGGACTTGCTTTCGTCCGTCGAGGAAGGTGCCCCGCTGGTGGCAAGGGATGTCATGAACCGGCCCCCTGATCCTGCTCCGTGAGAGCACCAAATCACAGCGGGAAACGCTTTGCAACAACCTGTGACCTGGATTTCTTTATAGGTATCGGCTAAGCCATTGGTACGGATGGACTTACCTGTTGCGAATCGCTCGCAATTTTTCCGGCGGCCTGGGTAGGCGGTAAATCGAGCCCCTGTTCGCGCAACTTCGCTACGACGGCCTTCGCCTTCTGCTCGACGATATAGTCGAACAGGAGAAGCGACAGCATGTCGCCGGCGGACATGCCCTGCCCGAGTTGCTTGGCCAGAATATGCTGGGCCTCGCTGAGGTTCTCGGCGCTGCTCGCGGTAACGCGCAGTTTGATACGAATGCCGCCTTCGGTGGGGATCTTGTCCAGATGCGAGCGAAGCACATCGGAATCATGATCCATGGCCGCGGCGGAGGCGGCGCGGGCATTCACCAGCGTCGCGAGCGTCTGGTAAGAATGGGTTTCGTTCGAGCGCAGCCGCACGCTTTCGGTGGTGAGGCGGAAGAAGTGCTCGGAGATATCGATGCTGACCTGTCGGGGGAAACCTACTCCCGCCGCGTCCTGTCCCTGTGACGTTTTGTAACCCTGCCCCACTCGACCCCCCTGAGTGCCGGATCCCGCGTCCTTGCTACGCGGCACGAACCTCATGCCGATTCCACGGTAGAACCTAACCGTTAACCAATCTTATCGCAAATTTTCGCGAGTCGCGCGGGTGGCTCGGATTTCGGGCCAGCGTGGCGCGCGCTGGTGACCGTCCTGGTCTGCACGGCGGGCCACCCCGGCTCGCAGCGCGTACCGGAGCGGTTCGCGCGCGGCGCCAAGCGACTCGGGCTGGAAGAAAAATTCATGTCTCCCGCAACGCGCCGAGCCGGGGAAGGTTGCTCGGCCGGCGAGCGAGGGGACAGCCTTCGATTGGGCGCGGAACCGCCGCGTCTCAATCGGAAGGAAATGCTCATGCAACAGGTACTGAAGCATGGCGGGCGGGTAGAGCTTGCGATCCTCGTGATCGCGGCGCTGGCCTTCGCGCTGCTCATGTTCGCCGGACCGGCCTTCGCCGGCGCCGACACCACCTTCGACACCGCGCTCACCAAGTTCACCGACTTCCTCGAGGGATCAGGCGGCAAGATCATCACCGTGCTCAGCCTCGCCGGCGGCGTGGTCGCGCTCGCCTCGGGCCGCTTCTCGATGGGCCAGATCGCCATCCCGGTGGGCGTCGGCGTGGGCGCCGGCACCGGCGTGCCGATCGTCACCTCGACCGTCACCGCAACGATCTGACGTGGGTTCGGCCGGCGGCGTAGCAGCGCCGACGGTCCAAATGGAGGGTGGTGCGATGTCTGCGGACAAATATGTCATTCCAACTCATCTGGATGATCCAGAACTGATCGGGCTGTGGACCCTGGATGAGTTCCTCGCGATGGTGATTCCGTTCACCTGGGGGATCCTGTCTCAGCATATCCTTATCGGCATTTTGCTCGCTGGAGCAGGCTGGTGGGGCTTGAAGCGCGCTAAGGCGGGACGGGCGGCATCCTGGCTGCTGCACATGGCCTATTGGCACCTTCCGGCCGGGTTCACCGGCATGAAGGCGACACCGCCCTCCTACCTTCGACTGATGGCCGGCTGACATGGAGATCGCCAACAGCCACGCGCAAAGCCAGCGCGTTCTCAAGCAGCGCAACCTCCTCGTCGCCATCGCCGGCGTGCTCGCAGCGATTACCGCCATCCTCTTCCTGATGGTAGCGACCCGCGATCGGGAGATCGTCCTGCAGCCGATCCTGCGGTCGCCGCTCACAGTCAGCAGCGCCGGGGTCAGCCGCGAGTATCTGGAGATGGTCACGCGCGACGCCGCGGTGCTGACCCTCGATCGATCGCCGAGCAACCTGGAATACTGGATGAAGTCGGTTCTCGATATCACGGCGCCAAGCGCACAGGGGCGGCTCAAGGCGGACCTTCTCAAGATCGTCAACGAGCAGCGCGGATCCTCGATCGCGCAGTTCTTCGCGATCCAGTCGATGAAGCTCGATCCGGACAATCTGACCTCGGACGTGACGGGCGACCTGCACACGATCGTAGGGAGCAAGGTCATCTCCAAGGACCGCCGGACCTTCCGCTTCAAATGGAAATATTCGGGCGTCTCGCTGCAGCTCGTCGGCTTCGGGATGGTGTCCAAAGCCGAGGAAGGAGATCAATGATGAGTGCTATCGCCATCGGCAGCACGGCTGCCGGCGCCGCCTTGTGCTCCCGATATTATTGCCACGCCAGCCGTTTCATCGGCGCGGGACTGGTCGCGGCCGGCCTGCTTCTGATCGCCGAGCCCGCCTGGGCGGACCAGACCATCATGGCGTCGGACAGCAGCCAGGTCGACTGCCAGGCGTCGGCCAAGGACCTGACCCGCATCAGCCTCGTCGAGGACGAGTTCGCCAGTGTCTCGAAGATCTCCACCGGCAATCCGACGGACGATTTCAGCGTCGTCAACGAACCGGTGCGCGGCGACATCTACCTGTCGGTACCCGAGGGTTTCGGGCGGTCCGCGCTCTCCTTCTTCGGCACGACCAAGCGCGGCTATGTCTACAAGTTCGTTTGCCGCATTGGCGGCGAGCAGGCCGCGCAGGTCTTCATTTCCAATCCGGCGATCGCGAAAGATCGCTCGGGTGAGGCGGTCGCCGCCACAATCAAGGCCGGCCCCCAGGACGCAGCCGTCGAACTCGTACAGGCGATGTATTCCAACAGCATCGTCGATGGCTACGAGATGCGGCAGCGCACTTTGCGCCCGGTCTTCGTCGGCGGGCTCAAGGTCCAGATGATCGCGGAATATCGGGGGCAGGAGCTCACCGGCAAGGTTCTGCGCATCGAGAATATGAGCAACGCGCCGATCGCGCTGAACGAAGGCGCGGTCGCGCCGCGCAGCGCGCTCGCCGTCTCCATCGCCGAGCCGATGCTCGCGCCCGGCAAGGTCACCACGGCCTATCTCGTCTCGCAGATCGGGAGGTAGTCATATGGCACTCGCGGATATCTTCTCGCGCACCCGTCGCACCCTGGACGGTCCCGATGAAGAAACAGAAACTGTTTCACCGGTAACCGGCGAAATCGGCAGAAACGAGGCGACCCGCAAGAAGCAGCGGTTGCTGCTCGCGGGCGTTGCCGGCGCGGGGCTGGTGCTCTCGTCCTTCTGGATCTTCGGGGGCAACGACAAGGACGCGGCCGAAGACGACGACGGCGAAAAGGTCGAGGTGTCGACCAAGGATCTCGTGAACCGCAACCTCTCCCAACAGGAGTGGATGGGGATGTCCGAGAACCAGTTCCAGTCGATGGAAAACCAGCTGAAGTCGGTGAATGCGCAGCAAAACCGCGTCGACGCGCTGGCAGCCCAGGTCGAGGCGCTGAAGGGGCAGAACCAGGCCCTTCAGGCCGATGGCCAGCGGGTCTTCTCCGCCTACCAGGCCGAGAACGAACGACTCAAGCGCGAGGCGGCCCAGCAGCGGGCGGCACCGCCGCCCCAACCAGGTCCAGCCGCGCTTTACGGTCCGGGCGGGACCCAGGCCTATCGGCGGCCCGATGGCACGCCGGGGGCGGCCGGGCCCGCCGGCGCGCCGATGGGCGGCGCGGAGGTCAAGATGGTGAACTTCCAGACCACCGAGACCGGCAATGCCTCGCGCGTCGCCAAGGGCAACACGGTCTATACCGACAGCGTCAATTACCTGCCGCCCAACAGCTTCGCATCCGCCAAGGTGATCGTCGGCGTCGATGCCAGTGCCGGCGTCAACAGCCAGTCCGACCCGCTTCCGGTCGTGCTGCGCGTGACAGGCCCTGCACGCAGCGTCTTCCAGAACGGGCGCCTGCTCACCACGAAGATCGAGGGCTGCCTCATCAACGGAGCGGCGCGCGGCGACCTTTCGGCCGAGAAAGTCTACGTCAAACTGCAGAAGATGACCTGTCCGCAGCCCGGCGGCCGCTACGCGGTCTCGGAGGTCAAGGGCTTCATCGCCTTCGGCGGCAAGACCGGGGTGCGCGGCCGGGTGGTCTCGCGCGAAGGCGGGCTGGTGACGCAGGCCTTCATCGCCGGCCTCTTCGGGGGCTTTGGCCGCGGCTTCTCCGCAAACGCCAATTCGGTGTTCCAGGGCACCAACATCACCACAAACGGCAAGCGCGACAAACTCTCGGCGGGCGAGATCCTGGAGGGTGGCTTCGGGGAAGGCGTCGCCCAGACCGGCGACATGGTCTCGAAATATCTGATCGAGCGCGCCGAACAATATCAGCCGGTGATCGAGATGCCGACTGGCATCGATGTCGAAATCGTCTTTCTGGAGGGTGTCTATGTCCGTAACTGATCGCCTTCGCGCCGCTGTTGCGCGTACGCCCTGGAGCTATGGCCTCATCGCCCTGCCGGTGGTGGGACTGGGCGCCGCCGCCATCGCTGCCGCTGCCGCTGCCGTTCCGACCGAAGACAGCCAGGTCGCGGGCCTGCTCAAGGCCCGGCTGCCCAAGACCGAGATCAGCGCGGTTAACTGCGCCAAGGTCGCAGGGCTGTGCGAAGTGACAGCCGGCGCCAACCTCTTCTATGTCGATCGCGGCGCCCGCTATCTGGTCATCGGCCGGGTATACGACATGGAAACGCGGCAGGACGTGACCGCCGCACGCCTCCTGGAGATGAACCCCGACATGCTGGTCGGCGGCGCCGCCAAGGCCAATGCGACGGCCGCGCTCGGCGGCGAGGCGGACGTTTCTCCCGTCGCACCCACCGCCGGCGCGCGCCGTGTCTCCGTGCCGGTGCGGCCGGCCACGCTGTCGCTCGCGGGGCTGCCCCGCGACGGAGCGATCGTCTGGGGCAACAAGGCATCGAGCCAGTCGGTCACGGTCTTTACCGATTTTCGCTGCGGCTACTGCCGCGCGCTTACTAGCGTGCTGCGCAGCATGGACGTCAAGGTCATCGAACGGCCCATTTCGGTCCTGGGCAGCCGGGATCTGGCCGACCGCGTCTATTGCGCCAGGAACCGGGAAGAGGCGCTCCACGCCGCCTATTCCGGCGCGCCGTTCGAAAGCGAGGGCAAATGCGACACGCGTGGCCTCGACGCCAACGAGCAGTTCGCCCGCAGCCATGGCCTGAGCGGGACCCCGGTCATCGTCCGTAGCGATGGCGCCATGCTTGAGGGCTACCGGCCCAAGGACGTGCTGGAAGCATGGCTGAAGGGAGCCAAGTCGTGAAGGGCCGCGCCACTCGCTGGCATGCTGGCCTGGCGCTCGCCGTCCTGCCACTCATGGGGGGCTGCGCATCGTTCGGCAGCAATATCGCGGGGAGTTTTTCCTGCCCTGCGCCGGACGGAATTTGCGCGCCGTCGTCATCGATCGACGACCGGGCACTGGCCCTCATCACGGCTGAAGCGCCGGACGCCGTGCCGTCACGGGCGGGACCCTATCGCGATCCCGACATGGGAGCGGGAAAAGGCGCCCGGACGGCGGTGGCAAGCACGCGGCGCATGCCTGTGTCGATCGGAGAGGCGGGCCGCACGCGTGAGAAAGTGCTGCGGATCGTCTTCCAGCCTTATATCGACGAGCGCGGCCGGCTGCACGAGGCGAGTGCCGTCCATGCCGTGGTTGCGCAGGGCGAGTGGCAGCAGCAGGCTATCGCGGACGCGTCTGGCCTGTCCTCCCGCAATGAGCGCGCCGCGGCCTATGCGGGCGAGACGCTCGCCGACGCGGTCGATCGGACTGAGACGGAGCGCTTCTCCCCCGCCGAAGGCCTGCCTGACCCGGCGGCTGTCGCTGCCGCGCGGGCGCGTGCGACGGCAGATCCGGTTGCCAGCATCAAGAGCGCTGTCGCGGCCCGGCTTTCGCCAAGGCCCGATGCGCGGGCGCGGCGCAAGGTCGCAGCGACGCCCCCGCAACCCGTCAGCGCTGCGGCCCCGTCCGCCGAACCGACTGCTCCTCCCGCGGCAGCGGCTGCACCGCCGACACGCGCGGTCCCGTCCGCTCCGCAGGCTGCGGCAGTCCCTGGCGCTCCCGCCAAGACGACCGCCGGCGCGGAAGCGGCGGCGCGGGTGAAAGCCGATAGCCGGTACCAGGCGGTGGCGTCGCAGGCACAGGATGGTGCGCGGGCAGCGGCCACGGGCGCGCAGGCGCCCGACTTGCGGCCGGTGCTCAAGCCCACGGTGAATTCGGCCGCATTCCCCGGCGCCGTCGCGGAGGAGAACTGACATGGCGAAAGGCGGCTTTTTCGACAGCATGCTCTCGGGGCTCTTCGGCGATGCGGCGCGTCCCGATGATGACCGGCCCGCGCTCGGCGTTCCCATGCTGGCGCACTGGCTGCCCTATCGCAGCTACGATCCCAAGACGGGGATCTTCTACAACAGCGCCTCGCGCGGTTTCGTGATCGAGGCCGCTCCAATGGTGGGCGCTGACGAGCGCACCGCGGAGATCATCACGCAGTTCCTGTCCGAAGGCATTCCCGCGCCGGGCTGCATCCAGTTCCATCAGTGGATGAGCCCGCGCGTGGGGGAGGCGCTGAGCAAATGGTATCTGCCGCGCTACGCCGCACGCGGCGTCTACGAACGGATGGCCAAGCACCGGGTCGATTTCCTCAGCGACGGCGTATGGCAGTCGCTCTCGAAGGACGCGCCCTTTTGCCTGCGCCATCACCGCGTGGCGATCTCCTATTCGACGCCCGAGAGTTCGTCGGTGTCCGATGACGACATCGTCTCGGTCATGGAGGGCCTCGTCTCCGCGCTGGCTTCGGTGGGGGTCACCACCCGGCGCATGGATCCGGTCGCGCTGATCGCCTGGATCGACGACATCACCTCACCGACCACGGCTGCCGGCGAGGACGTCGTCAGCTACAATCCCTTCGATCCCATCGCCGACCAGGCCATTCGCCGCGACATCGAGCTCCGGGTCGAACCCGACCGGATGCTGCTGCGCACCGAGCGGTTCCGACCGACCGGCAAGGTCCACGAAGGGGCCCCGGAGATCGGCGAAATCTATCCCGATGTCTTCGACGTGCGCTCCTTCTCGGTGCGCAACCTGCCCAATCGCTGGGCGCCCTGGGACATGGCGAAGCTGGTGGGCGACATGTTCACCGACAAGCTGCGCATGCCGTGCCCGGTCGCGACGAACCTGTGCGTTGAATATCCGGACACCCAAGCCTCGTCGAACAAGGCGAGTTTCAAGTTCATGCGGACGACGAGTCTCGCCGATTCCAAGTCCGCGCGTTTCCTGCCGCAACTGCGCGACCAGAGCCAGGAGTGGCGCTTCGTCAACGACGAGATCCGGCAGGGCCGCAAGCTCGTGCGGGTGTTCTTTTCGGTCACGTCCTTCTCGCCCAAGGGGCGCGGCGACGCCAACGAACGCGTTCTCAAATCTGTCTACCGAGCAGCGGGCTGGGACCTGCTCGACGACCGCTACCTGCAGGTGATGGGCCTGCTCTGCGCCATGCCCATGACGATGGCCAACGGCCTGTCGCGCGATCTCGAGCGGATGAAGCGCATGCGCACGCTGCTTACCACCACCGCCGCCAATCTCGCGCCGCTGCAGGGCGAATATCTGGGCGGCCATGTGCCGCATCTCCTGATGGTGGGACGGCGCGGCCAGCCTTTCTTCTGGTCACCCTTCGAAAACGCGGCGGGCAACCATAATGTCGCGGTCTTCGGCAAATCGGGTTCGGGCAAGTCGGTGGCCTTGCAGGAGCTGTGCGCCTCGCTGTGCGGCGCTGGCGCGAAGGTGGTCGTGATCGACGACGGCCGATCCTTCGAGCATTCGGCCAAATTGCAGGGCGGCGCCTTCGTCGAGTTCACCATGAGCTCTGGCTTCTGCCTCAATCCCTTCTCGATGATCGACGAGGCCCAGGCGGCGGAGGACGAGGACTATCTGCTCGACTGCATGGCGATGCTTAAGGCCATCGTGAACCAGATGTCGCGCCACATCGACCGTCTCAACGATACCGAGCGCGGCCTCATCGATGGCGCGGTCAACACGGTTTGGGAGGCGCACGGCCGAAGAGGATCGATCGACCTTGTGATCGAGGCGCTCGATGCAACCGGCAACGCGCTCGCGCACGATCTCAGTATTGCTATGCGCCCCTTCTCGGCGGCGGGCACCTACGGCCGGTTCTTCCAGGGGGAAGTCAGCTTCGAACTGAAGGCGCAGCTCACCGTCTTCGAGCTCTCGGATCTCTCGGCGCGCGAAGAACTGCGCAGCGTGGTCCTCACCGCCATCATGTTCATGTCGCAGCAGGTGATGCGCAAGGTCGATCGCGCAATCCCCAAGGCACTGCTGCTGGATGAAGCCTGGCAGCTGCTGCGCGGCGGGGCCATGGCCGACTTCATCGAGACCTATGCGCGCACCTGCCGCAAATATGGCGCCTCGCTCGTCACCGCCACGCAGTCGCTCAACGACTATTATAAGTCGGCGGGGTCAATCGCAGCGCTGGAGAACAGCGACTGGTTCGTCATTCTGCAGCAGAAGCCGGAAACGATAGCCGATTTCAAGAAGCATGATCGCTTCGAGATGGACGATTATACCGATGCGCTGCTGCGCTCCTTGAAGCGCAACGGCTTCGAATATTCGGACATCATGATCAAGGGACCCGAGACGCTGGCGGTTGGTCGCCTGGTTCTGGATCCCTATTCGGCCACATTGTTTTCCTCGAGCCCGCAGACCTTCGCCCGGATCGAGGCGCTGATCGGCGAGGGTCTCAGCATGGACGAGGCGATCGAGCGCATCGCCTTTCCCGACAATCCCGAGAAATGGGCGGCGAATGCGGAGAGTGATCCCGACGTCGCAATCGCTGCGGAGTAGGTCCAGTGGCATCCATCCCGAGCGAAGAGACGCTTAAGCCAAGCCCACCGGCGGCGACTACCCCGTGCATCCGGCTCGACTTGCGCACGATCCTCTATTGGTATCTCCACCTTTTCGGCTTCACCCTGTCGTCGCTGCTGATCAGCTGGGGATTGTTCTTCCTCTTCTTCCTGGCGATCGGCGGCTTCTCGATCGACGGCATGATGCACCAGCTGGCCAATATGGCGAGCCGCTACGTCGCCGCGGACCCAGCGCGCATCGCATCGTTCAAGCAGGTGCTGGCCTGCGCGCAGCTTCTCCTGGCCGGCGCGATCATCGTGCTGCGCCGACATCTCATCATTCCGCGTCATGTGTCTGAAGGGAACCGTTCCCATGGCTGAGCAGGCTGAACTCGATCTTCCTCCCGTCCCCGCGCCGTCTGGCAAAGCCACGCGCTCGCGCCGCCGGACCCTATTCGCAGGATTGACCCGCTGGCAGATGCTGGGCGGGCTCCTGCTGCTCGCGGCGCTCGTCTGGGCGATGTGGGTGACCCGGCAGGTGAGTGCCCGGCCCGATCATATCGTCTCGGTCAAGCTCTCCGAACTGGTCGGAGAATATGTCGAGGCGCAGCGCTACTCGGCATCGCCACCTGAGCGGGTCAAGGCCGAGATGCAGGCCTTCATGGCATCGCTCGACAAGGAGCTTGCGCGTCGCAGCGCCCATGGCGACGTCATCCTCGTCGGCGAGGCTGTGCTCAGCAAGAATGTCGATGACATTACGGAAACGGTGAAGAAGGCAGTCTACGCCTCGGGCGTGCCGATACCCAAGCGGATAACGGCCGAGGAGCTGCAGCGCCTGCAGCAAATGAGCCTGCAGGCCGCGCCCGAGATGCCCGTGCCGCAGGATCCGCGGACGGCCGCGCCGGCGAGCGCCGCACAAGCCACTGCCCAACCGGTTCCATCCGTCCTGCCCCCGGCCGTTGGTGCCCAGGGAGCCACCGTGTCGAGCTTTGGAGCGCCCGATGTCGGCCCTGCTCAGTGACAAGGGCGAAACCCCGATGGTGCCGGCGCACCCCGCGCCGGCCTGGCGACCGCGCAAGCATCTCTGGGCGGCGCTGGGGCTCCTGTCGGTCGGCACAGTGGTTCTGGGCGCGATCGCGGATTGGCGCGATCGTCATGCCTTCCTCATCAACACGAGCGAGTCCCTGCCGAACTGGGCGTTCCTCATCGATCGGGGCCGACTGCCGGGCCGCGGTGACTATGTCTTCTTCGACCCGCCCGCGACCGCTCTCGTGCATCGCCATTTCGGAGCGCGGCCCGCTATGTTCGGCAAGCTGGTTTATGGTCTCCCCGGCGATGTCGTTTCCCATAGCGGGAACGACGTCCTGATCGGCGGGCGCATGGTGGCGCGCATGAAGCGAGCCTCGCGCCTGGGCGAGCTGTTGACGCCCGGCGCGACCGGGCCGGTCCCGGCGGGCTGCTATTTTGTCGGGACGCCGCACAAGGACGGGTTCGACAGCCGCTATGCCGACATCGGATTCGTCTGCGCGCGCCAGATTATCGGGACCGGGGAGCCGCTACTATGAGGCGCACCATCCTGCTGGCGGCGACGACCGCATGCCTTGGCGGCACGACCCTGCTTCTCGCCGGCTCCGCCAGCGAGGCGCGCGACTATGGAACGGCAGGGCAGGCCTTTCCGATCATCGAGCCTGACCTGCTCGCGACGATCGAGGCGCGGCTGCGCCGTGCCGAAGCGAGCGGCGAACTGGCGCGAACCAACGCGCTTTTCGCCAAGCGGGTCGAGGCCAAGGTGCGGCGGCCAGATCCCGTGGCCGGTATCTCGCCGGCCCAGGAGACGCGCAGCTGGGATTTCGATCCCTCGGTTCGCATCGACCATGATGTCCGCGACCAGAAGGGAAATATGATCGCAAAGGCGGGTCAGAAGGTGAACCCGCTCGATTTCGTCGGCATTCATCAGGATCTTGTCTTCGTCGATGGGGATAATGCCGAGCAGCTGGCTTGGGCTTGCGGCAAATATAGCGACATGAAGGCGAAGATCATCTTCGTGAAGGGATCGCCGATCGAGGCGATGTCGCAGCGCAAGCGGCGCTTCTATTTCGACCAGGAGGGCAAGCTCACTGGCCGCTTCGGCATCGAGCACACGCCCGCCGTCGTCAGCCAGGCGGGCCGCGTGATGCGGGTCACCGAACATGCGCTCAAGGGGAGGGCGGGCTGATGCCCTTGTGGCTCGACCTCCTGCGCACGCCGATGGCCGCGCCCGAGACAAGCGACCTGCGCCGCATGCGCCGGACGTGGCAGGCGTTGTGCATCCTTCTCGCGCTAGTGGTCGGGGGGGGCGGCCCGCTGCGCCAATGGGTCGGCCGCCCGGCCGTCGCGGCGGTGGCCCTCGCGCTGCTCGTCGGCACGGCGCTCTACACAGCGCTGTATCTGGCTCGCAAGCAGCGCGCTGACACAGCCTATCTCGATCAATTGGGAGAGCGAGAATGACGCGCGGTCTTCGATCCCTGCTCGGCGCTGTGTCGCTTCTCCTGACGCTGGTGCTTTTTGCGGCGCCAGCGCAAGCGGCCGGACCGACCTGCAACGGCAAGTTCGTCAATCCGATCACCGACGTCTGCTGGTCGTGCCTCTTTCCCCTGTCGGTGGGCGGCCTCAAGATCTGGCCGAGCGGCCGGCCCGATACCAGCAATCCCGCCTCGCCGGTCTGCGCCTGCGCGGATCCGTTGCCGCGCATTGGCATTGCCGTCGGTTTCTGGGAGCCGGCTCGCCTGGCCGATGTGACGATGAAGCCGTGGTGCTTCCCCAACCTGGGCGGTATTCGCATCGCCCCCGGGTTCGATATCGGACAGGGCTATCTCGCCGGTCCCTCGATGGTCGGCGGGCGGTCGCAAAGCACGGCCAAGTGGCATGTGCACTGGTATGTGTATCCGCTGCTCTATTGGATGGAGATCCTCACCGACTTCGTCTGCTTCGAGCAGGCGAGCTTCGACATCGCCTATATGACCGAGATCGATCCGCTCTGGCAGGACGATGCCCTCACCACGCTGATCAACCCCGAAGCGATCATCTTCGCCAATCCGATTGCTCAGGCCGCCTGCGCGGGTGACTGCATTGCCGGAACGGTGAACCTACCGCTCGATCCGCTCTTCTGGTGCGCGGGCTGCCAGGGTTCGATGTACCCGCTCAACGGCAATGTCCCGGCCTCGATCGGCCATGTGCAGTCGTCGCGGCTGGCGGTCTCCCGCTTCGCCTACAAGATGCACCGCGAGGCGCTGGCCTGGGGGACGATGGGCTCGAAGGGCCTGTGCAAGAAGTACCTCATGCCGATCATGCGCAAGCAGCAATATCGCTTCCAGATGGTCAATCCGATCCCGACCGTGAGCGGGAGGTTCGCCTGCTCCGCAATCGGGGCTTCCACGATGCCGCCCGATGCGGGTCGCGCCTATCCCGCCGGCGGCGAGGACATGGGCTACCTCGTCTGGCGCAAGCGCAACTGTTGTGTCCTGTAGGGAGGGGTCGATGCGTTTCGCTGCCTGGGGCGTTACCGCCCTGCTTGCTACCGCCGGTGTATCGGCGCTGCTCGCTCAGACCGTCGATGGTCTCGACGTGCAGGCCATCAAGAAGCGCTCGGCCGATCTCGCCGCGGATGCCGAAGCCTTCGTGAACCACGTCAAGGATCGCGGCGACCAGTTCCGCGAGGAAGCCGTCGCGGTGCGTGAAGCCGGCACCGAAAACATGCGGCAGGTCGCGGCCAAGGATCTGCCCAAGGGGCCCGACGGCGCGATCGACTTCGATGAGATCGTGCAAGGCGCCGCCGGCAATGCCAGCGTCAAGAGCGGCGAGGCGCCGCAATTCATCGTCTTCGCCAGTCTCTCGATGCCGCCGCAGTCCCTGAAGCCGCTTATTCGCGATACGGCGCGCGCTGGCGGCGTCGTGGTGTTCCGCGGCTTTCCGAACAATAGCATGAAGGAGTTTTCGGCTCGGCTCGGGCAGATCGTCGAGCGCCAGGACGAATTCGCCAATGTCGGCATCGATCCGCGACTGTTCCGAGCTTTCAATGTGCAGGCGGTCCCGACCTATGTTGCCGTGTCGTCCGATTTCGACCTGTGCGCCGGCTTCTCCTGCCAGACAAAGGTGCCGCCCTATGACCGCATGACGGGCAATGTCACCGTGGAATATGCGCTCAGCAGCTTTGCCGACGGCAATGGTCCGGGCGCCCGGGTCGCCGCCGTTGGCCTCTCGAATATGCGGGCGCAGCGCTGATGCGCCTCGCGATCGCAATCAGTCTGGCGGTCCTGGCCGGGGCCAGCTTCCCCGCACAGGCGCAGACCACGCTGGAGGAAGCGCGCGAGCAGGGAAAGGCGATGGGAACTGCGGCCAAAGCCAATCCGGTCCTGGTGCCCAGCGACAACGCGCAGGCCGAAGCCGTGCCGGGGTTCTCGGGGACAACCCTCCCGCAGGGCAGCTATTTCGATGATCCGGACAAGCTGATCAACGATGCCCAGGCGCTTAAGTCGAGTAGCGAGCAGTATCAGATCACGACCGACAGCAGCCATGTGCGCCCGACCTTCAGCAATGCCGAGATTCTTTCGACGACCAATCGCGCGACCACCATTGAGGAGGATCCCTCCACCTATCTGGCGGGCGAGGCTTATGGCGGGACGAGCGGAAGCTGCACCGCGCTTCCGCCCGGATCGGGCACGAGCGGCTATTATGAAGCGAGTTGCAACGCGGGCGCCAAGGTAACGACCAACGCCCGCAGCTGCACCGTCAATCTGGATGTGCGCACCGATAAGCGGACGATCTACACCTATTATACCGGCCGTTTGAGTTTCCTGCCGAGCGATGGCGGCCCCTATCCGGCCCGTGCCGCGTTCG
This sequence comes from Sphingobium yanoikuyae, assembly GCF_013001025.1. Lineage (NCBI taxonomy): Bacteria > Pseudomonadati > Pseudomonadota > Alphaproteobacteria > Sphingomonadales > Sphingobiaceae > Sphingobium > Sphingobium yanoikuyae. The sequence continues at coordinate 118,413 of NZ_CP053023.1, read as the reverse complement.
ACGATGAAATCGCCTCGGGGGTCTGCTGGGAAAGCCGACCCATCGACTATTGCGACAACATGGCGGCCTATGGCTACACGGCGGCCGACACCTGCAAGAGCCTGGGCCACACGGCCGTTGAGGTGAAGTGCAGCGCTGAAGCGCAAGGGATTACGGAGGGCGCCTATCACCCTGGCACGGTGATTTCGACCGGCAACTACTGGCTGACCAGGCAGGAGGAACCGGCGGTTCCCGTCATCACCCGCAACGAGGGTCTCTGCGCAGCCTATGCCAGCGACAGCAACTGCACGCTGGAATCGGAGATCTGCACGGCAAGCGATCCGGTTACCCGGATCGTCGATGGTGTCCCTGTCACGCAGCCGTGCTGGGCGTGGCAGCGCAGCTACCAGTGCCACACCATTTCGTCGGCTAACGACTGCTCAGAACTGGAAGCCAATGGCAGTTGCACCTACCAACGCACCGAATGCTTGGACGAGGATCCTGACGGCGGACCCTGCAAGGTCCAGGAGAAGATCTATCGTTGCCCGACGGCGTCGGGCACCTCGGCCGACGCCCCACAATATATCTGCGGCGATGACGTCTATTGCATCAACGGCGACTGCGAGCCGATCGAACGGCAGGCCTCGACCGAATTCAAGGATGCGCTGGTGGCGCTGCACTCGATCGACCAGGCCGGCAAGGAGTTCGACGAGACCAATTACCGGGTCTTTTCTGGCGTACGCGAGACTTGTCACAAGCCGGTATTTGGCCTCATCAACTGCTGTGCCGGCAAGGTTTCGGGATTGGTGCCGGTAGCGGCGGGCGCCGCCGCTCTGGCCGGCGGGCCGGCCGCGATCGCGGCCTTCGCCACGCCGTTCCTCGTCTTGTTCGCCTGTTCTCAGGACGAGATGAGGCTCGATATCAAGGACCGGATGGGCTTTTGCCACAATCTGGGCACCTACTGCTCATCGAGTTTCCTGGGCATCTGCAAGACCAAGCGCACGGCCTATTGTTGCTTTGAAAGCAAGCTTTCGCGGATTCTCCAGGAGCAGGGCCGCGTGCAGTTGGGAAAGCCCTGGGGGGCGCCCAAGAAGGAGCAGTGCCAGGGTTTCACGATCGAGGAGTTCGCCTCGCTCGACCTCTCGGTGATGGATTTCACCGAAATCTATTCGGACTTCCTGGATGCAGCAAAGCTTCCCGACGAAGTCCAGACGATGACGGACATTCAGTCGAAGATACAGGATTACTATGATCTCCACGGCAAATGATCCGGGGCTACCCCGCGATGCCGGGGACGAAAGCGCGATGACGGTTCTCGAGCTGTCGATCTTCGTCTGCGCCTTCCGCGCCCGCACGCCCATCCGAGCAAGCGAGATCTTCGCGGTCATGCATGGCTGGTTCGGCGACATGCCCGCCGATCAGGTCGCGCTGCTGGTCCCCGGCATGGTGAGCCGTGGCTGGCTGACGCCGGTCGGCGAGGCCGTGAAGGCGAGCGAGCAGGGCCGCCGCGCAGCGCGACCGCTCGTGGAGGGAATTATCCGGATGCTCGATCAAGGCACCCGGCTCATCGACGTGGCGCTGATGATGTCGGTGCTGCGCCTTACCAGGGGAGAACTGGACAATGGCCCTGCCGATAATTGATTCCGTCATCTTCGCCTTGGTGCTGACGCTGACAGGCCCAGGCGCACAGCCGCCGCCCGAGCCTGCGACGGCGAGAAGTTCGCCGTGCCGCGCAGCGAGGGACGCCGGCCCGTCCGATTGCTGCGTCCACCCCCGGGCGCTCGACCTGACCGCCGCCCGCCCTTCCGCGCCTCACTTTGCCGCTGCGCCACAGCCGCAGGAAAGGATCCCGAGCCATGTCGAAGTTCACTAGGATTTGCGCAGTGGTTCTGGCGCTGATGCCCATGACTGTTAACGCGCAGGAGGCCGGGGCAAGCCGCGACACGATCGACGGGCAATCGCCCGACGACTTCTATTGTGGCGAGCGCCGCCTGGGGCAATGGTTCTATTGCTCGAAACCCAAGCCGCGCGAGACCCGCCCAGCGTCGCCGCAGGCGCCCGAGCCATCGGCTGCCGAACGCATGGCCGCGATCGCAAAGGAGCTCGATGAGCTCAAGGCCCGCGCGATCCTTGACCCCTCCGAAGAGAATGTCATCGCCTATGTGCGCTTCCAGCGCGAGCAGCTCGACCGGGCCTCGACTTTCGCGGATACGTGGCAGCGCGCTCTCTGGCAGCATCCCGACATCGACTACACGCTGCAACGCCCGGTTTCGACGGTCGGCAAACGAGCCTGGCTCGACAATCGCAAGGCGGATCGGGATGCCGTCCTGACGAGCCTCAGCCAGCGCTACGGGCTCTTCTATTTCTATGCGCAAAGCTGCGGCGCCTGCGAGCTCTTCGCGCCGATCCTGCGCTCGGTCGCCGACAGCCATCGGATGGCGGTCATGGCGATTTCGATGGACGGCGGCCCAAACAAGGAATTTCCCAACTATGTCGTCGACACGGGCCAGCGTGCCCGCATGGGACTGACCGGCAACGAGACGCCGGCGCTGGTCCTGTTCGACACCCAGACGAAGCGGACGATCCCGGTCGGGTACGGCATCCTCAGCGCCGATGAGATCATGGACCGGATCTTCATGCTCACCAACACCAAGGTGGGGAGTGACTACTGATGGCACGCAAGAGTTCCGGACGGGCACGGGCGGCGATCCGGCGCCTCGGTCATGGCGCCGCCTTATTGGCGGCATCGCATTTCGCGCTGGTGGGCGTTGCCCATGCCGATGTGGCGGGCCAGATGAACAGCTTCTTCAACGACGCGGGCGGTGCGGCCAATGTGACGGGCCCAAGCGCCTTCCAGGGCCAGTCGGCCGGCTACTATTCGATGGGCAATGTCTGGACGCGCTTCCCGCAAAAGTCGGTGTCGCCGTTCAACCTGCAGTTGCCAAGCGCTCGAGCAGGCTGCGGCGGCATCGACCTCTTTTCGGGGTCCTTCTCATTCATCAACGCCTCCGAGATCGTGGCGATGCTCAAGGCCACCGCCAACAATGCGCTCGGCTTTGCTTTCAAGCTCGCGATTGACTCCGTCTCTCCGGAAATCGGCAAGGTGATGGACGAGTTCAGCCAGAAGGCTCAGCTCCTCAACCAGATGAACATCTCGAGCTGCGAGACCGCGCAGGCGCTGGTTGGCGGCATCTGGCCGCAGATGGACACCACCCGCTCGACCATTTGCGAAGCCATCGGCAACAGCCAGGGCATATTCTCGGACTGGGCCGCCTCACGGCAGGGCTGCAACAACGGCAACCAGCGCGATAACACGATCGCCGGAAACAGCGATGCGTCGATGAAGGACCAACTTGTTGGCGAGCCGCATAACTATACCTGGGAGGCCTTGAAGAAGGCAGGCAAGTTCGGCGCCTTCGACCAGAGCTTCTCCGAATTCATCATGACCCTGGTGGGTACGGTAATCACGAAGCCGTCGGACGATCCGAGTGTCGGCGGCAAGGTCGTGATGATCGGCCCGGCCGAAGACGCCGTGGTGACCGCGCTTCTGGATGGTACGGCCGATGCGCCGCCGGTGAAGCTCCTCAAATGCAATGACGAAAACTGCTACGAGGTCGGCGCGCAGACGCTGTCGGTGCCAGCATCGTCCGCGTTGCGTCCCCGGATCGAAGCGCTGATCCAGTCGATGAACGACAAGATCCGCAGCGATACGCCACTCGATGCCGCGGAAAAGCAGCTTCTGAACATCGCGACGGTGCCGATCTTCAAGATCCTGAGCGTCCAGGCTTATGCGCATTATTCGCTGTCGCCCGGCGAGATCCAGGCAATGTCGGAAATCGTCGCGGTCGACCTGCTCACCGCTATGCTCGACAATATGATGGACCGGGTCGAGCAAAGCCAGGTCCACTACCAGACCTTCGACCAGGCTACCGCGGCCCAGTGGAAGGCGCAGATCGCCGCGGCTCGGGCCAAATACGCGCAGCGCGACGTCAAGCTCAACAACAAGCTGCAGGTCACGATGCAGCTCATCAATCGCAGCATGATGCTGGAGTCCACCCTGCAGAATTCGATGACGCCGGGCATGGCTTCGGCGCTGACCTTCTCGCGCGGGCTGAGCTCGCAGGGGCTGAACTGAAGCCGGGGAACAGGCGATGCTAGAGGTCTTCACGGTCGGTGGCGGCGAATATCTGGTCAATACCTTCAATGCTGTAGCGGCCTGGTCGGGAGGCGGGGGCTATCGCGCGCTGCTCCGGGTCGTGATGGTCATGGGCCTCATCTATTCGCTTCTCGTTGTGGCCTTCACGCTCAACTACAAAGCGTGGATGAACTGGTTTCTCCAGGCCACGGCGATCTACCTGTGCCTCATGGTGCCGACCGTCGACATCAAGGTAACAGACAGGGTAAATCCGTCGCTCGCGCCGGCGACGATCGACAACGTACCGTTGGGACTGGGCGTGCTGGCGAGCTTCACCACGCAGATCGGCGATTGGATGACACGCACCGCCGAGACCGTGTTCGTGATGCCCGGCGAGCTCAATTACACGACCAACGGCATGGTTTATGGCGCGAGGCTGTTCGATGCGACGCGCAACTTCGTAATCCGCGACGCCGAGTTTGCGACCAATCTCGAGAAGCATTTCAAGAACTGTGTGTTCGGCGACGTCATGCTCAACCAGAAATCGCTGACCGAGCTGTCGAAGGCGCAGGATCTTTGGGCCGCGATTGGCCCGGGCTCGGAAGCACGCTCCCAGGAATGGCTGGAAAAGGACGGCAGCGGCGCGGTCACGAGCTATATCGTGACGTGCCGCCAGGCCTATGAAGGTCTTTCGGGTCAGTGGGCCAACATGATCGAGGCTAACACCCCGATCTGGGCGAAAGAGGTCTACCCCAAGCTCAGCAACGCGCTTGCTGCCGACAAGCTGAAGCATGATGTTCCTATTGTGAACCAGGCTTTCACGGGGTCGGGAAGCAGCTACGCCGACTATATGCGGCAGAACACTGCGATCAACGCATTCATGCAGGCGCGCAACTCCATGGCGGGTGGCACGGGGGCGGCGGCGATCGACACGTTCGCGCAGACCCGTGCCGACGTACAGGCCCGCAATACCTACAATTCGATTGCGCAACAGGCGATGGCCTGGGTGCCCATCCTCAACATCGTTCTGACAGTTGTGTTCTTTGCGATGTTCCCGGTCATCTTCCCGCTCTTCCTCATGCCGCAAACCGGGCTGAGCGCGCTCAAGGGCTACGCTGTCGGCTTCTTCTACCTGGCTGCCTGGGGCCCGCTTTACGTGATCTTGCATATGATCTGCATGACGCGCGCCGAGACCGCAGCGACCGGCATCGCCTCGGGCGGCGTTACGCTTGGCACGTTCGCGGGCATCGGCGCCGTGAACGGTGAGACTGCGACGATCGCAGGATTCATGCTGATGTCCGTCCCTTTCCTCGCGGCCGGACTGGCACGCGGCGCGATGTCTATCGCCGGCCAGTCCATGTCCATGCTCGCGCCCGCACAGAACGCCGCCGAAGCCGCTGCCCTCGAACAGACGACGGGCAACTATTCCTATGGGAATGTCAGCTGGGCGAATTCGACGTCCAACATGCAGCAGAGCGACCAGTGGACCAAGGCGCCGAGCTATATGGGCGGCGCGCCGATGACGAGTTGGCGCCAGGACAATGGCGCGCTGATCAATGGCTTTGGCAACGGGCAAGAGGTCTTCGATACGGGCGGCGCTATTTCGCGCCTAGCATTCACGCCGACAATGTCGTCGGGGGCCGTCGCCGAATGGCGCGAAATGGCAAACGAGGCGCACCGTCAGTCGCAGGCCTATGAAAACGCCGCAAACGACATTCTGACCTCAACCCATACCAATCGCAGCGCATTTGGAACCTCGACCGAGCGGTCGTCGGGATGGGATTCGAGCAGCGGCCGTCAGGCAAACACTTCGATCGAACAGTTCGACCGGAGAACGGGAAGCAGTTCCCAGGGGCTGGAAGACAGATCCTCGATCGGGCAGTCGCAGCGGGTGTCGAACGGTCATGATCGGAATGTCATAGCGGCGGATCAAATAAATGGAGCGCTGGGCGGGGGGCTCGGCGGCCCGACCGGGACCGGGGCGGGGACGCAAGGAGGTCGCGGAGGCCGCACGCTTCCAAGCATAAGTGGGTCCGTTTCGAAATCCGGTACACAACAGGATCAGCTACAGCATTCCACCGGACAAACCAATTCCACCGATAGCTCCAACACCGCTTCCAGTGGGGTACGCGACGAACATTCGAACGGCACCGGCGCGAGTTCTTCAGACGGTACCTACAGCCGGAGCGGCGTGTTCAGTCGCGCCTCGCAGACTTCGTCGGCTTCGGTGAGCACTGAAGACGCTCTTTCCCGTGCGCGTTCATATCAGGAGTCCGCGCGCAAGCTGGAGGAATTGTCCCAGCAGCTATCCCGCGACGCCAGCTGGGCCGAGAGCCACGGCATGCAGCTCAGCACGAACCTCAGCCAGGACCTCGCGAACTGGTACCGCGCACAGCAAGTTGCAAATCCTGGCCTGGACGCTCCGGAGATCTGGGCGACGGATCTTTCCGAGCATCAGCGCAGTGTCCGGGATGAGATGGTCCAGCGGTGGATGTCGGAGAAGCGTGAAGCGATCTACGAGGAAATTCGCGGAAGCCTGAACGAGCCGGATCTTGTTGACGTACACCGCACCCGCGTGTCGTCCGCAGCCGATGTCAGGGCGACTTATCATCCGCATGGTGCTGGCGGCATTCCGGCTGGGCCGGGTGCCGGTAATCCGGGCGCAGCCGCTGCCGTTATCTCATCAGGTAAAGCTTCGCTAGATGGAGATCGAGCATCTGCGCAGGCGGGCAGAGCGGCGAATTTAGAAGGAGCGGCCCGTGTCCAGTCGGAAGTCAACGAGGGACAAAATAAAGGGTTCTTCCTGGACCCCGAGCTCAGAAAGTGAGCGGTCGCCTACATCCAAAACCAATAGCCGAGTGCGACTGCCGCTACGGCATACGCCACGAGATAGGCAATCTTTCCCGACCGCGTGACATTCCCTTGCTCATCTGTCGCAGGTTCAATGAAGGGGATTTCCTCATAGACGACCCCAACCACCGGTCCGCCACTCAGATTCTTCGTCTGATTATACGTGTCGATATCAAACCGAGCATGCTGGCCCATGAGATCCTCCAAAGTCACCATGAATATACCGGCGAAACAGATTCAGGACAACCTCGCACAATTGAGACAATACCGTGATCAAAAGTGCGGCCTTAAAGCGGGGCAGCCCTGTAAATCAGGACCTCGACCTGTCGGGCAACCTGGCATTTATGTTCTCGTGGCTCCTCGTTTCAGCGTTAGGGCTGCTGCCGTTGTTCGACGAAACGCTCTCACGTGATCCCACACCTTCCGCGTCGGCACTGATCGTCTTTTTCGTCGCCGTTGGATCGGCCGCCGTGCTCAGGCGGCACTACAGCTGGGTCGGCGTCGTAATGCACGTCTTCAGCCAGATTTTCATGTGGCTGTCCGTGTTCTGCGTTTCGCTCGCGGGTGTCCTTTATACGACCGGATAGAGCGGGGCACAGGTCTTGAAACCCCGGAAACCGAAACACATTTTTCGGTTCGTGGGCCGGGCTTGTCGCGCTGAACGACAGGTCGGCGCACCGGGCGTGCTCGGTGTTGCGGTTCGCTATAAGCCTCTCGCTGCGCCCGCGCGATCTGTCGTCTTAATCGATGGAGAGAGCTATGGATTCATTGTTCAATCGGACGATGCCTTCGCAGCGCAGGGCAAGCCCCATCGACCGGGGCTTCGATGCCGGCCTGCGAAACCACATGATCGGCATCTATCGCAACATGGCGCTTGGTCTTGCCCTTACTGGTCTGGTCGCGTTTGGCGTCGCGTCCACGCCGGCCTTGTACGAGCCCATATTCGGCACGCCGCTAAAGTGGGTGGCGATCTTTGCGCCTCTGGCCTTCGTACTTCTGCTATCGTTCGGCCTACATCAGATGTCGGCCGCCATGGCCCGGACAGCCTATTTCGTCTTCGCCGGCGTCATGGGCATCTCGATGGCCAGCATCTTCCTAATGTTCACGGGTGAGAGCATTGCACTCGCCTTCTTTACGGCCGCGGCGGTGTTCGCGGCGATGAGCCTCTGGGGCTATACCACCGGCGCTGACCTGTCGCGTTGGGCCCCGATCGTGATGGTGGGTCTGCTCGCTGTCGTGGCGGCCAGCATCGTCAATCTGTTTCTGGGATCCTCGACGCTGCAGATGCTGTTCTCGATCGCGGGCATCGTGGTGTTCACCGGCCTGACGGCCTGGGATACGCAGCGTCTCAGGAACGAGTATTATGCCTATGCCGGGCAGGAAGAGGCAAGCAAACTCGCCATCGTTGGCGCACTCTCGCTCTATCTCAACCTGATCAACCTGTTCCAGTTGCTGCTGACCTTCATGGGTCAGCGGCGCGAGTAAAGGAGGACGGCACATGCACGATACCTCGCTCTGGCGCGGCGTTCCGCTGGTGGCGCAAAACTGGAAATGGATGATGGTTCGCGGTGTCCTGGCTCTGGCGCTGGGCATAGCGGCGCTGCTCTTCCCTGCGGGCGCACTCTTTGCCTTCACGATGCTGTTTGCCGCTTTTGCTGGCGTCGACGGCATCGCCTCACTGATTGCCGGGATACAGGGCGCCGCGCACAAGGAGGACCGGTGGATCGCCTTGGTCCTGCGCGGCGTGCTCGGACTTGTAGCAGCCGGCCTCTTCGTAGCCTTGCCGCTGGAATTCACCGTCAGCTACGCGTTGGCGACACTGGTTCTGGTTGCTGCCTGGGCGATAGCGGTCGGCTTGCTCGAGATCGTCGCGGCGGTTCGGCTGCGCAAGGAAATCCGCGGGGAAGTGCTCCTCGCCCTTTCCGGCACGATCACCGTCGGGCTAGGCGTCGCGATACTGGTCCTGCTTTATCTGCAGCCGATCGCCTCGATCCTGTCCGTCGCATGGCTTATCGGCGCCTGGGCCTTGCTCGGGGGCGGGCTGTTGATCAGCCTTGCCTGGCGGCTGCGGGCTTCGCGACAGGGCCACAAGGGACCTGATCCAGAGGCGGTGGCGGCGTAAAAGGAAGCGTGCGGCGACCCAAGTCGAAACTTGGGTTCGCCGCATCGATCCCGTGGGTGGCGCCGCAGGCGCGTTAGACCATCGCGGCTTCGATATAGAGAGCGGCATCCCTCACCGTCACGATCTTCTCGGCATCATCGTCCGGTATCTGGACATCGAAGCCTTCCTCGATCGCCATGACAAGCTCGACGACATCCAGACTGTCCGCACCCAAATCCTCCATGAAGCGGGATTCCGGCCTCACCTTGTCGGGATCGACACCCAGTTGCTGGGCAACCAGGTTTGCAACGCGCGTATCAGTATCAGTCATGTCTTTGCCCGCGGGCCATGCTGGCGGATGCCGCATGGCATTCTCTGTCCCTCTCTAGACGAAAGAGCCCCCAAACGTCACGCAGAGTCGCGGAAACTGGGGGGCTTCGAGAGGGCAAGCCACTCGCAAAGCCAAGGCCGTTCTTCAGAGATTTGCGTCAGCATGTAGCGATGAGGGCACCGTCGGCATCGCGGCGGCAACTGTGACCCAGAACGATCAATTTCCCGTCGCGACGCGCGGTTGGTCCAGTGCCGGCGAAGCGATGTTGGCTTGGCCGGTCCCGATCAGATCGGCCGTCGGCATGCGATTATCGAGCACGAACGCCTGGATAATGGGCCATCGCGGACCGAACCACGCCTCGCCGTTTTCGATACCAATTGCGGCATCGCCTTTCAGGGTCGCCGAGCAGATGAAGGTTTCGGGCGGCAGGAACTCGCGCTCCATCGTGGAGAAGAAAGCGCGCACGGCGGGCATGGTCGGTTCGCGCGCATTACCGGCGACGACGATCCCGAGCCGATTGGTGCGCAGGCGCACGAGTGTGCCCACAGGATAAATGCCGATGCTGGAGATGAAGGCATCGAGCACGTGGGGATCGAAATGGCCCTCCCATTCGAGCATTTTCGCCAAGGCATCGGACGGCGTCCAGGGATCCTTGTAGGGGCGCCGGGAGGTTACCGCATCATAGACGTCGCACACCGCGCCCATGCGTGCATGAAGCGAGAGTTGCTCCGCGGTCAGACCGAACGGGTAGCCGGTGCCGTCGACGCGTTCGTGATGGTGCAGGCAGACATCGAGGGCGATGGGTGAGATGCCCTCGGTCATCAGCAGAAGCTCGTGCCCTTTTTGCGGATGCGCGCGGATGATCTCGAATTCGTCATTGTTCAGCGAGCCCGGCTTGTCGAGGACGGTGCCCGGAACGGACATCTTATACCGGAAGCTCATTATTCGGTTCGGATGCCCCCAGACGGGCTGGTGGGCAGCTATGTTCAAGCTGCAGCGCCAGGGGGATCGGCGGTGAAAAAGTGCTGGATCACCTCCCGCGCCAGGCGGGCGGGACGCAGGGTGGCCGCATCGATGCAGCACCAGCTCGACTTCACTTCGGCGAGCACCTCTTCGCCTCGGCGGATCACCGTATCGTAGAAGGCGCGGGCGCCCTGAACCTTTTCCAGCAGGACCGCGGCGATGACGCGGTCGTCGAGAAAGGTCGGACGCCGATAGGTGATCTCATGCTTGAGCGCGACCCAGAGATGGGCCGCGACGGCCTCCCTGGGTGCGAGCGAGCGCCAGTGATCGAGTACGGCATCCTGTACCCATTTGAGGTAGCTGGCATTGTTGACGTGACCCATGAAGTCGATGTCGGAGGGATCGATGCCTATCTCGAAAGCGTGGAGAATCGCGGTGGTCATGGTTCTTGTCATAGCACAAGCAGGCTGGAAGGCCGTTCCCTTATCGAGACGTTGGTGATCAAGCGTCGGCGGCGTGAAGTTCGACGCGCGGCCCGGCATTGCGGACGGAGAGATCGATGGCATCCTCGAACTGCACGAAATTCTCGGCGAACAGGCGCGCGAGCTTGGCCGCGGTTGCGTCATAGGCAGCCTTGTCCGCCCATGTTTCGCGCGGGTCGAGGATGGTGTCGTCGACATCGGGCGCGGCGACGGGAACCTGAAACCGAAAGATCGGGTCGATCCGGCAGGTGACGCCGTCGAGATTGCCATCGAGCGCGGCATTGAGAAGAGCGCGGGTCACCTTGATCGGCATGCGTTTGCCGGTGCCGTAGCTCCCGCCGGTCCAGCCCGTGTTGACGAGCCAGCATTTGACGTCACCTCGCGCGATGCGATCCTTGAGCAGATTGCCGTAGACGGACGGATGACGCGGCATGAACGGCGCGCCGAAGCAGGTGGAAAAGGTTGCGGTCGGTTCGGTCACGCCGATCTCGGTGCCTGCCACGCGCGCGGTGTAGCCCGAGAGGAAATGATACATGGCCTGCTCGGGCGTCAGCCGCGCAATTGAAGGCAGGACGCCGTAGGCATCGGCCGTCAGGAAGATGATGTTGCGGGGTACAGGCCCGAGATTGTCGGCCGACGCGTTGGGAATGAATTCGATCGGATAGGAGGCCCGGCTGTTTTCGGCGAGACTGTCATCATCCAGGTCGATGATCCGCGTTTCAGGATCGATCACCACATTTTCGAGGATCGTGCCGAAGCGGCGCGTAGTGGCGTAGATCTCGGGCTCCGCCTCGGCCGACAGACGGATCACCTTAGCATAGCAGCCGCCCTCGAAGTTGAAGATGGCGCTGTCCGACCAGCCATGCTCGTCGTCGCCGATCAGCGTGCGGCTCGCATCTGCCGACAAGGTCGTCTTGCCGGTCCCCGAAAGGCCGAAGAAGACGGCGGTGTCACCCTTGGGGCCAATGTTGGCCGAGCAATGCATCGGCATCACGCCTTTCTCGGGCAGCAAGTAATTGAGGAGACTGAAGACGGACTTCTTCATCTCGCCGGCATAGGCCGTACCGCCGATCAGAATGAGCTTCTGCGCGAAATTGACCGCGATCACGGTTTCGCTGCGGCAGCCATGGCGTTCAGGATCGGCCCGGAAGCTCGGCAGGTCGATGATCGTATATTCAGGCACGAACGTCGCGAGCTCATCGGTGCTGGGACGAACCAGCAGGGTCCGAACAAAGAGACTGTGCCAGGCGAGCTCGGTGTAGACCCGTACCGCAATGCGATGCTCGCTCTGCGAGCCCCCGAAGAGATCCTGAAGAAAGACGGTGTCCTTGGCGCCCAGCGCGCCCAGGAAGTCTTGCTTGAGCGCCGCGAAATGCTCGGGCGACATGGGAACATTGGTCTTGCCCCACCAGATCGCCGCCTCGGTCTCGCCATCCTGGACGATGAACTTGTCCTGCGCGGAACGGCCGGTGTGCTTGCCCGTTGCGACAACGAAGGCTCCGTCGCGCGAAAGCACGCCCTCTCCCCGGCGCGGCGCCTGCTCGATCAGGGGCGCGGTGCCCAGATTGCGATGCAGCGTGCTGGAAGCTCGAGGCGCGAAAGCGATGGGAAAAACTTGGGAGGCCAATTGTCGATCCTTAAGAGTCTGGTTTAGCAAGCCTTATCACACATGATCTGTGATTGGATAAGATTGCAATTTGATGTTTCATACGTCATGAGGGCGCATGATCACTTCGCAACAAATGCGTGCGGCTCGCGCCCTTCTCGGGATTGACCAGCGCCAACTCGCCCAGCTCGCGCAGCTTTCGCTGCCGACCATCCAGCGCATGGAAGCCTCGGAGGGGCAGGTTCGCGGCGTGGTCGACACCTTGGTAAAAGTGATCGGCGCGCTTGAAAGCGCCGGCATTGAACTGCTCGGCGAGAACGCGCCGAGCAGCGGGGTGGGACGCGGCGTGCGCCTGCGCGAGACGAAGTCCGGTCGCTCCGCCGGCACCGTGCCGTCGCTGTTGTACGACCAGGAAGAGGCCGGCGCGACGCCGCCGCAGTGAACCAAGGGATGATGATGAGCAGTTCGGACGACTATGTGTATGATGAAGCATCCGGCGAATGGATCAGCCCGCAGGATGCGAAGGCCCGCGCGGTAGACCCGGGCGATGCGGTCGAAGTGCGCGATGCCGTAGGCAATGTTCTTGCCGATGGCGACAGCGTCACCTTGATCAAGGACCTTACCGTCAAGGGCGCCAACCAAACGCTCAAGCGCGGCACGCTCATCAAGTCCATTCGCCTGACCGGCGACGCCCAGGAAATCGATTGCCGCTACGAGGGCATCAAGGGCCTCGTTTTGCGCGCCGAATTCGTCCGTAAGCGCTGAGCCTGCCTGGCGCTAAGAAAGAGGAACCCTGTTGGAAGTCATCTCGATCGTCTTGCTTTTGCTGCTCGCGGTGATCCTGAGCGGCATACTGTCCCGAATGCTGCCCTTGCCCTTGCCCCGGCCGTTGTTTCAGATTGGACTTGGAGCGCTCATCGGGTTGGCCGCGGACTGGCGGGTCACGCTCGACCCGCAGATATTCCGGTGCTCCGGATGATCCTTGTCGATCTCCTGGAGGGCGAGAGCTATACGGTTGAGGAGGCTTCCAACGCCGCCTAGGCTCTTGAGGTCCTGCAGGCGCTGCCCTCGATCCGGATCGTCGTCACCGATATCCAGATGCCCGGATCGATGGATGGCTTGCGCCTGGCGCGCTATATTCGCGATGCCTATCCTCCCATCGCTCTTATCGTTTCCTCAGGCGCCGTTCGGCCTGAGCAAGGCGCGTTGCCCAACGATGCTGTCTTTGTCTCGAAGCCGGTCGACCATCGCGAATTGCTCCGCGTGATCGAAGACCCCCTCTCGGCCGCCTGAAAAGGCAGCCGCGAAGCGGCGAGCCTCCATCGGGTCGCCTTAGAAAAGCGCCAGAGCGGTCGCGAGGATGAGGGATCCTGCGACAATGGCGCCCGCGATCCACCGCCCGGCCGCGGCGATCTCCGTGCCCCCACGCTGCAGAGGGATGAACTGATCGCGCTCCAGCCGCTCGATGATCAGCCTCAGCAGCCGCGGGCCATCCTGCCCGATCCTTGTGATCTCGAGCAGCAGACCTTGGAGTACCGGGGTCCAGGCAGCGGGATCGAGCCGCGAGGCAACGATGCGCCCGGCAGCCTGCCGCAGGGCAAGGGTCAGGTCGAAGCCGGGGGCGATGTTGGCGAGCACGCCATCGAGCGTCACCAGTGCCTTGAAGATAAGCAGCAGGTCGGGCAGGACGGTCAGCCGCTCCTGCCGCATGAGCGCGAAAAAATCGTTGACCAGGGTGGCGAGCACCAGGCGCATGCCGCCATGGCGGGCGACAAGCTGTTCGGCCGCCAGAAGGAGCCGCTCGCGAGGCGGGCTCTCACCGGCGGACCATAGGGCGAGCGTCTCCGCCAAGGCCTGCGGATCTCCGATATTGATAGCCTGGACGAAGCGCAAAAGCTCTTCCCGGCGCCGGGGGCTGACATGGCCAATCAGGCCTAGATCCAGCAAGGCGAGGCGGTTTCCGGGCAAGCACAGGAGATTGCCGGGGTGGGGATCGGCATGGAACCGCCCGGTGAGAAGGACCATGTCGAGCACGACCTGGGCGCCGAGCGATGCGATCGCGTGGGGATCGATGTCCGCCTGGACGAGGGCCTCTGCCGAGCGCGGCGCGACCCCTTCGATATAGTCCATGGCGAGCAGCGTTTCCGAGGTCCATTCCCAGTGGATCCGGGGAATGACGACCTGCGCGTTGCCGGCGAGATCGGCGCGCAAGCGGTCGGCATTGCGGGCCTCGTTGGTGAAGTCGAGTTCCTCCAGGATTGCGGAAGCGAGCTGTTGGACGAGCGCGGTGGGCGCAAAGCGCCGGATTTCCGCACTGGCCCGCTCGAGTACCGCCGCGAACTCGGCGATGAGGCGCAGATCCGCTTCCATGCGGGGACGGATGCCGGGCCGCCGGACCTTGAGGACGATGGCGCGACCATCGTGCAGGTGGGCGCGGTGGACCTGCGCCATCGAAGCGGCGGCAAGCGGCTCGGGATCGAACGCGGCGAACGCCTTGCCGACAGGTTCTCCCAAAGCCTCCTCGATGGTGGGCCGCACCATTTCGAACGGGAGGGTCGCCGCCTGGCTGTGAAGCCGCTCCAATTCGGTGATCCAGTCGGGAGGAAGAAGATCGCTGCGCGTGGCGAGAATTTGCCCGAGCTTGACGAAGGTGGGACCCAATTCCTCCAGCGCCAGCCGTGTGCGTGCGGGCAGCGCCGCTGCCTCGCCCGAAAGGGCATCCTTTCCGCCCAGGCCGAGCCGGTCGATCGCCGTGTCGAGGCCATAGCGCGCCAGGACCCCGGTGACCTCGGCAAGGCGGTCCCGATCTCGGGCCGCTACCATCAAGCTTTTCAACATGGCCCCAGAGATAGGGGCTGCGCACCGGAAACGAAGGGGCGACGTTTTCGCGAGGGTCGCGGTGCGCCGGCAGGAACGTAGGAAGCAAGGGCGTGTTTCGTGAGAGCCATCCCGCGCGTCGTGCAGGGCTGCGCCTTGCTACGCGAAGGATCCTGATGGAGATCGCCATTCATGCCCAGCTCGACTATCGGTTCGACCGGCCGACAGACGTCCTCCTGCAGCTCGAAGCCGCGGCGATCCCCGAGCAATCGATCGAGGAAGCGCACATCGACCTGTCGGAGACGGATCATTTCGCGCGTGTCGCCGCGCACGATATGATCGGGGAGCGGATCTGGGTGCGCGTCGGCAGCGAACTGCGCGTCGACTACCATGCGACGGTTTCGATCAACCGAATCCTCGACGATTGCCTGGCGCTGCCAGCGATCCCGCCCCACCAGTTGCCGGGCGAAACCGCACAATATCTGATGCCCTCGCGCTATTGTCCGTCCGACCAGTTCCAGTCCTTCGTCTGCGCTGAATTCGATAGTCTGGAGGGCGGCCAGAAAGTCATTGCCATGCGCGATTGGGTCCATGGCCACTTCAGCTATGTGCCGGGCGCCAGTACGTCGGACACAACCGCCGCCGACACCTTCATTCGCCGGCAGGGCATCTGCCGCGACTATGCCCATGTTCTGATCACCCTGGTGCGGGCCGCGGGGATCCCGGCGCGTATCGCCAGCGTCTATGCGCTCGGCGTCGAGCCCCAGGATTTTCATGCGGTGGCAGAGGTGTTCCTGGGCGGCGAATGGCATCTGGTCGATGCAACCGGCATGGCGCAGGAAGCCGCAATTGCCAAGATCGGCGTGGGCCGGGATGCAGCCGACGTCGCGTTCCTCACCGCTTATGGCCGCGCCGTCCTGAACAGCCAGACCGTCGAAGTCGCCGCCGCGTCCTGACCGCCCGGCAAGGCCAATTCTGCGCGGAAAGGGCGCCCTTCACCGATCCTTTACACAGCTGGCGCAGACAGGGCCGTACGGGGGGCGACATGTGAACCATGCGGCCGGCAAGAGCGATGAAAGACAGTTTCCGCGTGAGGCGATTGCGGCCACGGCCGTCTGCCGAACATTCCGCAGCAAGATCGCCGGGCACGTCTCCAACCTGTCGCGGGGCGGCTGCTGCCTGGTGACCAGGGGCCAGCGGGTCGCTCCCGCACAAATGGTAACCCTTCGCCTGGAAGGCCTGGAGGGTATTCCCGCGACAGTACGCTGGGTCGCCGGCGACGAGGCGGGATTATCCTTCGACTGGCCGCTCTACGAACCGCTACGCGATCATATCGTAGCGCTGCGCGGCACGGTTTCGGCGGAAGAAAAGCCGGCATGAAGACATTTCTGTTCCTGGCCGCGATCGTCGGCGCGGGCTATGCCGGAATGGCGGGGACCGGTTCGAGCGCGGAAACGCTGCGGGCGCGCTGGCTCTCCTTCCACGAAAGCTCAGTCCGCTTGCTCCCCTGACGATGGCCGCCCGTCCCGCGGCGTCTCGCCACAATGCGAGGCGAGGAAAGTCTGCAGGAGGGGTCGCTCGATATCTGGTCAGTGAAGCGTCTCTTTGGCAGGCAGGCCGGAGAGGAGGCGCCACATTTCCTGAAGCGCCATCCAGCAGGCCGCGGCATGGCCCGCGCTCACCGGGCGAAGCAGCAGCAGCGGCGGCACGGTCTTCAGCCTGAGCGAGCGCGAGCAGAGCCTTGGCAGCATGGTACTGCCCAAGATCGGTATCGACATGTTCGTTCTTCATCGCGGTGTTCCCCGCCCCGGGCGGCTGCGGCCCGGACGAGAGAAATTTTATTACGCTGTCGAATGCTACGGTAAAGCGCTATAGCGGTGCATGGCCCAGGAAGATCTCGACGCTTTGGCCACGGTGGTCCAGGACCTCAGGCGCGATCTCATCCGGCTGCAGGGCGCCTTCGCCCGCGATGCGCTCCTGTCGGGCCGCCATAGTCCCGATAGCCTTGGCGATCTTGTTGAGGAATGCGGCCATCTGGTCCCGGGCTATGAGGGATTCATGACGGAAGGGTTCGTGGAGGCGATCCGCAACTGCGGCATCGAGGGGGCACCGTTCACGGTCATTTCGGGCGGCAAGGACGGCTGAAAGGGGCCCGTCCCCTCAAAGAACGGTCAGGGGTTATCGGCGAAGCGGCGAGCGCTCCGCAAGGTCGTTGCGAATGGTGGTCGCTGCGACTCCCCCTTCGCCCATTGCATGGCTGATCTGGTCGAGCCCCAGGACGACGTCGCCGGCCGCATAGAGGCCCGGCACGCTGGTGCGCTGGTGGCTGTCCACCACCAGGCAGCCATCGTCCGTTGCCTTGGCGCCGAGATCGACCGCCAGCTCAGAATGGATCGTCGATCCAAGCGCAGGATAGAGGCTCGCGAAAGTCTGCGTGCCGGCGGGCGTCGCGACCTCGATGGCGTTCTCCCCGATCGCGAAGCTGGCGCAGGGCCCGTCCACGACGGCGATTCCGGCATCGCGCAGCGCCATTCTCTGCTCGTCGGACAGATCATGCGCGCCGGCCGGAGCGATCAGAGACAGGTCGCGGGAATAGCTGCGCAGGAAGATCGCCTCCTTCACCCCGCGCTCGCCAGTCCCCAGAACGCAGACGCGCTGATCGGTCACTTCAAAGCCGTCGCAGATCGGACAGTAACGCAGCAATCCCTGCTCGAGCGCCCGGGCGTGCATCGCCTCATCCATTGGGGGCCGATGGTTCGAAACGCCAGTGGCCAGCAGCACGGTCCGGCTCCTGAACGCGTTCGTTTCGCCATGGGCCACGAAATCGTCTCCGGCCCGCTCCAGCCGCGCGATCGAGGTCTGGGCGAGCGTCGCGCCATAGCGAAGAGCCTGCTCGCGCATGCGAGCAAGGAGGTCCGCCCCGGCAATACCCTCGGGAAAGCCGGCGTGATTACGGGTGAGGGGGATGAGGCCGGCCCGGCTGGCGCCGGCGTCGGCGATCACGACCCGCAAATGGAAGCGGGCGAGATAGATCGCCGCCGTGAGGCCCGCGGGCCCACCTCCGATCACCAGACAATCCAGATCATCAGGTGCTGCGCGGCTGCGGCGCAAGGTCTCAGGATCGGGCATTGTGGCCAGCAGACTGCATGCAAATACCCCTGGGGAGGTTAACGCCCGATCATGTACGGGCGATCCGCGTGCCCGCTATAGGAGAATGGGTCGCGCAGGCCAACCATTCGTCCACGGACCAGACCGGTCGCGGCGGCCAAGGCTCGCAAGTTCTTGCACCCGCGCCGCGCATGTACGAAGATATAAGCCACCGGAAATAACGGACGGAGTTGGTGCGGAACGAATGAGCGTGCTTCAGCGAAACAATGTGACCGTCTCTGGCAGCGGCCGTCGCACAATTGTATTTGCCCATGGCTTCGGGTGCGACCAACAGGCCTGGAAGGACGTCATTCCCGCCTTTTCGACCGAGTACCGGACGGTCGCCTTCGATCATGTCGGCGCGGGCCAGTCGGACCTTTCCGGCTTCGATCCAGAAAAATATAGCAGCCTGCACGGTTAGAAGCGCGACATTCTGGAGGTTCTGGACGCACTCGACCTTTCCGACGTCATCTTTGCGGGTCATTCGGTCGCGGGGATGATGGGTATGCTTGCCGCGATCGAGCAGCCGGATCGCTTCGCCTCCCTCATCATGGTGTGTCCCTCGCCCTGCTATGTCGACGAGCCCGGCTACAAGGGCGGATTTTCGCGCCAGGACCTGGATGAACTGCTTGAGGTGATCGACAGCAACTTTCTCGAATGGGCGCGTGACGGATCCCGCGCCATCATGGGCAATCCCGACAGGCCCGAGCTCGGTTCTGATCTGGGCGAGAGTTTCTGCCGCACCGATCCCAGCATCGCGGCCCATTTCCCGCGCGTGACGTTTCTTTCGGACCACCGCTCCGATTTACCAAAATGCGAAACCCGGACCCTCGTCCTCCAAACGATGAGCGATATGGTCGCCCCCGAAGAGGTCGGGCAGTATGTGGCGGCGCGAATGCCCAATGCGCAGCTACATATCATGGCGGCTACCGGCCATTGTCCGCACATGAGCGCGCCGGCCGAGACCATCGAGGCGATGCGCCAGTTTCTGGATAGCTGAGGCGCCCCTAGTGTCCGAGCCGCCACCCGACGATCAGCCTCCCGAAGAAACGCTCGACGATCTCTACGATCATGCCCCGTGCGGTTATGTGACGCTCGACAGCCGGCTGCGCGTTGTCAGGATCAACGCGACGCTATTGTCATGGCTGGGAGTCGGCAAAGCCGATGTGGTCGGTCGGAAAATCCAGGATGTGCTGACGCCGGCCGGTCGGATTTTTTTCCGAGACCCATGTGTCGCCGCTTCTTCACAGGGAGGGCGTCGTCCGGCAGGTCGCCATTGATCTGAGATGCGCTGAAGGCCGGCGCTTGCCGGTCCTGACGGAATGGCGGCGAGTGGATGTGGAGGGCCGACCTGTCGGTACGCGGGTCATGCTCGTCGATGCGACCGATCGCAGATCCTATGAGCGGGATCTGGTCGCGGCGCGCGAACGAGCCGAGGAGAGCACCCGAGCGCTCAAGATCAGCGAGGCACGGCTGCGCGATCTTAACGAGACCTTGGAGGCCCGCGTCGCCGAACGAACCGCGGCGCTCAACCAGGCCCATGAACAGCTGCGCCATGCCCAGAAGCTCGAAGCGATGGGAACGCTGACCGGGGGCGTTGCGCACGACTTCAACAATTTGCTGACGCCCATCATCGGCGGCCTGGACATGCTTGAGCGGCGGGGGATTGGCGATGACCGCGCCAAGCCCACGATTGCCGGAGCGCTCGCCTCCGCGGAACGGGCAAAAACGCTGGTGCAGAGGCTGCTCGCTTTTGCCCGGAGGCAGCCGCTCAAGCCGGTCGCCGTCGACGTCGCAGCTTTGGTCCAGGGCATGGCCGACCTCATCGAAACCACCGCAGGCCCGCAGATTGAGGTCCGCCTCGACGTGGATGAAACCACGCCCCGCGCGTTGGCGGATGCGAACCAGCTCGAGATGGCGCTGCTGAACCTCGCAGTCAACGCGCGTGACGCAATGCCAGGCGGCGGCACCTTGACCCTCGGCGTGACCTTCGAGGCGAACGCGCGGGGTGAGGCAGGAGCGCCGCGCGTGCGGCTCTCGGTCGCCGACACCGGTACCGGGATGGATGAGGAGACCCTCGCGCGCGCAATCGAGCCCTTCTTCTCGACCAAGGGCGTTGGCAAAGGCACGGGGCTCGGCTTGTCGATGGTCCATGGCCTGGCGGCCCAGCTCGGCGGACACATGGGCATCAAAAGCCAGCCGGGGTCGGGCACCTGCATCGACTTGTGGCTGCCGCTTGCGCCGCAAGAGCCTTGCACGGCGCCGGTATCGAACACCCAAGCACCCGAGCGACGGGAGATCGGAATGGTCTTGCTCGTCGACGACGAAGACCTGATCCGCACGATAACCGCCGATATGCTCACCGAAATGGGCTATCGCGTGATCGAGGCCAATTGCGGCGCGGCCGCGCTGCGGTTGGTGGACGAGGGTCTCACGCCAGATCTTCTGATGACCGATCATCTGATGCCCGGCATGACGGGGACCGAACTGGCGCGGGCGCTTCGCGCGCGTCAGCCGATGCCGGTGCTCATCATCTCGGGCTACGCCGATTCAGACAGCATCGACCCCGATCTCGCGCGCCTGACCAAATCCTTCCGGCAAGGCGATTTGACGCAGGCCCTGGCGCGGATCGGCATCGGACCCTGAAAGCGGCCCTGCCGCGCTCAAGCATACCAAGGACTCTGGAAGTTGGGCACAGCCTCACCCATGGGGTGGTTCATTGTAGAAGTCGACCTGCATCCGCACGTTGCCCAGCGGCGTGACAAAATGCTCCTGCTCGGGTTTCACGACGCCCACGACACGCGGTTCGAGAACGATTTCGGATCGCGGCTCGACATAGGTGAGACACAGGGCGCCTTCCAGGACGCGGATGACGCCCCAAACCCCCGCCTTGGTTCGATGATTGCCGCGCAGTCCGGAGGGGATTGTGTCCTGATCGAACACTGGCGTTGAACGATAGGGTTCGGGCATCATGTCGTCCGCTTGTGGCTCGAGAAGAGCCTGTGGCTGTGGCGCACCGGGAACCATGGCGCTTGGAAAGCCTAATCCACGGCGAGGCCCGGTGCGAGAGGGGAAGGGCGCGGACCCGGCCAGATCGGCTATGCCGCAACCTGCTCGGCGAGCGGCATCACATACCATTGTCCGGCAACGGTCTTCAGCAAGAGCATGGGCCGGCCGCCGTCCACCTGCTGGAAGCGGTAGCGATCGTGATCGCCGTTGGTTTTCACCCACGCGCGCGCCCATTCGGTCGCTTTGAACTCGCTTTGGAATTCATCGCTCTCAGCGACCCGCTGGCTATGGTCGTCGTCGCGAAACAGCTGATAACGCATGGAATGTCTCCTTTCATTGGATGGTGAATGAAGTGGCGACGTCGTCAGGATTTCCCGGGCGTTCGCCTTTTGCCGGCATCCTGGCGCTGCGCGGCCTGATCGAGCGCGCGGATCACCCGGTCGAGCATGGCGGCATTGCTGGCCGCCTTGGGCAGTTCGCGTACCGCAAATCGATGCAGGCGATCGAGATCCTTGCGCGGCACCACGATTTCGATGGATTTTTGCCCGAGATGCTCAGGAGCGACGCCCTGCGCGGCCCGACCGGACGCAAGAAAATGATCCAGGAAGCGCTTGCGATCAGCGAAGGTCCAGCCCAGCGCCTCCAGGTCCTCGGGACCAACCGTCAGCAACGCAATCGCGAACTCCATGATATCGTCGAAGGGCAAGGTGAGGCGGACACCCTTGCCCCGGCCCTTGAGCCTATGGATCAGCGCCTGTTTCATCGTATCGAGAGTATCCCGTCGACCGCGCTCCATTCGGTGGGTCGGATCAGCTGCTCATGGGCGATCCGCACGGAATGCAGGGCGGCGGTGATCTCGCGCCGCCAATGGTCCAGGAAGTCGAACAACACTGGAAAGTCGGACGCGAGATCATATTCCTGCCAGACAAAGAGCTGCAGGAGTGACGGCGCGTCAGGGCGGTAATAGTGAATTTCCGCCGTTGTCATGCCGTAGCCCTGCAGCTGCGCCAGAAAACCGCGGTCGCTCATTGCAAGCTGGTTTGACCTGAATCCCCCTCGTCCAGCGTGCGCATGGCCGCGAGCACTTCGTCGATCGGCACGGCGCGTTTGGCACCGCGCGGCTTTCGCAGCGCTGGCTTGTCGCGCACGGCCGATCTGTCCGATGCCCACGACGCCAGGATGGCGCGTTTGACCTCGGGCTCCAGATCAGGATGGTGCGCGACGTCGAAGGGATGAAGAAAACGGGAAAATGGTTGCGACATAGTCAGCCTCCTTTCCTGTCTTTCGTGGCGGACATCCTCATCCGCACCCTCCAGATTTTGGTACGATGCGGAGTCGCGTCAAGACGTTTTTTCATCTCTAAGCCATTGAGATCGACGCGATTGGCACTCCGTTCCATTGAGTGCCAAAAAATTTTCATGAGGGTCTTGAAGGGGCAAATTGAGCTTCTTAGTTCCCGGGAACCTGTCGTTCCGATGAACGGCGGGGATCATCATTCTTGTTTTGCAACCGGAGGCTTTGCCCATGCATTTCCGCCCTTTGCACGACCGTGTGCTTGTTCGCCGCATCGAAGCCGAGGAGAAGACCTCGGGCGGCATCATCATCCCCGACACCGCCAAGGAAAAACCGCAGGAGGGTGAAGTCCTCGCGGTCGGTCCAGGCACTCGCGACGAAAACGGAAAGCTCACCGACACCACGGTGAAGACCGGCGACCGGGTGCTGTTCGGCAAGTGGTCGGGCAGCGAGGTTCGCATCGATGGCGAGGATCTGCTCATCATGAAGGAGAGCGACATCCTCGGCATCATCGAGCCCGTCGCCGAGCTCAAGCAGGCGGCCTGACGGGCCGCCCCGTCCCTCGAAATCAGGAAGGACAAAGGAAAGGAGTTAGGCAGATGGCTGCCAAGGAAGTGAAGTTCGCCTCGGACGCGCGCGATCGCATGCTGCGCGGCGTCGATACGCTGGCCAACGCCGTCAAGGTGACGCTCGGTCCCAAGGGCCGCAATGTGGTCATCGAGAAGAGCTTCGGCGCGCCGCGCATCACCAAGGACGGCGTCACCGTCGCCAAGGAAATCGAACTGAAGGACAAGTTCGAGAATATGGGCGCACAGATGCTGCGTGAGGTCGCCAACAAGCAGAACGACAAGGCCGGTGACGGCACGACCACCGCCACCGTGCTGGCCCAGTCCATCGTGCGCGAAGGCTCGAAGGCGGTCGCGGCAGGGATGAATCCCATGGACCTGAAGCGCGGCATCGACCTCGCCGTGACGACGGTCGTCGAGGACCTCAAGGCGCACGCGAAGAAGGTCTCGGCCAACAGCGAGATCGCCCAGGTCGCGACCATCTCGGCCAATGGCGATGCCGAAGTGGGCACTATCCTCGCAGAAGCGATGGAAAAGGTCGGCAATGAGGGTGTCATCACCGTCGAAGAGGCCAAGAGCCTCGCGACCGAACTCGAGACCGTCGAGGGCATGCAGTTCGATCGCGGCTATCTCTCGCCTTACTTCGTGACCAACGCCGAGAAACTGAAGGTCGAGCTCGAGGATCCCTACATCCTCATCCACGAGAAGAAGCTTTCGAACCTCCAGGCGCTCATTCCGCTGCTCGAGCAGGTGGTGCAGTCGGGCCGGCCGCTGCTCATCATCGCCGAGGACGTGGAAGGCGAAGCGCTCGCCACGCTCGTCGTCAATAAGCTGCGCGGCGGCCTCAAGGTCGCGGCCGTCAAGGCGCCGGGCTTTGGCGATCGTCGCAAGGCCATGCTTGAGGACATCGCGGTTCTCACCGCCGGCAGCGTGGTCAGCGAGGAACTCGGCACCAAGCTCGAGAACGTCACGCTCGGCATGCTCGGCCGCGCCAAGAAGGTCATCATCGACAAGGACAACACCACGGTCGTCGATGGCGCCGGCGCGCGCGAGGAGATCGACGCCCGTGTGGCGCAGATCCGGGCGCAGATCGAGACGACCACCAGCGACTATGACCGCGAGAAGCTCCAGGAGCGCGTGGCCAAGCTTGCCGGCGGCGTTGCCGTGATCCGCGTGGGCGGCGCGACCGAGGTCGAGGTCAAGGAGAAGAAGGACCGGGTTGACGACGCGCTGCACGCGACCCGCGCCGCTGTCGAGGAAGGCATTCTGCCGGGCGGCGGCATCGCGCTGCTCCGCGCGTTGAAGGCGCTCGACGGCCTCAAGGCAGCCAATGACGACCAGCAGTCCGGTATCGACATCATTCGCCGCGCCCTGCGCGCGCCGGTGCGCCAGATCTGCGACAATGCCGGTGAGGACGGCGCGTTCATCGTAGGCAAGCTGCTCGAAAGCGACGACTATAACTGGGGCTTCAACGCCGCGAGCGGCCAGTATGAGGACCTGGTGAAGTCGGGTGTCATCGATCCCGCCAAGGTCGTGCGCACCGCGCTGCAGGATGCGGCCTCGGTCGCATCCCTGCTCATCACGACCGAAGCGCTGGTCGCCGAGCTACCCAAGGATGAGAAGGCCGCGCCCATGCCGGCCATGGACTACTGATCCTCCACCGACAGGGCCGGCGCGGCCGGCCCTGTCACCTCATCATTATTCAGCATAGCGAGAGGGATTTCCGGGCTTTCTTACAGGATTGCGCGCAGCCTCCTCGTGCGTGCTGCCCAGGAAAAGTGGCTCGGATATGCGCTCGATTATTCCTGTTATCCTGTCCGGCGGGTCCGGTACGCGCCTCTGGCCGATTTCGACCGCGGCCAGCCCCAAGCAATTCATTGCGCTCGCCGGCGAGGAGAGCCTGCTCCAGCAGACAGTTCGGCGTGCTCGCGCCGCAGGCCTTGTCCAGGCACCGATCCTGATCGCCAATCGCGGTCACGACGCGCTGCTCGGCGAGCAATTGCGCGCCATCCACTGCATGCCCGCCCGGCTCATCTTCGAGCCCGTCGGTCGCAATACGGCGCCTGCTATCGCGATGGCGGCGCTCGAGGCGCCCAGTCCGGACGCGCTGCTCCTTGTTATGCCCAGCGATCATGTCATCGCCGATGTTCCAGCTTTCGCCGCCGCGATAGAACGCGCGGCGCCGCAGGCGGCCGCCGGATGGCTCGTCACCTTCGGCATCACGCCGGACCATCCCGAGACGGGCTATGGCTACATCCGCTGCGGCGAAGCGATCTGCCAAGGCGTTCATCAGGTCGATCGCTTCGTCGAGAAGCCCGATAGCGACCGCGCTGCCCGGATGATCGCTGAAGGCGGTCACTGCTGGAACGCCGGCATATTCCTCCTGCGCGCCGATGCCTTTCTCGAGGCCATGCGCCTGCATGCCCCGGCAATGCTGACTGCTGTCGAGGCCGCGCTGGCGTCGGCAACGCGGGAAGGCCGGCGCATCGATCCCGACGCTGACGCCTTTGCCGCCATTCCCGCGGACTCGATTGACTACGCCGTCCTGGAAAAAGCCGCGCGTGTCGCCGTCGTGCCGACGGCGATGGGATGGTCGGATCTGGGCAGCTGGGATGCGCTTCATGCGATTGGCAGCCGCGACGAAGCCGACAATCTCTCGGAGGGCGAGGTAAAGGCGCTCGACAGCCGGAACTGCCTGTTCAAGAGCACCGGGCCACGCATCGCCGCGATCGGCGTTTCCGACCTCATCGTCGTAGCCACCGGCGACACGGTGCTAATCGCGCCGCGCGGGCGTTCGCAGGACGTTCGGCGCCTTGCCGGACAGGAGAGCCCTTCCGCCACCCGCGAGGCCGCCACGGCATCCTGACCCTCAAACGCATCATCCCTGGGAGAACCGATCGATGCTGATAGAAACCTGTCTGGAACGCGAAGAGCCAGCCGACACCGCCCCCGAGGCCGGGGGCTGGGCGGAAAGGCTGACGCCCCGCTATGTCGCCAAGCCCTGGGGCCGGCGCGACGGCCTGCCGGCGCCGGACGAGGCGCAGCCGCTGGGCGAAATGATCTTCGAAGCGCCGGATGCGGGCCTGACGATCAAATGGCTGCAGACGAGCGAGCCGCTGTCGGTCCAGGTCCATCCACAGGGGCCCGGCCGCAAGCATGAATGGTGGCATGTCACCGAGGCGCTCCCGGGCGCCTATCTCGATCTCGGGCTCGAGGCGCCCGCTTCGCGTCAGGCGATCGCCCAAGCGGCCCGCGACGGAACGCTACCCTCGCTGCTTCGGCGAATTCGTCCGCGGGCAGGGGACAGCTTCTACATCAGAGCCGGGACGATCCATGCGCTCGGGCCCGGCCTCACCGTCCTCGAGGTCCAGGAGCACAGCGATGTGACCTATCGCCTCTTCGATTATGGGCGACCGCGCGAGCTTCACCTCGCCCAGGCCCTGTTCGAAGCGCGCACCGAGGTCGAGCCGGTGGAAGCCTTGCCCGGCGCAGGCGCGCCCTTCGCTCTCTCGCAGTTCGCCCTCAACCCGGGCGGCCAGGTCGTCCTCGTGCCCGAGCGCGCCTGTCTGGCCGTCCTGTCGGGCGAGGGCACGATAGCCGGCCGGCCCTTCGCGGCCAACCAATGCTGGCTCACGCACGGACCGGTCGCGCTGCATGCCGACACGCCCGCCCGCCTCGTTCTCGCCGAGCCCCGCTCCGCTCGGTCCACACTTGCTGAAGGAGATCTGTTGCCATGACTATCGATCTGACGCCGCCGCCGGTGCGCCATGTCGCACTCATCGGCAATTTCCCCCCGCGCCGCTGCGGTATAGCAACTTTCACGGCGGATCTGCACGCCGCGCTGAAAGCCGGCGATCCGGATCTCACCATCTCGACGATCGCGCTCAACGACCCCGGCGTGCATCACGATTATCCCCGCGAAGTCGGCTATGAGATCGCGCAGGATAATCTCTCCGACTATGTTGCGGCGGCGGAGCATATTAACGCGCTCAATCCCGACATCGTATGCCTTCAGCACGAGTTCGGGATCTTCGGGGGCGAGGCGGGCGACCATCTCCTTTCCCTCGTCGACAGACTGCGTGCGCCGATCGTGACCACGCTGCACACCGTGCTGACCGATCCCACGGCGGACCAGCGACGCGTGATGGACGCGCTGGCGCAGGCCTCCTCGCGGATCATCGTCATGACTGAGATGGGTCGCACCATCCTTGCCCGCGACATGGGCGTCCCGGCGAACAAGATCGTGGTGATTCCCCATGGCATTCCCGATATGCCGTTCCTCGACCCGGCTTTCGAAAAGCACCGCTTCGGGCTCGACGGGCGGCGCGTGGCGCTCACCTTCGGCCTGCTCTCGCCCAACAAGGGCATCGAGGTGATGATCTCGGCGCTGCCGCAGCTGGTGCGCGATCATCCCGATCTCATCTATGTGGTGCTCGGCGCAACCCATCCGCATCTGGTGGCCCGCGAGGGCGAAGCCTATCGCGAGGACCTTGCCCGGCAGGTCAGCGCGCTCGGGCTCGAGCGCAACGTCCGTTTCGTCAACGAATATGTCGATACGCACACCCTGCAAGCCTGGCTGTCGGCCTGCGACATCTACGTCACTCCCTATCTGACCGAAGCGCAGATCACGAGCGGCACGCTCTCCTACAGCGTGGGGCTCGGTAAGGCGGTCGTATCGACGCCCTACTGGCACGCACAGGAACTTTTGTCCGACGGATGCGGCGTGCTGGTTCCCTTCGCCTCGCCGGACGCCCTGGCGAAGGCGGTGGGCGACCTGCTGGGTGACGGTCGGCGCCGCGACGAATTACGGCGTAGCGCCTACCAGGCGGGGCGCGCCATGACATGGCCGGTGGTCGGCGGCAGCTATCTGTCGCTCTTCGCCCAGGCCCGGCTGGGCTCTCCCCTGGCGACCACGCTCGTCGGTTTGCGCCCGTCCGTCACGCCGGCGCCAGAGCCTTCGCTCGATGCTATCGATCGCATGACGGATGGTTGCGGCATGCTGCAGCATAGCCGCTCCAAGGTGCCGGACCGCCGACACGGCTATTGTCTGGACGATAATGCCCGGGCGCTGATGCTCGCAAGCGAATTTGCCCTGGAAGGGCTGGATACGCCGCGCGCAGCACGCCTTGCCAACATCTACGCGTCCTTTGTCGATTTCGCCTGGGACGAGGATGCGGGCCGCTTCCGCAACTTCATGGGCTATGATCGGGACTGGCTCGAGACGGAAGGGTCGCAGGACAGCTTCGGCCGCGGACTCTGGGCGCTGGGTCGGACCGCGCAGGCAACCGATGACCATGGTCTCAAGCTCTGGGCCACGGCGCTCGCCGACAAGGTTATTCCGGCGAGCAGCTTTCTGCAGAGCCCGCGCGCCCAGGCTTTCGCGACTTCCGGGCTTGCCGCGTTCTTGGCGGTCTATCCCGGCCATCGTCCCGCCCGTTTGCTGATGGAGACCTTCTCGGTCCGCCTGCTGGAACTGCTGCGCGCCAATCGCCGGGACGACTGGATCTGGTTCGAGCCGGTGCTGGCCTATGACAATGCGCGCCTCCCCGAAGCGCTGCTGCGCGCGGGCCGTGCGCTCGCGCGCCCCGATATGGTCGATGAAGCGATCGAGGCGCTTGCGTGGCTAGCCGAGCGCCAAACCGCGAAGGAAGGCCATTTCCGTCCGATCGGGACAGAGAGCTTCGGGCTCCCCCATGAAACGCCGCAGGCGTTCGACCAGCAGCCGCTTGAAGCCTGGGCCACGATCGAGGCTTGCGCCCTGGCGTTCGAGACGACCGGCGACGCCCAATGGCTCACCCATGTCGAGACCGCCTATGCCTGGTATCTGGGCGCCAACGATCTGGGTCTGCGACTGGCCTTGCCCGACGGCGGCTGTTTCGACGGCCTGCAGGTCGATCGGGTCAACCTCAACCAGGGCGCCGAATCCATTCTCGCCTGGCAGTTTGCAGCGCTTGGTGTGCGCCGACTGAGGGCCAGGAGCGACGGGTCGCAGAACCGGGAAGAGGGACAGGAGGAGGGGAGCGTCGCTGCATGTCGCTGATCCAGTCGATTCCCTTGCGGCTGCGGCCCAACCCGGCGCGGGTGGTCGTCCGGCCCTTGCAGATCGCGCCTGAACCACGCGATCTCAGCCCCGTCCAGAATGAGCGCATGCATCGCATCATCAATGGTGTGCGCGCCATGGAGGGCGCGACGGTGGACCGGGAACTGGCCGTCATCCTCGCCGATTTCGGGAACCGCCACCGCGAAATCCGCAGGGTGTTCGAAGAGCGCTTCGAGCAGGTCGCGCGCGAGGTGGAGCTGGCAGACAGTCTATCGCCCTCGGTTCGCCAGTTGATCGGCGCCTATTTCTGCCATGAATATTCGTTTGGCGCAGCGGCGGTGATGAACCCCAGCATCGTGCCGCATCCTGACCAGACTGGCGTACCGGAGGGCGGCTTGCGTTTCGTCCTGTCGCTGCGGGCGGTAGGCGAGGGGCATATCTCCTCGATCACCTTTCGCGAGGGCCTAATCCTACCGTGCGGCACGATCGAGATGGCGCCGGAACCCGATTTCGCGATTGCCGCGCGGCCCGAGACCGGGCCTGGCGGTGAAGTCCGCTTCACTCGGCACGTCGAGGGGATGCGGCTCGATGAGACCGTGCTCTTTCCCGCAACGCCCGCCCAGCGCAACGGGCTCGAGGATCTTCGCCTGGTGCGCTTCACCGATGACGACGCATCGACCTGCTATTACGGCACCTATACCGCCTATAGCGGCGCGGCGATCGCCTCGGAGCTTTTCGTCACCCGCGATTTCGAAACCTTTGCATTGCAGACGCTGACGGGTCCGGCGGCGCGGAACAAGGGCATGGCTCTGTTCCCCCGCCGGTTCGGCGGCGATTATCTGATGATCGGCCGGCAGGACAATGAAAGCCTGTTCCTGTTGCGCTCGCCCGATCTGCATCACTGGGAGGAAGGCGAGCGGATTCTGGGACCGCATTATCCTTGGGAACTGGTTCAGATGGGCAATTGCGGCGCGCCGATTGAGCTTGAGGAAGGTTGGCTCGTCCTCACCCACGGCGTGGGCGCGATGCGCAAATATGCCATTGGCGCGGTGCTGCTGGACAAGGATGATCCCTCGCGGGTCATCGGCCGCTCGGCGGTGCCACTCCTGTCGCCTTCCGATGAGGACCGGGAAGGCTATGTTCCTAATGTCGTCTATACATGCGGGGCGATCGCGCATGGCGGAAGGCTGTTCATGCCCTATGGCGTTGCCGATACGTCGGTAAGCTTTGCCAGGATCGAGATAGCCGATCTGCTCGCCGCGCTGCGCGCGCCCGACAGCATGGATTTGCTCAATGACAACGAACTGGAGTGGCGGGGCCATGAACGCATTGCCGAATGACATGAAGGTAGATGACTCCCCGCCGAGCGAGGGTGCCGCTCTCAAAAGCGTGCGCACCCTGATGGCGCAAAGCGGTGTTCCTTTTGGCACGAGCGGCGTCAGGGGACCCGTCTCGGCCATGACCGACGCGCTCTGTTTTGCCTATACCAGCGCATTCCTCCAGTATTTGCGATCGATCGATGAGTTTGCCCCGGGCCAGCCCGTGGCGCTGGCCGGCGATCTGCGTCCCAGCACACCGCGGATCGTGCAGGCCTGTGCGGCGGCGGTCCGCGCCGCCGGCGGCGTGTTGGTGAACTGCGGGCTCGTGCCGACGCCGGCGCTGGCCTATTACGCGCTGGGCCGCAAGATGCCCTCGATCATGGTGACGGGAAGCCATATTCCGGCTGATCGTAACGGGATCAAATTCTACCGGCCGACAGGCGAGGTCCTCAAGTCGGACGAGGCCGGCATGCTCGAGCAGCGGGTCTCACCCGACGACAGCCTTTTCGATGCGTCGGGCACGCTCCTGAGCGCTGAACCGCTGCCTCCGACCGTCGAGATCACAAGCGCCTATCGCGATCGGTACGTCGGCTTCTTCGGCGCGGACGCACTCAAGGGCGTGACAGTCGGGGTCTACCAACATTCCGCGGTGGGGCAGGACGTCCTGGTGAGCGTGCTCGAGGCGCTCGGCGCCATCGTGCTGCCATTCGGCCGATCCGAAAGCTTTGTGCCGGTCGACACCGAAGCCATTCGCGATGAGGACATCATTCTGGCGCACGCGTGGGCGAACGACCACACGGTCGATGCGATCGTGTCGACGGACGGGGACTCGGACCGGCCGCTCGTCGCCGACGCGCAGGGGACTTGGCTTCGCGGTGATATCACCGCCCTGCTGTGCGCTCGCGCGCTTGGCGCGGACCGCGTCGTGACCCCGGTGAGCAGCAATAGCGCGGCCGAGCTTTCAGGCGCGTTTGTCGCGGTTCGGCGGACGCGGATCGGTTCACCCTATGTGATCGCCGCCATGCAGGAGGAGATCGCGGCCGACCCGGGCGCGATCGTCTGCGGTTATGAGGCCAATGGCAGCGTCCTGCTCGGCTCGACGGTGCTCGACGGTGACCATCCGCTGGATGCCCTTCCCACGCGCGACGCTGTCTTGCCGATCGTTTCGGTACTCGCGGCCGCCAGGCGAAGCAGCGTCGCGGAACTGGTCGCGAGCCTGCCGCAGCGCGCGACCCATAGCGACCGCCTCCCGGATGTGGCTCCGGCGCAAAGCGCGGCGCTTCTGGGCTGGCTCAGGGAGGGATCAGCCGAGGAGCAACGGGCGCGCATCGAAACCTGTTTCGGTACGATTGGCGGCCAGGTGGTGGAGATCGACACCACCGATGGTCTGCGCGTGACATTCGACCGCGGCGTCGTCATCCATCTGCGCGCGTCGGGCAATGCGCCGGAACTGCGCTGCTACACCGAGGCGACGACCGCTGCTGCCGCGGAGGACCTGAGCCGGTGCGCGCTGATCATCCTTCGCGACGAATTGTTGCCTCTTTCTCATCCAGATTGAAAGCAAAGCCGGCGGCATCAGTTTGCCTTTCATCGCGATGATCATGGAGCGCGAGGCGGGCGTGCGCCTGTAAGACAGCGACCGTGAGAGCAGGCTGCGAAGATGCTGCTGGCTACCATGACCTTCCGGGCGTAACTCCGTATGAACAGTCTGGAGCCGCGCTTGACCGAAAACATAAAAATACCTGACACCTATGAAGACATATTTGTGGGGGACAGCGAGATGGCCCGGCTGCTGCGTGTCCATGATTGGACCGCAACGCCGCTTGGTTCTCCGCAACACTGGCCCGACGGGCTCAAGGTCGCGTTGCGCCTGTTGCTGACGTCGAAATTCGAAATGTGGCTCGGTTGGGGGCCCGACATCCATTTCTTCTACAACGACGCCTACCGGCCGACACTGGGCAACAAACACCCGCGCTCTATTGCCATGCCGACGCGCGAGCTGTGGGCCGAGATCTGGGACGACATCAAAGGACGTCTCGAAACGGTCTACCAGAAGGGCGAGGCGACCTGGGACCGCGCTCTTCTGCTCATCCTGGAGCGCGCGGGATATCCCGAGGAGACCTATCACACCTTTTCCTACAGCCCCCTCCTGGGCGACCGGGGGACGGTCGAGGGCGTGTTTTGCGCGGTCAGTGAGGAGACCGACCGGGTCATCAGCGAACGGCGGCTGGAATCGCTGCGCCAGCTCGCGTTGGCCCTTGCAGGCGCCCAAGGGCATGAGGCCGTGCTCGACGCTGTCGAGGCGGAGCTCGCGCGCAACGATCGCGACATGCCCTTTGCGCTTGTCTACCTTTTCGACGAAACGGGCGCCCCTGTCCTGGCGCGCAACTGCGCGGGGATGGATCCCGATCACCCCTGCGCGCATGCAGCAGGTGCGGCGGAAGGTCCCTGGGGGGTCAAGCGGGTTCAGCTCGATTGGACCGCTCCCCTAATCGACGAATGGACGCACGCCGATCTCCCAACCGGATCCTGGGACCGTCCGCCCACCAAGAGCGCCGTCGTTCCCCTGGTCGATCGCGGGAACGACCGGCCACTGGGCGCCCTCGTGGTCGGCCTCAATCCATATCGTCCCGCCGGTGAGCAATATCTGAGTTTCCTCGAATTGCTTGCCGGCCAGATCACCGCAGGCCTGACGAGCAGCTATGCCTTCGAAGCGGAACGTGAGCGCGCGGCGGCGCTGGCGGAAGTCGCCACGATGCGCGAGGAAGCCTCGCGCGTCCTCGAACAGGCGAACCGCCAGCTGATCTCGGAGGTGGAACTGCGAACGCAGGAGCGCGATCGCATTCGCCGGCTCTTCCGCCAAGCCCCGAGCTTCATGTGCATCTTGAAGGGCCCTGACCATGTCTTCGACATGGTCAACGACGCCTATCAGCAACTTGTCGGCCATCGCGATGTGGTCGGCATGCCCCTTCGCGACGGGCTTCCTGAAATAGCCGGGCAGGGTTTCATCGAGCTGCTGGACAGGGTGTACCAGACCGGCGAGCCCTTTGTGGGCCGCAATCTCGAAGCCCATCTCCAGCGCACGCCGGAGGGGCCGCTCGAGACCCGCTTCGTGAACCTCATCTATCAGCCGATCGTCGAGCCGGACGGCAGTGTCTCGGGCATCTTTGTCGACGGCTACGAC
The DNA here is from genome assembly GCF_013001025.1 of Sphingobium yanoikuyae. Classification (NCBI taxonomy): domain Bacteria; kingdom Pseudomonadati; phylum Pseudomonadota; class Alphaproteobacteria; order Sphingomonadales; family Sphingobiaceae; genus Sphingobium; species Sphingobium yanoikuyae. The sequence continues at coordinate 84,591 of NZ_CP053023.1, read as the reverse complement.
GTGACGCATCAGAAGCGCGCGGAGGACCAGCTCCACAATCTCAACGAGACGCTCGAACACAGGGTCGAGCAGCGCACTGAAGAACTCGGCACGGCCCTTGGCCGGCTGCAGCGCGAAACGCTGGACCGCGAGGCTGCCGAAGCGGCGCTGCGCCAGTCGCAGAAGCTCGAAGCGCTCGGCAAGCTGACGGGCGGCGTTGCACATGATTTCAACAATCTGCTGCAGGTGGTGAGCGGAAACCTCCAGCTGCTGTCGCGCGACATTGCAGGAAATGAGCGCGCCGAGCAGCGTGTGCAGAATGCGTTGGCAGGCGTCTCGCGCGGCGCGAAGCTCGCCTCGCAGCTCCTCGCCTTCGGCCGCAGACAACCGCTCGAGCCCAAGGTGGTCAATTTGGGCCGCCTCATCAACAATATGGACGATCTCCTGCGCCGGGTCATCGGCGAGGATGTCGAGATCGAGACCATCGTGAGCGGCGGATTGTGGAACTGCCTCGTGGATCCGGGTCAGATCGAAAACGCCATCCTCAATCTGGCGATCAATGCGCGAGATGCCATGCCGGATGGCGGCCGCCTGACGATCGAGGCGGCCAACGCCTGGCTCGATGATGACTATGCCCGCCAGCACGACGAAGTCACCGCCGGGCAATATGTGATGGTGGCCGTTACTGATACCGGCACAGGCATGGCGCCGGAAATCATCGACCAGGTCTTCGAACCATTTTTCAGTACCAAGCCGGAAGGCAAGGGGACGGGGCTTGGTCTTTCAATGGTCCATGGCCTCGTCAAGCAGTCGGGTGGCCATATCAAGATCTACAGCGAGGTGGGTGAGGGCACGACAATCAAGCTCTACCTGCGCCGCGAGACTGCCCGGGAAGACATACTCACCGATACGAGCACGGGACCGGTGCGGGGCGGCTCCGAGACGGTCCTCGTGGTGGAGGACGACGATGCCGTCCGCGAGACCGCCGTCTGCCTGCTGTCCGAACTTGGATACCGGGTGCTGAAGGCGCGCGACGCGCAAAGCGCGCTCACCGTCATCGAGAGTGGCGTGCCGATGGATCTTCTCTTCACTGACGTCGTCATGCCCGGCCCGCTGCGTAGTCCCGAACTTGCGCGCCGAGCGAAGGAACGGCTGCCGAACCTCGCGGTGCTCTTCACCTCGGGCTATACTGAGAACGCGATCGTGCATCATGGCCGGCTCGATCCGGGGGTCGAGCTTCTTTCCAAGCCCTACACGCGCGAAGCGCTTGCCCGCAAAGTCCGCCACGTGCTGGCCAACGAAGCACAGCACCGATTGATCGCGAAGGGCGGCGGAAACGCACCGGAGCCATCGCCCTCGCCGGCGTCCCAGCCCGTGCGGGAGGCCCGCACCCTCCGTATCCTCCTTGTCGAAGACGACGGACTGATCCGCTTCAACACCGCGGACATGCTCGCCGATCTTGGCCATGCCGTCCTGGAAGCCGAGGACGCCGAAGCTGCCGAAGCGCTGCTGGGGCAAAACGAGGTCGACCTTGTCCTGACCGATGTCGGCTTGCCCAAGGCGTCCGGCATCGACCTTGCCAGGACCGTCAAGGCGCGTGTCCCCGCGCCAGCGATCATTTTCGCCAGCGGCGATGGCAGCGGCATTTCATCCACCGAATTTCCCGATGCCGCAATCCTGCTCAAGCCTTACAGTCAGGAGGATCTGCGCCGTGTGGTGTCGGCGATCTCCCTCGACCCAGCGAAGAGTGATCCCGCATAGCGGGATAGCGGGGAGTCATCGGACGACAAATGCCACATCTCACGCCATGGCGGCGAGGAATTTGTGATGCTCTTCAGGGGATGCACCCTTACCGGAGCCAAGGAGCGCCTTGACCGGCTGCGCGAGAGCCTCGCCGAGCGGCGTCTGGTCAACCGGCACAATGACGAGCCCTTCGGCCAGATTACCTTCTCGGCGGGCGTGGCTGACGTCTTCGATCATCCCGACCCGCGCACTGCGCTCAAGGCCGCCGACGAGGCGCTTTATGCGGCCAATGACCGGGGGCCGCAATCAGATCCGCGTCGCGCCCAAGCCGGGCACCGCTCGCTAAAAGGTCAGGAGCGCGCTTGCCGCAGGACGTCCCGGACCACCGACGCGGGAACCGCGAAACCGATGCCGACATTGCCTTCGAACGGCGCCAGGATCGCCGTGTTGATTCCGATAACCTCACCGCGCATGTTGATGAGCGGCCCTCCGGAATTGCCTGGATTGATCGGTGCATCGGTCTGGATGAGGCCGACCGGGCTTTGCGGCGTCAGGCCGCGGCCCAGCGCACTGACGATCCCTGCCGTGACGGTTTGCCCGAGGCCGAAGGGATTGCCGACTGCGACGACATAGTCGCCGACCTCGGCGGTATCGGCACTGGCAAGCGGCGCGGCTTTCAGGTTCCGAGCCGGAATCTGCAAAACCGCGATGTCCGCGTCGGGACTGACGCCGACCAGCCGGGCTTCCAGCTTGCGCTGGTCCTGGAGCATGACAACGATCATGAGGCCGTCCTTGACGACATGAGCGTTGGTCAGAACCAGCCCGCGTGCGGCATCGACGATGACCCCCGAGCCGGCGGACAGGCGCGGCTCGAGCGCCACGTCCGGGACCCCGAAATGACGGCGAAAATAGGGATCGCGAAGCAGGGGATTTTGCGCATAGGGGGAGGGATAGGCCACCGCGATGTTCACCACTGCCGGCGAGATGCGCTTGACCAGCGGAGCGACGGTGAGTCGGCTGATCGGCACCGGCTCTGCTGCGGGAACGGGAGGGATATCCCGCGCTGCGCCGCCCCATGAGAACCCCCAGCCGAACAAGAGGTCAGCCAGCAAGGCACAGCCGAGGGCGCCGATAAAAAGCCCCCCACGCTTCATGACAGGCCCGCGTGGTGATGCGGATCGGCTGCGGTGCCTCTGCCTTGAATGGGGCCGGGGTCTGCAAGCACTGGATAGTTTCCACAACAGCGGGCATGGGGCCCCGTGGGCCAGCAGCAAAGCGGCGCCATGGCACTAAGCTGGAAGGCCTGAAGGGCGGGCTGGACGGGGCGCCGGCGGGGCTTGTCATGGGTGATGAAGCTTAGCCCGCGCCCACGGCAATAGGCCTCCGCAGCCTCGCGCGTGGCAAATTCGAGCATCAGGGAAGAGAGTGGATCTCCTGCCCCGGTCCATCCCGTCAGCGGATCGGGCAAGGGCGCGAACCGCTCCCTAAAGCGCATCCGCCAGCGGCCCCGCCGCGCGCGCCCGGGGTGGTCGGCATAGGGATCGGGCTCGATGATCGCCTGCGCATCAGGCGGCAGCGCGCTGGTATAGCGCTGCCATGTCGGCTGCATGGCGATCGCATCTTCATTGTCGTTGGCCCCTTTGGGAGTCGGCCGCACCCCGGGGGCGGCGGGTAGCGGACTGGTCAGACTTGGTTGCGTTGCCATCCTATCCTCCAAGATGAGGGCGGCCCGATCAGGCCGCCCTCTCTTCCTGGTCAGTTCTTGTTGATCGGAATGCGCCGGACGCTGTCGACGTCTCCCTCCTTGCGCGGGATGGTGACGGTCAACACGCCGTTGCTGAAGCTGGCCTGCGCCTTGTCGGGTTCCACGCCCTTGGGCAGGTGAATCCGCCGTTCGAACCGGCCATAGCTCCGTTCCGAATAGCCGCGATCCTTGTCCTCGAGCTCGGACTTCTTCTCGCCCTTCAAGGCGAGGACGCCGTCCGCGATCGAGAGATCGACCTGCGACTCGTCCATGCCGGGCAGTTCGGCCGTGACGCGGATGTCCTCGTCGGTTTCGCTGAGTTCGATACGCGGATAGTCGATGACATGGCCCAAGGCCGTGAGCGACGACGGCAGGCCCCGCCACAGATCGTCGAACAGGCGATTCACATCGCGGTGAAGCGACATGAGCGGATGGGTGGTCCGATCCCGCTCCGGCTCAGCGCCTACGACCGCGGGTAGCCGGTTTTCCTGCCGGCTCCAGGGAATGAGATCACGAAGAGACATGATGATCATCTCCTTTTGAGGCTGGATTGTGGGGTATGGCCTGCCGGCCGCCGTTTCCGAAGGAACGACGCCGGCAGAACCACTTGGAGCGCGAGATCAGGCCGCCTTGGCTTCCTGGTGCTGCGTCTCGATCTGCGCGGGCTCGGGGGACGACCCGCCGATCGCGATACGCCGGGGCTTCATCGCCTCGGGCACGACGCGCTTGAGGGCAATGGTCAGAAGACCATTGTCGAAGGAAGCCTCGCCGACTTCGATATGATCGGCGAGCTGGAAGCGGCGTTCGAAGGCCCGCGCGGCAATGCCGCGGTGCAGATACTCGCTCTTGCCGTCGTCATCGGCGCGCTTGCCCGTGACGGTGAGCTGGTTCTGCTGCGCCACGACCTCGACGTCCTCGGGACGGAAACCCGCCAGGGCGAGCGTGATCTGATAGCTGTCCTCGCCGTTCCGCAGAATGTCGAACGGTGGATAGCCATCGGAGCCATCGCCCCGCATGCCCGTCTCGAGCAGATCGAAGAGTCGGTCGAAGCCGACGGTGGAGCGCCGATAGGGCGCAAAGTCAAAATTGGTTCTCATTTCCAAATCCTCCGGTTGAGCAATTTGGGCATGAGAAGCGCCGGTACAGTAGAGCCGACGCTCTCTATGTCCAACCGGACCCGAACGGCGTCCGGCACCCCAGACGTAATTTCGGCAAACGCAGATTCAAGAGATAAAAAAGGAAAGGAAACAGAGGTCTGAAGAAATTTGGGCTCACTGAACCTGCGGATTTAGTCTCTGGCGATCACCCATCGGGATCCCGCGAAAACGGGAGCTGCGCACGTAGGCCGAACACTGCGGGATCAGGATAATGTTAACCAGACTCGCTTACCCTTGCCGCAAGGCAAAGGGTTCGTGTGCGTATGAATGGGCAGTGGTTCTGCTGATCGTCAATGCGGTGGTGGCAGGCCTCTTTGCGCTCAGCTATTTCCTGATCGCCCGCATCAGTCGGGGACAACGTCCGGTCATCGCGTTCGGGGTCAGCTACCTTTTGGGCATGGTGACGCCGATCAGCGAGATTGCGATCCGGCTGACCGATTATCCCGCGCCCTTCATGCTGGCGAGCTACATGGCGCTGTTGGGCGGTTTCCTCGCCATGGCGGCCGCGCTCAGCATCTTTCATCGCAAGCGCCCACCCTGGACAGCGATCGCCACTCTTGCCGTGCTGGGCCTGATCACGCGCATTGCGATCTGGGGCGGGACGCGAGACGATCTCATTTATGAGCTGGCCTTCCAGCTGCCCTTGGCCCTCGGCATTCTCCTGTGCAGCCATACGGCCTTTCGCACCGGCAAGGGCCAGCTCAACCACACCCTGGCCGGGCTGTTTCTCCTGAGCGGTCTCAACTTTTTCATCAAACCCTTCGTTGCTGCCGCCCTGGGGTCGGGACAAACCGCAAGAGACTATGCCGGGAGCGCCTATGCGCTTTATTCCCAAGCCAGCACGGCCATCCTACTGACGGCTGCCGGGCTCACCGTTCTGCTGATCGTCATCCAGACGACCATTCAGGAATATGTGCGCACGGCGGAGACCGATCATCTCTCAGGCCTCCTCAATCGCTGCGGTTTCGACCGTCAGGCGCAGGCGCTGCTGGCATCGGCTCCAATCGGCAAGCGCCAGCTCTGTGCCGTGATGATCGACCTCGACCATTTCAAACGGATCAACGACTGCTTTGGGCATGATATGGGCGACCGGGTTATCCAGGCCTTTGCCGATATCCTGCGCAGTACGGCGCCCAAGTCCGCCCATCTTGCGCGCACCGGCGGCGAGGAATTCGTGATCCTGCTCAATCGGGTCTCCGCGCCCGCGGCTGGCCTTATCGTCGAGGCCATGCGCGCCCATACGCGCGAACATGGCCAGGCCGACCTGCCCACTTTCAGCTTCAGCGCGGGAATTGCGCAATACCAGGCGGGAGACAGCCTAGCCGACCTCATGCGCCGCGCCGATCAGGCATGCTACCGACCCAAGACCTTGGGACGTGATCGTATCGAGACCGACGACGGGATAGCGAAGGCAGTGAATGCCTGAAGGCCAGCACCCGGCCCTGGAACCACTTCGATTTTTGAAAGACAGCATGCGCCGCCTTCTCGCCCTTACAATCGCCCTCGTCTCGTCGAGCTTTCCGGCCCTTGCGCGGGCCGCCGAGCAGACCGCCGCGGCTGCCCCTATCATCGTCACCGCGCAGAAGATCGAGCAGCGCGACCTAGAGTGCCGATCACCCTTTCGGTCGCGACCGCGCCGCGCCTCCACGAGCTCGGGGTGACGGACATCGGCGAACTCTCGGCCTATGTGCCGGGCCTCAATATCCAGATCCAAAGCCCGCATAGCCCCGGTGTCGTGATCCGCGGCATCACGTCGGACAATGGCGCCGCGCAGCAGCCGCCGCGCGTCAGTGTCTACTATAACGGGGTCGACATCTCCCGCGCGCGCGGCGCCTATCAAGGCCTCTTCGACCTTGCACGGATCGAGGTTGCCAAGGGACCGCAGGCGACGTTGTTCGGCACGGCCGCCACGATCGGAGCGGTCAGCCTGGTCCCCAATCTTGCGCGGCCGGGTTTCTCGGCCGGCCTCACGAGCGCCATCGGCAATCTCGGCGCCCCGCGCGAGGAAGGCTTCATCAACATCGGTTCCGAGCGGATCTCCGCTCGCGTCGCGGGGCAGTGGAAGAAGCGCGATGGCTACGTCCCAAATCTCGCGCCGGGCCAGGATGATCTCTATGCGCAGGACCAGCTCGGGCTGCGCGGCGCTCTCCATTTTCAGCCGACGGAGAGTCTTTCCGCGAATCTCGTTCTTACCTACGACCGGCAGCGCAATTCCGGAACGCCCTTCCTGTCGCGGCGGCTTGGCTCGACGGCGGCGCAAGGTATCTTCGGGGCAGCCTATCTCGGTGGCTCGCCAGCGTCCGGGGCAGTGCTCGGGGGCGATAAGCTCGGGATCGACCGCCACGTCTATGATGTGAACCTCTCGGTGACCGCGAACATCGCCGATGGCTGGTCCTGCACGACGACCAATGGCTATCGCCGGTTCAATTCGCGCGAGGTGCTCGACGCCGACGGGTCGGCAGCATGGTATCTGGAATTCGCCGAGCAGGCCAAAGGCTGGCAGGCAAGCCATGAAGGCCGTTTCACATATCGTGACGCTCAATGGCGGGCGATCTTCGGCTGGAACGCTTTCATCGAAAACGGATCGCAGACAGTCCCCTTCTCCACCGAGGTCGGCACCTATCTGCAGTGCACCGCCAATCTGGTCCCGGGGCTTGGCTGTGTCGATGCGAACAACCAGGTCACTGCATCGCGGGCAACCGCGCTTCTGTCGCGAGGGCTGGCGACCGTCATTCCCTATTCGAGCTGGTACCGCAACTCGGGCCGCAATACGACCTGGTCGCTGTTCGGCGATGTGAGTTGGAAGGCAGCGCCGCGTCTGGAGTTTCTAGCCGGCGCTCGGCTGCTGATCGAGGACCGGCGCTCGGGCTATACCGCGCAGCAGCCCAATGCGCCGCTCTACGGCCGCCCGCTGCTGCCACTTGTCGACACGGCCGGGGCCACCTATACCGCCAAGCGCAGCTTTACCGCTCTCCTTCCGCGCTTCAGCCTGGTCTATCATCTGTCGCCCGCGAGCACGCTGTTCGCCACCATCTCGCAAGGCCGTCGCTCACCCGCTGTGCAGCTTTCGGCTGCGACGGGGCCTGTACCCGACCTGTCGATCGTCCCGGCCGAGACGGTCTGGAACTACGAGGCGGGTCTGAAGATCGCGCGCGGCGCCATCAGTGGCGCGGTTTCGGTCTATTATGACCGCTATCGCAACTTCCAGGTCACTGTCATCGATGTCTCGAGCGGCGCGGTCCGCATCGACAATGCCGGGTCGGCGGGCAATGCGGGCGTCGAGGCGGAACTGGACGTGCGTCCGGTCCGGGGCGTTCGCTTCTTTGGCAACATGGCTTACACGGGCGCGCGGATCGACGATCGGCCTGCCAACGGTATCTATGCTGGCGATCGCTTTCGGCTCCAGCCCCGCTGGCAGGCGTCGGCAGGGATAGATGATCGAACACCCCGTATCAGATGTCGTCAGCCTCTTTGCCGCGCCGAACGTCACCTACCGCTCCAAGCTCTATTTCGAACTGCCCAATAGCGAGGCCATCAGCCAGTCCGCAGTGACCCTGATCAACGCTCGGGCGGGAGCGCGCCTGTGGAGCGACCGCCTCTAGATTGCCGGGTTCGTGCGCAACCTTACCGACAGGCGCTACCTGCTCGACGCCGGGAATGTCGGCGGCTCGTTCGGCTACCCGACGTTCATTCCGGCCGAGCCCCGCACCTGGGGCATCGAGATATCGGCCCGCTACTAGCGGCGGAGGCAGGCAAAGCGCCCGAGAGGGGAGGTGAGGCGGGTGGCACCCTCTGTGCATCCGCCCGCGGTCAATGGCCTTTGCGTGCCTGGTTCTCCCTGCGTCCGCCCAGTTTCGCGATGCGCTGCTCATCATCGATCCGGTGCATGGCGCGGCTGAGCTTTTCGAAGGCCCGAACCTCGATCTGGCGGACGCGCTCACGGCTCACTTTATAGACGAGGCTCAGATCCTCGAGCGTTTTGGGTTCATCGATCAGACGACGCTGGACCAGGATATCCCGCTCGCGGTCGGAAAGCGTGCCGAGCGCCTCGAACAGCATGTTCTGGCGGCGCTGGCGCTCCTGCGCGCCGGCAAGCGCCTCGTCCTGGAGCGGACTGTCGTCGGTCAGCAGGTCCTGCCACTGATCCTCGCCCGTTTCCCCGAGCGGCACGTTGAGCGAGGCGTCGCCGCCCTGCATCATCCGCCGGTTCATGCTGGTGACTTCGGTTTCCGAGACCCCGAGCGTGTCGGCGATCTGGCGGACCTGATCAGGTTTCAGATCGGTGTCGTCATAGGCCTGGAGGGAGTTCTTGATCCGGCGGAGATTGAAGAACAGGCGCTTTTGCGCGGCCGTCGTGCCGAGCTTGACCATGCTCCAGCTGCGCAGGATGAATTCTTGGATCGAGGCCTTGATCCACCACAGCGCATAGGTCGCAAGACGAAAACCGCGATCAGGGTCGAATCGCCGGACCCCCTGAATCAGGCCGACATTGCCTTCCGCAATGAGGTCGGCAACAGGCAGGCCGTAGCCCCGGTAGCGCATTGCCGCCTTCGCAACCAGGCGAAGGTGGCTGGTCACGAGCTTGGCGGCCGCTTCCGGATCGCCATGCTCCTTGAAGCGCTTGGCAAGCATATATTCGTCTTCGGGCGAGAGGATCGGGAATTTCCTGATCTCCGCCAGATACCGGTTCAGTCCATCCTCACTGGCCGGCGCCGGAATAACGGCGTTCTTGAGTGCAATGTCTGTCATGGCTCTTCACGCAATTACCTGTTTGGCGGGCGAACCTTGCCGCCGGCCAGTCTGCGTGGGTCCTGTGTCCAGGGCCCGCAGCTGTCGCGACGCGGCCAGGCTCTGCCTCGGCTTAACCAGTATAAAATCACTTCAAAGCGTTTTGAATATCCTAATGACGTAAAACCAGCGCCGCAGGTTCCCATCCGGATGCGGCAGACCCGCTGGTGGGGTTCAGCGCTCGCCATGCTCAACGATATCGGCTTGCCGTTGCCTTGCGCCCTTTGTCGATCACGCCACCGATTAGCGTCCAGACGAACGGGGTGATTCAGAACGGCCATGGCTTGCAGCACAATGGCCGGGCAGCAACTTCAATTTCGATTGAGTCCCATTTCGCGGCTTTGGAGCTTGCGTTTCCAGAGTTGCTCGATGCTCCGAATCTCGTCGACAGTCGCCGCCGATCCACTGACTTCCAAGATGCTGACCTGATAGTCGCCTGGCTCGCTGCTCTTCAGGCAAAGATTGCCACCATGACCGTCCTGAGCGTAATTCATCCAGCGGCCGAAAAACCCGCCTTCACCTGTCGCCGAGCCTACATATTGCTCTTTCGTTTTGGCTGAGGTGAGAAGGTAAATTCCGCGTGCGGCCCGCAGCGCTGACACCCATGTCGCCGGCAGGCTCTGCACCTGCGATACGTTCGTCACGAAGTGCGTGTACCCGGGAAAGGCGTCTTCACGAAATGCGCGCGTGAGCTCGATGATCGGCTTGTTCTGACGGTCGGGACGCTGCACCCCTTTGCGCGCGCCCGCGCCCCATTCAATCCAGAGCCGACCGATATAGGGCTCCAGATGCGAGGTGAGCGCCGTGCGGTATTGGTCGAGCGTATCGGCGGTCAAGGTGACGCCGGCGACTTGGTGGAGCGGGTCCAGCCAGCCTGGAGGCGCGGCGCCGATATGCTCCGCCGTGTAGATTCCGGCAAACAACGAGCCTCCTGTCGGCGGCGCGACAAAGCTCGCCCAGATCGGCGCGGCCAGGCTGGCCCGATTTCCGGCGGTCTGGACGCTCTGATAATCCTCGAAGGCCGGTCGGTCGTCGCGCCACAGGCCATAAGGCGTGCGCCCCGTCGACGCCTTGGTCTGGTGCCGCAGGAGGCGAACATCGGCCGGGTCAAGCCCGGCCTTTTCGAGAAGATCGGTGAACAGCAGCATTTACAGAAACTTGTCGCCCGCGTGGTCATCGAACATCGCAGCGTCGCGCACATAATCCGCGACCGTATCGAGCGACTTGTGCCGGCTGTGGTCCTTCATCTTGAAGAGATTGGCGCGCTGGGATGCTGCCTCTGTGAGAAACCCCGCGCGAAGTGAATGGCCTGAGTAGAGGGCAGGATCGAGGCTTGCCGCAGTCGCGCAGGCCTTGACGAGCCGCGCGACCGTCTTGTCGGTCATCGGTTGATCGGTAAGCCCGTCCAACCGGGTCAGCCGCCGAAAAAGAGGCGCCTGCTGTGCCTCGCCGGCCTTCCTATCAGCGCCGTCGAGGGCGGCGACGGACATCCAGGCCTTCAAGAGCCGGATCGGCTGTATCACCCGGCCCTCGGGGATGGCCACAACTTGTCCGAGTGCTTCCTGATCGCGCTTCGATTTCGGGATGGTAATGCGAACGCCCTTGGCGGTGAAGACGAGATCGCCCAGCTGCATCGCGGCCAGCTCAGAACGCCGGAACGCTCCGGCCATGCCGATCGCCAGGATCGCGCGGTCCCGAACGGCTCGCAAACCATTGCCCTTTATCGTGGCGAGCATGGCCTTGAGGACATCAGCCTCCGCCGGCGCCTTCTGGACCTTCTTGCGCGCATAGCGTCGGCGAACGCCCGCCATCATCTGGGCAATGATGCCGGCCGCGTCGCGCGCCGTGGGTGAAGCGAAGTCAGCCTCTTTATGGTGATGATTGATCGCCGCAACGCGGCGTCCGATCGTGACGGGCGCAATACCAGCTTCGGCCTCGACATGGGCAAAAAGCGCGACGATGTCGGGGTGGGCGGGCAATGCCTCGACGTTGCGCGCATCGCAGAATGCGCAGAAGCGTTCCCAGTCGCTGGCATACGCTTTTTGGGTCGAGCTGGCCTTTGCAGCAGCCAGCGTTTCGCGCGCACCCCCAATTTCCGCGAGAAGATCGGCGGGAAGATTGATCGATAATGGAAGCAGGTCGCGTGCCATCGCGATCAGCCTAGCAGAGCCCACTCCCGGCGTAAATCCTATGTCCGAGAATCATATTTATCGGACATAGGTGGACGGGGTGGATCCCGGACACAATGAGCCGTCGCACGCTTATCCAGCCCCCGGCCGAGTGGCTTGATGGCGCAACTGGTGGCACAGCGGCTCGCCGGCGGAATAAGCGCGGATGCTTTCCAAGGTGGTCTCAGCGATAGCTGTCAGCGCTTCTTCGGTGAGGAAGGCCTGGTGGCCCGTCATCAGGACATTGGGAAATGTCAGCAGGCGCTGGAGGATGTCGTCGTCGATGATCTCACTGGAAAGATCGTCGAAGAAGATGCCCGCCTCCTGCTCATAGACATCGAGCGCAACACCGCCCAGCCGGCGCGCCTTGAGCGCCTCGATCAGCGCGGCACTGTCGATAGGCGCACCGCGACTGGTATTGACCAGAACCAGATCGGGCCGCGCTGTCGCCAGGACGCTGCCATCGATCAGATGGCGGGTCTCGGGCGTGAGCGGGCAGTGCAAGGTGATAATATCCGCTTCGCGAAGCAGGTCCTCGCGCTCGACATAGCGCACGCCGATTGCGACGAGCGCTTCGTCAACGACAGGATCGCTGGCCAGGACCTCACAGCCGAAGCCAGCCCGCAAGGATCGAGCGACAAGCCCGCCAATCTGTCCCGTTCCCACGACGCCGGCGACACGTCCGTGCAGGTTACGGCCGACAAGGCCATCGAGCGCGAAATTGTTCTCACGAACTCGGGACCATGCGCGGTGGATCTTGCGATCGAGCGCCAGCAGGAGACCGATCGTGAATTCGGAAACCGCGTGCGGCGAGTAGCCCGGCATCCGCACTACGGCGAGACCGAGCGTCTCGGCCGCCACGAGATCGACATTGTTATAGCCTGCGCAGCGCAACGCGACGAGACCCACCCCGCCTTCGGCCAACATCTCGAGCACCTGCCGGTTGGCGATATCGTTCACAAAGATGCAGGCGACGTCAAAACCGCGCGCGAGCTGCGCCGACGTGGGCGACAAGGCAACGTCAAGGAAATCGAGATCGAACCCATAGGCCGCGTTCGCCTGGGTCAGGAACTGCCGGTCGTATTTCCGCGTGCCAAAGATCGCGATGCGCATGTCCGCCTCCGAGCGCGGACCTGTCCGCGAGAGCAAAGAGGATGGGCGACCGCACTGCCGGCGGAAAGCCTTTCGCGCGTATCGTTCGAATTTTACGCATTTTGTCGCAAAAGGCGGAACTCCGTTAATCACTTTCTGAAATGGGGACGGTTCAAATTCCTCCAGTTTCGATTGGCGATGTTCCCCTTTCTCTTTTGCCTGCGCGATCAACATGACGCGCCCTTGGTCATCCTCGCGGCTATAGTCTGTCTCCTGACGGCGGCAGCAACCGTTCGCCTGTGTCGCCAGGCGGCCTGGACAGACACGGGTTCGCGCAGCTTGTGGCTGACGATGGCGGGGTTGACTGCCGGTCTTGGGATCTGGGCCACGCACTTCATCGCGATGCTGGGCTACGATCCCGGCATCGTCATGGGCTATCATGTCCAACAGACCGTGGTCTCGCTCTTGGTCGTGCTGGCAGGCGCGACAGCGGGCCTCTTCATTGCGACACGCGCGCCGCACTGGCTCGGCTCGCTTCTTGCCGCTTCGGTTATGGGCGGCGGCGTCACGGCCATGCACTACCTTGGCATGGCGGCGCTCGAAATGCCTGCGCTCATTCGCTGGAAGGCCGATTATGTCGCGGCCTCGGCCGTGTTCGCAATCGTCCCGCTAGTCTTGGCGCTGCCCCTTGCGCTGCGCGGCAGATCGCTCGCCAAAGGCGCAGCGGCCGCTGGTCTGATCACCGCCGCCGTCGTCCTGCTTCACTTTACCGGCATGACCGCGATCACGCTGATCCCGTCGCGTGGCGAATTCTCCCCCCTCAGCATGATGTCTCCCCGCGCCATGTCGCTCTGGATATTTCTCGCGGTCTCCTGCACGATCGCTCTGACCGCGGCGGCGGCGATCACGAGCCGGCGGACGGGCATCAAATTGCGCCGACAGGAACGCGAGAATCAGCTTCGCGTCCAAGGCATGAAGGCCCAACTCGACCTAGCCCTTGAGAATATGCACCAGGGCCTGTGCCTATACGACGGCGACGGTCGGCTTTTGCTCTGGAACCAGCGTTTCCTGGATCTATACGGGCTTGGAAGCGATGCGCTCCAATGCGGAATGACGGTGGGACAAGTGATCCGCACCGGCATTGCCAACCATCTTCCCGTTACCGAGGTCGAGCAGCGCGCAGCAGAAATCGAGCGTAACCTCAACCAGGCCCTGAGCGCTTCAGGAGACGCACCCGCAATCTCGGAATATCCCGGCGTGGTGGTGAGCGTACGTTCGCGCGCGCTTCCCGACGGCGGATGGGTGAGCACCTTTGACGATATTACCCAGCAGCGCCGTTCGGAAGAACGAATCCGGCACCTGGCGCTGCATGATGGCCTGACCGGCCTGCCCAACCGGCGTAGGTTCAACGATGTCGTCGACCGCGATCTGGACGTTACGGCGCGAGCCGGTTCGCGCCTGGGACTGGTCGTTGTCGACCTCGACAATTTCAAGGATATCAACGACAGCCGCGGCCATTCAGCCGGAGACCAAGCATTGAAGATGGTCGCCGCAGCGCTCAAGGACGCGGTTCGCGAGAATGAACATGTCGCCCGGCTGGGTGGCGACGAATTCGCCGCCGCAATTCTGTACCGGGAAGATTATGAGCTTGCCGACTTTGTGACGCGCCTGAGCACCGGGCTGGCGGCGATCAATGCCGGCAATGCGCACGATCTGAGCGTCCATGCGAGCCTTGGCATCGCAACCTATCCGGCTGACAGCCAGGATCGCGAACAGCTGTGCAATCATGCCGATCTGGCCATGTACCGGGCAAAAGGGACGGTAGGCGAGCGGATCTGCTATTACGAAAAAGGCATGGACGAGCAGGCGCGCGAACGCCGGCAACTCGCGGCCGATCTTCGGGGCGCCGCCGCGCGCGGTGAGATGACGATCCTCTACCAGCCGCAGCGTTCGCTCAAGGACGACAGGGTAAACGGCTATGAAGCTCTGCTGCGCTGGACCCACCCAAAGCGCGGCCTGGTCCCCCCTGACATCTTCATTCCCGTTGCTGAAGAAACCGGCGAGATCTTGGCGCTTGGCGAGTGGGTGCTGCGGCAAGCCTGTGAGGAGGCGGCCCGCTGGGGTGACGGACTGACCGTGGCCATCAACCTCTCCGCCGTGCAGTTGAGCCAGGCGAGCCTGCCCGAGAGCGTGGCCCAGACCCTTCTGGAGACCGGACTCGCACCAAGGCGTCTCGAACTGGAGATCACTGAAACCGCGATCATCGCCGACAAGCCGCGCGCCTTGCATATTTTGCGTAGACTCAAGGCGATGGGGATCGCCATTGCCATCGACGATTTCGGCACCGGCTATTCCTCGCTCGATACGCTCAACTCGTTCCCCTTCGACAAGATCAAGATCGACAAATCATTCGTCATCGGGTCCGAAGAGCGGCCGCAGGCCAGAGCAATCATCAGGGCGGTGCTCGCGCTGGGCCACAGCCTTGGCGTCCCTGTGCTCGCCGAAGGGGTTGAGACCAGTGGGCACGTCGATCTGCTGGTGGCTGAGGGATGCGACCAGGTCCAAGGCTATCTCTTCGGACGCCCCGGCCATGCACCAAGCCTTCTTGCGAGGGAGCAGGCCCGACTGGCCGCCGGTTGATCCGCAGGTACGTCGCGCAACGACGCGGTAGCGTCGCGAGCGTCCTGAGAGCGCGATGTCGGAAGCGCGGGCGAACCGTCCCCTTAGCTGCCAAGCTATCGGTCGAGAAAGGACTGCGAGCCGAAGCGGCAGCCCCTTTTGCGAAGCTGCCGTACCTTAGCGCGACCCGATGCTACTCCGAATTTGCATCCTTTTGCCCATATATCACATCATTTCCCACCCTCAAAAGCTAGTTTTGATGTATAAATCATCACAATGATTGACGGGTGCCGTCTTTAGGTCGGGTGGCTGGCATCAACCGATGACATCTCCCTCTTTCATCCTACATCACGCCCAAATCCAACTAGCGACTGGATAAGGCTCTTGAATTCATGGAAGAACAGCTTGCTCAGACATTCCTTCTGATCGCGGCTGCATTTGTGGCAGTTGCCATCCTGGCGAGGCTCCGCCTGTCGCCGGTGTTGGGCTATCTCGCCGCCGGCCTGCTCCTGGGCCCCCATGGCATAGGCGCAGTAACCGACAGCGAAGGCACCCATTTTTTCGGCGAGCTCGGCATCGCTCTCCTCATGTTCGTGATTGGCCTTGAATTTTCCGTGCCTCGGCTGCTGTCCAGCGGGGGCGCCATGATCGGGCTCGGGTTCGGAACCGTGGCAGGCGCAACACTGCTGGCGGGAGCTGCGAGCCATTTCCTCGTAGGATTGCCGCTTCTGCCAGCGGCCCTCCTGGGCGGCGCCATCGCCATGTCATCGACCGCCATCATCCAAAAGCATCTCGTCGACACCGACGCGGTATCGAGCCGCCACGGCGTGGCTGCGACCGGCATAGTCCTGTTTGAGGACCTGGTCGCTTTGATCCTGCTGTCGCTCATTGCTGCCCTTCCAGACGCGGCCAACGAGGTCGAGATGGAAAAGGTACTGCTGCGCATGGGTGTCAGCTTCGTGGCATTGGCGGGCGTGGCGCTTCTCGCACGGCGCACGCTTGGCCGTTTGCTCGGGTGGGTCGCGAGATCCGGCCCGGACGAAACCTTCCTGCTGGGCGTGCTGACGCTTGTTGTGGGCGCGTCGCTTGCAGCGGAAAAGATCGGACTGTCGCTTCCTATCGGCGCCTTCGTAGTCGGGATGATGGTCGGCGAAAGTGACTTCAGGCACCAGCTCGAAGAGGAAATCCGGCCATTTCGCGATCTGCTGCTGGGCGTCTTCTTCGTGACGATCGGCATGTCGGTCGACTGGTCGCAGATCCTGGCCCAGCCGGCTGTCACCTTTCTCGTTCTGGCCGCGATCCTTGTCGTCAAGTTCCTGGTCGTCTTTGGCGTCACCCGTCTCTCAGGCCTCCCGGCAAGCAGCGCGGTCAAGACCGGCTTGCTTCTGGCGCATTCGGGTGAGCTTGGGCTACTCATCGTGGGTCGGTCGCTCGATAGCGCCCTTCTGTCGCCCGCGATCGGCCAGCCCGTCCTGGGCGCGATCGCCGCGAGCATGCTCGTCGGACCGATCCTGGCGCAGTGGAGCGACCGGGCCGGAGATCTCATCCTGCGGAGCCGGGATCCGCTCGGCGCGGAGATCGAAACTGCGGTTCGCACAACATCTCAGGAGCTCAAGGGTCACGTCGTGCTTGCCGGCTGCGGCCCCGTGGGCCGTCTGGTCGCGCTCACACTCGAGGCGAGCGAAATTCCATACCTGGCGATCGAGCGAAACGTGGAGCGCCTTCGCCGCGCCCAACAGGACGGTCATAAAGCGGTTTTCGGCGACGCCAGCCGAGCGGGAATACTCAAGGCAGCCGGCGTCGATCGCGCCGCAGCCATCATCGTGCTTGTCAACAATTGGCATCGGTCGGTGCGCATCATTCGCGAAGCCAAGCGCCTGAACCCCGCGATCCATGTGATCGCCAGCCTCCGCGACGATGCGCATCTGGGTGAGCTGGCGCAGGCGGGCGCGGCACATGTCTTTCCCGAAAACTATGCTGCGGGGCTTGGGCTCGGCGCTCAGGCCCTGATGACGCTCGGCATGTCTGCGGACGATGCGACCGATAGGATCCGGGCTATGCGGGCGCAGCTCAGTCCGGACCTTCAGATCGTGCCGCGGTGAGTTGCCAGCCCGACCAACCACACTCAAACTAAATCATTACGACACCAACATAAAATGTGGAGATAGGCGAGCGGATGACTTACCTTGGATGCAGTGACAAACCAGTGAAGCAGGCTCCAGCCATGGTGCGATCTGAACTCGTGGCCCTCCTGGGCAAGGAAAACCCGGAACTCTCCGCGCAGGAGATTGAAAAGATCGTCGATCTCTTCTTCGAGGCGGTCGTCGACCAGCTAGCCGCTGGCGGGCGTGTCGAGCTGCGCGGGTTCGGTGCCTTTTTGACGCGGCTGCACGAGGCTCGCACCGGGCGAAATCCACGCAGCGGCTTGGCCGTGCCGGTCCCGGCCAAGCGATCGGTGCATTTCAAGCCAGGCAAGGCGATGCGGGAGCGGCTGATCGCCGCGGCGGCTGGCATGACCAAGGCAGCGCCCTCTTCCGCCGCTGCTTTCTCTACCGCGTCGGCCGAAGCGCGCGCTGCCTGAAATCCCTCTGGAGCGCCGGGGCCCTGTGACGCCCTTCGGCGTGAAATCGCTGGCCTGTCAGCCGATTGCGCGATGTTCGGGGTCCGCCAGGCGAAAGCAGGTAGCAAAACGGCCCTGGTCGGCGACGTTGACCCCTGCCTCTTCGAAACAGGCACGCCACCGCGCATGAACCCTATCGGCCATAGCGATAACGATCGCGCGCGCATCCTCCTCCCCCAGGTCGAACTGCGCGACCTGCGAGAGCGCGTTGGCAAGGCTGGCCTGGCGACCCTCGGCCCCCACGCCCAGCACGAGCCGGCGATCCAGGCCCACCTGCGGCTTGGGAACGACGTCATAGAGCGGCGACAGCCGCCACCCCTTCCCGTCCCACAGGAAACCATGATTGCGCAGGTGATCGTCGTCATTGGTGACGAGGATATTGAAGACCATGCGCCTGAACAGTTCCTCGAGATCCCGCCGGACCGCAGTGCCGTGCTGGCGTAGCGTCGCGCCCAGATCGGCATAGGCATAGCGGCTGACCTCGCTTTCATGCGCGCCCAGCATCGTAAGCCCCGATGCGAAGGAGGTGCGCAGCATCCGGTTGCCGTCCAGCCTGCGATCGAAACGTTCGATCAGATAGATGTCGCGGCCGAGCAGTTGCTCGAAGCGAAGCGACGGAACGTCGAGCCCGCATTCAGCGGCGAGCCGCATGGTGGCTAGCTCGACCCGGCACTCGGGAAAGGTGTCGTTGCGTGCTGGAAACTTGGCGATCCAGGATTGGCCCTCGATCGTCGTCGCCGCCTTGGGACGCGCACCGCCCAGCGACGAGCCGGCGGTCAAGAGGGGGCGCAGATTTTCGCTGAGCTGGTCGACCTCCTGCGCTTCTTCGGCGGCGGCGGCCAGTTCTGCCAGGGTGAACTGTTCGCCGGGCGCGTCGGCTTCGCCCCAGGGCGCGAGGCGCCTTGGCGCCTCTAGCGTGGGACCGAACGCCAGTGCGCCGACGCGGTGGTCACCGGACGCGAGCAGGAGATCCGCCTCGCTTGGCGTTCGCTCGCCCATCGCCTTGTACATGAGATACTGACCCCACCCGTCGGGCGCGGCGTCGCGGATCCCATTGAAGACGGCAAAGCCTTCCTCGGTCCGGAATTCCTGGCGCGTGCCGGCCGGCGGCAGCGGCAGGGTCACAGGATCGATCGCGACACGGTCGGGCCGCTCGAGATAGCGATTGCCGTATGCGAAGGTCGCGTAGCTGGCACGCGGCTCGCTGTGGAGGCGCAAAAGGCCCGCAGGGACGGCAACGCCGTCCAGATAGACGAAAACGAAGGTTTCGATGTCGGCCATGGCTTAGAAATCCAGCGGATCGTCGCGCCGCGGCGTGTGGATGCTGTGCGGCAGGCGGCCGATTTCCTCGCTGGTCCCGACCCTGTCGGTTTCAGGGGCGACGAGCGATTCCAGGCGAGCCGTCATACCCAGCACGAAGAGAGCGCTCGCCAGCGCGGCGAGGCCTACGGTCGGATCGCCGGCTTCGAGACGCTGCAGCGTCTGCACCGACACCAGCATACGCTCGGCCATCAGTTTCTGCGGGATGCGTCGCCGCTTGCGTGCGGTGCGCAAGTCTTCGCCCAACTGGCGAATGGCACGCTGGCTTTGTGGCGGCAGACCGCTGGAGGCTCGAGAGGCGCGGGGCATGGAAAGTGCATGACATATCATGTGCAAATGAGCAATTAAAATGATATGTCATGCCGAACAGAACGGTTTTCCTGCCCTGCCGTCCTGCTCAGGCGCGCAACGCGCGCGCAGCCGCATCGGTGATCGTGTAAACCGCTTCGCGCTGCGCACCGCGATTATGATGATCGACGCGAAAGCCCTGATAATGCCTGCGCACAAGGCCGGCTCTTACGAGGTCCGAGACAGCGCGGCTGACATTGCAACGGCCCGAACGGCGGATGCGCACTTTCACCTCCTCCTGGACCACACGGGCCGCCTCCTGCGGATCGTCAGGCAGTGCCTTCTGCGCCTCAAGGCCCGACCGCACCTGGTCGACGATGGCGAGGCGGCGCGCATCGCGCTGCGCAATGGGGACGAGAGAGTCGCAGAGCCAATCGCGCAAAGGAATGCGCTCGCCATCCACCTGGACGTAAGGACCTGCACTGCCGCTGTTCCGCCCCGCCGCCTTGGCGATCAGGTTGAGCACCATGAAGGCATAGCGCGGCCGCCGCGAAACATCGGCGATGCGCTCGATGAGGGCAGGCAAATTCAGGTCGTCGGACGGCGGCTGCCTGACCGGATCGACGGAGGCGAAGAGGTCGGGTTGCTGGAACATAAGATGAATCTATCACGCGCGCGCGCAATGTGAATCCCCAGCGGACAGCACATCCAAGTTTTTCCACCCGTGACATTTTACCGAGCCGGAACCGCCGTGGGTTCCACTCAAGCGGGTTCGGTGATCCGTGCCAGATCAGCCCGATGCCGCCAGACGACACCGGTCGGCTGATAGTCGATGACTCCCTTGCCGCCGAGATCGCTGGCAAGGCTGGCCATCAAGCGGGTGCCGAACCCGCCTCGCTCGGGCGCGCATACGGTTGGTCCGCCTCGCTCCTCCCAGCAGATCGTGAGGAATGACTTTCCCTCTTCCGCATCGATGGTCCAGGTAAGGTCGACCTGCCCGCCCGGCACCGACAGGGCGCCATATTTCACCGCATTGGTGGACAGCTCGTGGAGGGACATGGACAGAGCCAGCGAGGCCCGTGCCGATAGAAGAAGGTCAGGCCCCGCAATCCGGATCGCGCCTGTGCGAGCGCCATGAAGCGCCGTTGTTCCTTCGGCGACAGCGCCGATCGGCGCCACCGTCCAGTCGGTGCGGGTTAGCAACTCGTAAGCGGCGCCCAGGGTCTGGAGGCGCTGCCCGATCGCGGTACTCGCCTCCTCCATCGAGGGCGCGCTGCGGAGCGACTGGTGGACGATGGCATTTACCACGGCGAGCGTATTCTTGACCCGGTGCTGGAGCTCGCCAGTCAGCAGCCGCCGATGCATCTCGGCATCCTTTTCCGCGGTGATGTCCCGCACCGTGCCGACGAACTTCTGTTCGCCGCCCAGACCTACGGCAAGCGCGCCCTTGGCGTGGATCCAGCGCTCACGGCCATCACGAGGATTGACCGTGCGATATTCGACGCTGACCGTGCCTGCGCCCCCAGGGGCCAGCGCCTCGGCGATAAGGGCAGCGACCCGCTCGCGATCCTCGGCATGAACCCGCGCGAGAAACGAGGTTTCATAGTCGAGCGCTTCGTCAGGTTCGTGGCCAAGCAACTCCCGGGTGCGCGCGTCCCATTTGAGCGAACGCAGCGCCGGGGTCGATTCCCAGGCGCCGAGTTCGCCTGCGTCAAGGGCAAGGCGGGTCCGCTCCTCGCTCGCAGCGAGCTGCGCGAGCGTTTCTTGCTGCTGGCTGAGCGACCTGCGCAATTCCAGCTGCGTCATGACCTGGCGCGCCAGCACTTCGAGGGTGAGCCGCTGGAAGGGCGTGATGCCCTCCGGGCGAGGCTGCCGATCAAGAACGCACAGCGTGCCGATGGGCAGACCGTCGGGTGTCTTGAGAAGCGCCCCGGCATAGAAGCGAAGACCACCTTCGGCCGTAACCAGGGGATTGCAATCGACCCGCGGATCGAGCCGTGTGTCGGGGATCACCATCATGTCCTCCTCGAGCAGCGCATGCGCGCAGATCGAGACTTCCAGAGGGAGTTCGCGCGCGCCGATGCTGATTTCGGCTTTGAACCACTGCCGCGCGGTCGCGATAAGGTTGACCACGGCGATCGGCGCCCCAAGCGCCTCGGAGGCCAGACGGGCGATGTCGTCAAAGATCGGCTCGGTTGGCGTATCAAGAATGTCATAGCGGTCCAACGCGGCAACGCGCTCGTCCTCGCTCCATGTGTGGACGGCCCTCCGTTGGCAAGTGGCATATTGAGCGTCGCATTGTTGGTTGGTGCGGCCATGTGTCCGACCTGTTGGTGCGGCGCATGATGCCGCTGGCCGTAATGCCATTCGCGCGTTTCGGGTCCCGATCAATTTCACGCACTCGAGGTGCTTGGGGCGAGATGGGTTTTCCCGATCCGGCGGTTTCAACCGACTTTCTGCATTAGCTCCTGTCCGCCCTTTCCAACCTCATGGCGCCGTTGCCCGCGCCGTGTTCCTACGCGACCAGCGGCTCGCGATACCGTTCGCCGCTCGTCATCATTGCCCAGATCGTGCGCGCGTTCTTGTTGGCTAAAGCCACTGCCGCGACCTTGGTCTTGCGACGTGCGAGAAGCTGCACCAGCCAAGGTCGCTTCGCACCGTTGCGCTCAGCGTAGCGAACGACCGCCATGGCGCCGACGATGAGCATCTGGCGCAGATAGCTATTCCCTGCCTTGGTGATGCTGCCAAGACGCTCCTTCCCGCCGCTTGAGTTCTGTCGCGGGACCAAACCGATCCAGGCCGCGAGGTTGCGCCCTGAGCGGAAGATCGCTGGATCGGGAACGGTCGCGACGATCGCGCTGGCGAGCAACGGCCCGACGCCCGGGATCTCCATGAGCCGCCGACCAAGCTCAGTCTCTCTCGCGCTGGCCAGGATGCGGCGATCATTTTCGAGGATCTGCTCCTTCACGATCCGCAACTGCACAGCCAACATCTCAAGGCACATACGCGCATCGGTGGGCACGCGACCATCGGTCATATCCGCAATCACATCGAGCAGTTGCTCGATACCGTTCCGGCCGATTGGTGCAATGACGCCGAACTCTGCGAGATGCGCCCGGATCGCGTTCGAGAGCTGAGTGCGCTGGCGGCACAGGATCAGGCGAACTCGGTGCAGCATCATTGCGCTCTGCTGCTCTGGCGACTTAATCCCGACGAACCTCATGGTCGGACGCGTCACCGCCTCACAGATCGCTTCTGCATCGGCCGCGTCGTTCTTGCTGCGCTTGACGTAGGGCTTCACATACTGCGCTGGCAACAGCTTTACATCGTGACCCAGCGCCAACAGCTCGCGGGCCCAATAATGCGATGACGCGCATGCCTCGATGCCGATCAAACATGGTGGTAGCTTGGCGAAGAACTTAAGCATGCGGCTGCGCGTCAGTCGCTGCCGAAGTACTTCACCTCCATCTGCGTCGACACCATGAACCTGAAACACGCTCTTTGCGATATCCAAACCGATCGTTGTCACCGTTCCCATCGTGGCTCTCCTTCCGACTCATCCGCAGACTATCCTGCCGAAGAGGGTGGAGAGCCGTCCACATCATCAATTTCGGCCGGACGTGCTAGGGACCCTGGAGATGTTCGTTTGTACCATCCCGACTGAGTAGCAGCTTTAGGCGGTAAAGTGCGGCAATTCGCCGCAGCCAGTGCATTTCAGAGAAAGCCATAAAGCTTAATAGCCAACATCCGCGCACAACTCCCGTGCGTTGAGGCTTCTAGGGGATATTGCCTCGCTCGCTCCGCCTCACATCTGATACCATCCGTGACACTTTACCCCGACCTCTGGGTAAAGTGTCACACGCGACATCAGGATTGCAGGAAGACAGCACGCAGGCCCGCAGCCGACTGACCCCGAGACGTGGCCCAGTGAACCGCCTCAGGCCGTCGATCGACCTGGTCTTCGGGATGCCCAAGGTCACGCAGCTTCTTTCTGATGGAATCGCTTGATCCTTGCGACCGAACCGTCACGATGCAGGAACCTTTGTAGCGGTGCGGGGAACGGCATATGGGCAGATGGACAGGCATCGGCGCGCTCGCGGCAGTTGTATGGGCGCCGCCGCTTGTGGCCCAATCGGCAGGCATGACCCGCGAACAGGCGAAAGCCCTCTATGGCGCGGGCGGCTTTCCTGTCGTCACCGACGCCGTCGGGCCGACGAACCGCTGCGGCAAACCGGCAAGGCCGCGCCTTACCTTCGTCGATATGAACGGTGATGGACGCAAGGAAGCCCTCTTTATCGACAGCGGAGATTGCTACCAGCAGGAGAAGCGCTGGTATGCCGTCGCCACCCAGGGCCCGGATGGCCGCTGGCGCCGCATTCTTGAAGGGGAAGGCTCCGTCGCGGCGTCGGGTACAGCAGTCAACGGCTGGTTCGTGCTCAACGCAACGCGCGGCGGCGTGACGACGCGGCTCACTTATGATGGCAATGTCTACGCGGACGCACGTATGGCTTCACAGGCGGCGCGGGCCGCCCCATCGGCGGCTCGAAATGCGACCTCGGGTCCAGCCGCCGCCGCGCCCGCTGGAGACGCCGCGATCTTTCTTGCCGCCGGCTTCCACCTCAAGAAGGGTCGCTGGGAAAGCGGCTGCAACGATGGCGACGAGGACAATGGGCCAGGGTCTTATGGACCCGGCACGATCGAGGAGCGGCGCGACTTGAACGGCGACGGCAGACCCGAGGCCATCATCACCGAAGGCGGCACCTATTGTTATGGCAATACGGGCGCCGCCTTCTGGGTGATGAGCCAGCAGGCCGACGGCCGCTGGAAGCGCATGTATAATTCGGTCGGGATCGCCGATATTCGTCCCACCAAAGGCGCAGACGGTTGGCCCGATATCGGCATCGGCGGCCCCGGCCTTTGCATGCCGGTCGTGCGATGGAACGGCCGGGCCTATGTCGACTTGCGGGTCGAGGGCAAGGGATGTGCCCGTTAAGCCGACACGGGATTGCCGAAGCGATTGGCGCTCCGCGAGCCCGGCTCTATGCAAAGCCATAGCTGGGTGATGATCCCAAAGGCCGCGATGGCCATGGCGAAAGGCGCGTCGATCGCCAGCGGGTCGCCGCGCAGCGTCGCCCAGACCAATCCGACCGTATTGAACCCCGATAATCCAACGTCGTGGAAACGCTTGACCGTAATGGCGATCCCCACCCAGACCGCCAGCGCGCTAATGACGACGACCGCGACATTGATGGTGGCGGCATAGCGTAGCGCGAGCAGCGGGTTGAAAGGCAGGAGATCGAACGCGATCGCCCAACCTGTGGCCACAACCGCCAGGAACGGGGCGCGGCCCACTCGACCTTTCGGAGACAGCAGGATTTCGCCAATGTCCATGCTTTGTCCTTTCTCAGTCGAGCGCCGGTGGATCGGTGAGGTTCACGCGCGTGTGAAGCTTTCCGCCCGGACGCCGATGCAGATCGATCCCGTTTGAGGTGGTGGCGGTGAAGGTCATGGGTTTGACGACGGTCTCGTAGGTGGTCGAAGGTCCGAAGAATCTTCCACGCCCATGCCATTTGTCGCCCTCAATGATCCCCATGCGGTAGGTGCCAGGCGGCACCGGGACCTCCGCATGATCCTCACGACGGACATAGACCGAGATCACATGACGATCGCTCGCACGCTCGAAGAGCAGCACCACGGCGTTGGCATCAGCCGTGCTCACCCGTAGCTTTGAGGTCGCGTCCTTGCGCTCGATGCCTCGAGCCACGGTTACGCTTCCCGTCGCGGGAAACAGCAGGGACGGTCCTGCATCGGAAAGCCAGCCGGAGCGTTTCGCCTCCCGGTAGGCGGGATAAAGAAACGTCACGGCCGACAGCAGCATGATCCACTTCTGCATGGGATGGACGACGACGCGCGGTTCGGGCGTGAGTTGGCCACGCCGCCTGCGCGCGCGCATATAATCGCGATCCGCGAGACCCATAGCCGTCAATTCCAGCCGTCGCGGCGGCCTTCGCCGCCATCGCGCAGCGTGCGCCCATCGAGCGCGGAACGCCGGATTTCGAGCTCGACGCTCTCGCCGTTGCGCCGGGTACGGAAGTCGCTGGGGTCGATATTATTGGCCTTCGCGAAATCCTCGGCCGCCTTTTCGCTGCCGAACTTGCCGGCATCGTCATAATCCCATCCAGACATATCCTCGTCTCGTCTTACAAATCGAGGCCCAGACTGCGTTCGGGCAGCGGGGGCAGCAGATCGGCTTGTTCGGGCTTGAGGCGCGGCGCGCTCAGATCATCAGACTTCGCCCTGGCGGCCACCTGCCCTTCGGCCGGGGGCACCGGCGGAAAGCCATCGAGTCCTTCGGCCGCTTTGGGACCAGGTCCGCCTTCGACAGGTCCCGGATCGAATGGGCCGGATGCCTGCGCCCTTCCCGGACCGTCGATTTCGAGCCGGCCCAGGGTCTCGAGCGCAGAGGTCTTGTTCCCGGGGTTGTGGTCGAGTTGCCGCTCGAGCTTCGCCTTGTCGTCGACCACCATGGTGAGGTCGTCGCGCACGCGGGTGACGCCGACGTTGAAGAGGCGCTGGTTCGACAGGTTGCGCTCATGGCTATCCATGACCGTGATCGCCTTGTCGGTGGTGATCCCCTGCGCCATGTGCATGTTGAGCGCATAGGCCAGGTCCACCCGGCTCAGCATGGGATCGCCAAACGCGAGCACGAGCCGGTCCCTCCCCGCCGTCTCGACTGTCACGCTGTCGCGATTGACGGCGACAACCCGGGCGAGCGAGGCGTTGGTCAGGCCGCGCGGCTTGTCGTTGGCCGTCCAGCGTATGCGGTCACCGGCCCGCAAGTGGAGATCCTTCTTCTCGGTCAGCTGGAGGCGATCGCGTGTCTCGGTCGGCGACAATTTCAGCGGATCGAAACGTATACGGCGGCGGCCTTCGCCCAGCTCGACCTTGCCATTGGCGTGGACAGCCAGGACGTCGTAGCGCCCGGCGCGGAGCCCTATGTCCTGGCCGCCGCCCCGACCGACCTCGAGCGTCATGCCGGCGCGGTAGGTGGCCGCGTAGCGCAGTTCCTCGCGCGTCGTGTTGACCCGCTCATAGACCGTGAGATGGATGCCCTCCCCTTCCAGCGATCCTTCGGCGGCAAGACCCGCCTGGATCCTCTCGTTGATCGCCGCACGTGCCTCGCGTCCCGAGGCAAAGACCGCGGTCGCCTGGCGCTCCGCGGGATCGAGCGCCAGCCAGAGATCGGCGGCATGTTCTGCGGGCTGGGAGGCTTCGATGACCTTGTCGCCCAGCACCCGCATCGCCTCGCTTGCCTTGCCGATATTGGCAAGCGCGGCGACGGTGCGCAGGACGTCGGTCCGCTGGCGGATATTCTCGTCCATGCGCGCCAGCGTGCCGCCCGCCGCCTGGATCATGGCGAAGGATTTGCCCGCATCGATCGAGGAGAGCTGCTGCCGGTCACCAACCAGCACGAGCTTGTCGACGCCAAGCGTCTCGACGATGGCGTGCAGCTTGAGCATATCGTTCGACGACACCATCGAGGTCTCGTCGACGACCAGCATCGATCCGGCATGTGCCGCCCGCGCCGCATCATAGCCCGGGCCCTGCGGTTCGGCGACATACCGTTCATGGGCAAGCACGAAAGAGGCGATGGTTTGCGCAGGGACGCCTGCGCCTTCGGCCAGGTCGGCGACCATCTTGTTCTGGAAGGCAAGGCCGGTGATGGCGCGTCCTTCCGCCTCCGCCACGCGGGCGACGGCCTGAAGCATCGTCGACTTGCCGGCGCCGGCGATGCCCTGGATCGAGACCGTGCGGTCGGCCGAGCCGAGGATCAAGGTAGCGGCGGCGAGCTGGCCTGTATTGAGGGGCTGCGTCGCTGCGGCCTGCAGGCGGCCCGGCGCCTCGGACGCGTCGATGATTGGGTTCGCCTGTCCGCGGCCCGCCTCTACCTGGGTCAGGATCTGGGTTTCCGTGGCTAGTGCCTGCCGGGTGGTGACGAAGTCAGCTGCGCGCTCCTGTCCCCTGAGCAGCGTGCCGCGCGCGACGAGTTGCTGGATCCGCTGTTCGATCCGATCGATCGTCACGTCCTTGAGGCCAAGGTCGAGCGCGGTCTTGGCAAGGCGATGGATGGGAAAGGCCGCCTCGCGTTCGCTATGAATACGGACTGCCGAGGCGACCGCGAGCTGGGCCCGCGCGATGGCGGGCGACTGGGTGACGCGGGCAAGGCCGCGATCGACCAAAGGATCCGCGGGCCGGACAAGGTCGCCGAGCTTTTCGCGCCCGGCGGCGATCGCCTCGGTCACCGCCTTGTAGCCGCGTTCGAGCGGTCCGAGCGCCCCATGGCGATCGGACCGCGCCAGGGCGCCCTCGACGAGGGCCTTTCCGTCAAATCCGAGCGACGCCGCCTTGTCGATCCATTCCTGTTTGAGGGCGTCGCGATCCTTGACATTGAGCTTGGGATCGCGGGTATTGGTGGTGATCTGGTCGCGGCCCTTGTGCGAGACGATGCCAAGCGCCGCCGCCTTTTCGAGGATCGCTTCGCGGCGCTGGCTGTAGGCATCAATCACCTTGCGCGGTACGCCGGCGATCTCGAAGGTGCCGTGCTTGCCGAGCGCCTCGATCCTGAAACCGAGCTGCTCGATGCCTTCGCGCAGATAGGCGTGGTAGATCGAGCCGATGACGGTGTTGTGGCTCCAGATCTTGTCCGCGTGGAGCGCTTGCCATTTGCCGTCGGGCAGACGGGTCAGGTTGGCGATCACTGCATGGATATGCCCCTGGGGATCGAGGGCACGGCTCGTGTCGTGCTGGAAGAGGGCATAGACGAGGTTGCCGGTCGCGACAGGGACGGTTCGCCCGCCGATATCCTTGCGACCTTCGGCGAGGTTTTTCTCGACCCAGGCCATCGTCTTCTGGACCGCCGCCATGTTGGCGGCGAGAATGCGCTTGTCGCCCGCCACATAGGCCAGGATCGAGGCTGACTTGGGCATGGAGAAGGTGAGGTCGAGGCCGGCCCGGCGGTTCTCTACTTGAGCCACCCCTTCTCCCGAAGGCAGGATGCCGTTGAGCATGCCCTCGAACGCATCCTTACCCACTTCTCCCGACAGCCCGAGCGCCCCCGCGCCCTCCCCGCCCCAGGCGCTGATCTCGGAGGATCCTTCGACGGTGTAATAGTCGTCCTTCGCGAAATAATTCGCGGCGCCCGAAGCCGAGCGGACCGAGGCGACCGACAGCATGTCAGATCCCCATGTCCATGCCGTCGTCCTCGCGCCCGAACGCCTGCCTTAGCTCGACCAGCGTCTGATCCTCGACCTGGGGCACTGGCGCAGGTTGACCCCGCCCGTCGCGATCGCGCGGCACGGTCTGAGGATCCCCGGTCGCAGCGCGCGCCGCCTGTGCCCTGTCCGCGGCGTGCGTGGGGGTTGCTGGCCGCTCGTCGCTCTCGGCCGCACGCTGCGCCCGGCGGGCCGCTTCATCATGCTCATCCTCGACCTCGGCCGACAGGATATTGGCGGCAAGTTCCTTGGCCAGATTGACGGGATCGGCAACCTCCCCGATCACCTGCGCGGCGCCATCGCGCCCGCCCGCTTCGCCCCCATCGCTCCCCTCGAACGCCTCCTCTCCGCGCCTTGATCGCACCGGCTGGAGATTGGGACGGGCGATGAAGCCCTGGGCGACCTGGGGGTAGTCTTTCCACTGGAGCTGGATGCGCGCCGCGGGGAAGCCATCAGGGAATTTCACGAAACCATGCATCGAGGGCAGGTTGGTGATGTCGTCCGCGATGACGAGCGGCTCGACCTGCTTGCGCGGCGTCAGCGTCGAGGCGTCGCGCGTGTTGTTGTAGCCGTAGCTATAGGCTTCATCCATCTGCCGTACTTCGCGGTTGCCGATGTAGCGCGCGCATTGCTCGGCGGTGTCGAGATCGGCGGTTGCGAGCATCAGCTTGGAGCGCGCGAGCGAGGCGAGATTGCGGGCACCCTGCTCGCCATAGACCTCGATCAGTTTTTCGAAGCTGTGGATCCCCAGGATCATCGCGCCGCCGAACGCGCGGGCGGTCTGGAGACCATTCTCGATCGCGGGCAGACGATGGAGTGCGCCGAGTTCGTCGAACATGAACCAGGTGCGCAGATCGCGGGTGCGCGGCATGGTCATGAGGCGGTTGATGGCGATGTCCATCCACAGCGTCAGCAGCGCCCGGTTCATCGCCAGATCGACATAGTTCGAGGTGATGAACAGGATCGCGCCGGGCTTCTTCTCGGTCGTGGTCCAGTCGCGGATCGAGAAGCGTGGCCCCTCGTCGGGAAGGAAGCGCAGCACCTGCGCATTGGTATTGAAGACCGCGCGGATCGATTCCGCCATGCGTGCGGCTTCCGGCGCGGTGAGCGGGTCCGCGATCGTGTTGGCAAGGAAACGGTGAACCCGCTTCAGGTCGGCCGTCATCAGGTTCTCGGAGAGCGCGAGATTGGTCGTCGCGCCGCGCTCCTGGAGCCGGATGCACATCTCGATGAAGAGGGTGCGCGCCGCGAGCGCCCAGAAGGGTTCGGCAGAGCCGCCGTCCGAGGGAATGAGCGCCGCCGCTGCGGCAGTGAATTCGCTATGCGTGGTGCAGTCGTTGAAGATCGACCAGGCCGGGCAGCGCGCGTCCATCGGGTTGAGGATCGTATCGCGCGCGGAATCGTAGAAGGCTTCGACATAGGCGCCGGTGAGATCGAAGATGACGGCCGTGTCCTCGCGGGCTCGCACCTGCGAAACCAGGCTCCTGAGTTCGGTCGTCTTGCCCGATCCGGTCGTACCGATGAGCATGGTATGCGACTGCTCGGTGCGATGCGGATAAGGGATGCCCGCAAGCGTATAGGGGTGATGGATGCCCGCCGCCTTGCGTGCACGAAACGGCATGTCGAGAATCTTGGCCGGGGCGAGGCCGGGCAGGCGATCCTGCGCCTCCTCTTCGAACTTCGCGTAATTGTGCTGGCTGATCTCGTTGAGAAGCACGTGGCGGGCGACCAGCATGGCTCCGCGCTCGTGGCGTTCCTGAAGGATCGTCTTGCCCCGCTGGCGCGAAAGATCGACGAACCAGAGTGCGACCGGGATGGTGATGAAGATGGATACGAAGAAGGCCGCCAGAAGGCCTTTCATCGCGATCTTCCAGGCCTGGATGACCTCGGCGATATAAGGCACCGCGGGCATCACCGTACGCATGACCTCGCCGCTCGGCAGGGTGACGTTGACGCGCTTGTTGGGGTTGAGGTCGACCCAGTTCCAGAGCGCGGCATAAATCTTCATGCAGATGAGCTGGAAGCCGTGCTCGTCGAGCTTGATCGACATGATCACGAACCAGGCGGCCGCGAAGAGGAAGAACCACATCAGGATGGGCAGTTTCGCACCCGAGAACCACATCAGAAGTTCGTGGGTGAGAAGCTGCGAGCCGCGGGTAAAATTGCCCGAATTGCGCTGCACCCGTCCGCGCGCGCTGTGATGGGTCAAGGGGATGGCCCGGCCGTCTGTGCGGATATCGTTTTTACGCGCCATGATACTGCTCCAGGCGCTTGTCGGTTTCCGCGACGATGCGGTCGCGGAATTCGGGAAATTGCTCACGGATGATGATGTCGAGGGCGAGCTGCTGGAACTCGCCGATGCGCGCGAGACGAAGCTGGCTGGCAGTCAGGACCGAAGCCCCGCCAAGATAGGCATCGATGGCGCTGCGGATGACGTCGGACGGCCGACAGTGACGCGCATCGGCGACCGCGACGAGACGGTCGAACCGGTCTCGCGCCATGCGCAGCGAGACGATCTTCGAACTGTGGGACAAGCCAGCCTCCTAGCAGAGAGGCTGGTGGAGCTTGAGAGCGCGATGACGCTTATAGAGGAGAGTGCACCCCTTCGCAAGAATAGGCGCAGGCGGGAAGGCCGCTGTAAACAGCGATGACAGCTAAGATATTGAATTAGAGCCCATTATTACTTCGGCCGCGCGCGTCATACAGTGTAAACATCCGCCCCTCTGCCGTAACCCGTTGGATTTCGGGCTTATTTCCTGCAGCTTGCTGCGTAGGGTGTGCTAAAATCCTGAGAGCTCGCCCCGTTGCCCTGGGACGTTCGGGTCGTCGTCTATGAGGGGATGGAACCGGCCTCCGGCGGGTACTGCTCCGCCCTTTGTGGCGGAACTAGCTTGGGTCAGGCCGGCAGGTGCGGCGCTTTGAGGCGCCAGTGCGGCATAAAGCGGCGCGGTGGTACGAGCGGTGACACGTCGTCGATCCCGATCGGCCCTTTGGGCGTCCGCCTCAAATCCGCAGGCGAGGTTCTTTTGCTCCGACGCAAGAGGAACCCGCAGGCCCGCCTGCGTGAGGTCTCCGTCGCTTTGGCAGCGGGGGCGAAACGCCCCCGCCCCAGGCGAGGATCGTCACCCGAATGGGCGGAGACGAGGCGTTCGCATCGGCTCCGTGAGCTTGGCCGGGGACAGGCCCGCAGGGGTCGGCGGCGGCCTAGTGAATAGAGCCGTCATCGGGCTCGTCCCGATGCGCCCAGCAACCCCTTTCCTGTCTTCCGCCGGGCCTCTCCATCGCTTATAGGAGAGGCGCGTTCACAGCCCGATCAGCTTGAACGAAAGGCCTTCCTATGGCGAAATCCCTGGACGATGAACGCGCGGCCATTGCCGCAGACGAAGAGCGGCTGGCCGATCGCCGCAAGCGGCTCGCGGAACGCGAGCGCGATGCGGCGCTGGCGGCCCTCGACAAGGCGGGGCTGTTCAAGCTCCCGCTCGATAGGATCGAGGCCTTCGCCGCGCAGGTGAAGAAGCTCGGTTTCGAGGAAGTCACCAAGCGCCTCGCCGCCTGAAACGACCCTGCCGCGCCGACCGGCGCGGTACGGACGCGGGGGGCTCGATGCCCCCCGCGTCCGTCTGTCCCGAGCAGCAAAAAAGGAGAGGCCTTGCGGCCCCTCCCCTCGGTTTCAATATTCGTCCGATAGACCGCCCGGCACTGTGTGCACCACCCGGTCGACGAGCGTCATCGGCAGCGCGTCATAGTCGCCTTCGTCGATGCTGATGTAGCGGCCCTCGCTCTCCTGGATGACATGCTGGTCGAAGAAGCTGTGGAGCGCGCGGCGCTGTGCGCAGGCGACGGCGGCGAAGAAGGCGGCGTTGTCGGCGGCGGCGCTGGTCATCTGGGTCTGCATCGTCTTTCTCCTCTTGTCTTGAAGGACAGGGGAGTGGCCGTCGGCCGTCCGGGATCGGGTCAAGGACCGCCGGCATCGCCGGCGGCCGCGAAGCGGGCGACGGGGGTACCGATTTTGTCCTGGTTGCCGTGGAGCGAAGCGGAGCGGTGGCCAGGGCAAAATTGGGGGGACCGTCGATCCTTGAGGCGGTCCCGGACGGCTGACATCATGGGAGGTCTGTGAGAGATATTTTCCTCTCGTGGGGGCGCCCCGGCCGAGGCGAGCGGCCCGCGGACCGAAGGGTCCGCTTGGGGGTCGCGAGCGAGCCGGGCGAAACAGCGCGGAAATGGCCGGTGAAGCGGGAATCCGCAGCAACGGGCGGCGGTTCAGAGCGGGTTCATGGGCATCCCGTCAAGAAAAAGGCGACCCCTGCTAATGCAGGGATCGCCTCAAGTTTGGGTTGCTCGCAACAAAAGCCGCGAGTCCCTCGGGTCGCACCGTGTCTTTAGCATCAAAGGATGCAAGAATAGTTGGCGAATTGCGTCGGCTTTGGCAGCTATTTGCCTAAAGCATCAGGCGGGCGGGATCGCGACTTGCCGCCGCCGCGTCGAAGCCCCGCTGCCAGGCTTGATCTCTCGCGCTGCCCCGCCGGTAGCTGCTCCCGCCATGACCCATGACGAAGGCGCGCCAGCCGGCCTTTTCCGCTTCCCACAAGGCATCGACTGGCGCGGGGCCGAGCAACGTCAAAAGGTCGAGGCGCGGCGCGCGTTCGGGCTGCAAAGGACGTGCCCGGCGTGTCATCGTGCCCCGCCCTGCTCTGCCGATTCCGGCGCGCTCATACCGGCGCCGCCCGCGCCCTGCCCGCCGATTTCGAGCACAATGTCGCCGCTCATCGGCAGGCGGCGGGTGCGGATCTGTGCGCGCGTGAACTGCGCTTCTTCGAGGACCGCGATCACATCGGCGTCATAGTCGAAGAGCTTGGCGAGGGCGGCCAGGGCCAGCGTGTCGACGCGGGCGCTCAGCGTATAGTCGAGCGCGTGCTCGTCGCCCTCGTTTTGCCACAGGAGGTCCAGACCCTGCCGGACCGCTTCGGCTTCGAGATAGGTGCGCAGGCGGGCATAGTGTCGCGCGGTGATGCGGGCCACGAGCGGGCGATATTGGATCGTGGACGCGGCGGCAGCAGTGCGAAACGGGATCGACATGGGAGCTCTCCTTGTCTGTTGGCTCGCGCCTTTCCACCCCTCTTTCCTTTGGGCTTTGCGGGCCGGTCTCCAGAGCCCTCCGATAGAGG
The DNA here is from genome assembly GCF_013001025.1 of Sphingobium yanoikuyae. Classification (NCBI taxonomy): domain Bacteria; kingdom Pseudomonadati; phylum Pseudomonadota; class Alphaproteobacteria; order Sphingomonadales; family Sphingobiaceae; genus Sphingobium; species Sphingobium yanoikuyae. The sequence continues at coordinate 50,636 of NZ_CP053023.1, read as the reverse complement.
TTTCAGGGTCGCCTTCGGCGCGGCGCGACGGGGTTCGATGCCCCGGCGCGCCGCCCTGCCAGACGAAAAGACGGAGGAGAGGCCCCGGCCTGAGCCGGAACCTCTCCGATGGGCTCACGCCCGCTTGGCCGTCCGCTGGTGGGCGAGATTGACGACGTGGAGCGGAACCCCCGCCTGGCGCAGCTTCTGGGCGAGGTTCATCTGGATGCCCGAGCCCTCGCAGATGACCGCTTCGACGGGCTTGAGGTTCACCAGCCGGTCGTTGCGGACGAAGGCGGCGCGGTTGCCTTGGCTGCGGTCCAGGCGGAACTGGATGACCTTGACGCCGCGAGCGGCGGCCCAGGCGTGGGCAATGGCATCGCAGCCCTTGGCCTGCGCGGTCGTGGCGAGGATCATCTCGGGGATACGCGTCTTGATGCGGTCGAGGCCCTTGTAGAGCAGGTCATGATCTTCCCAGACCTGGCCGCCAGAGAAGATGACCACCGGACCATCGGGCGCGAACTGTTCGCGGCGCGTCCGGGCGCGTCCTGCGAGATAATCGCGCGCGTCGATCATCGAGGCGCTGAGCGCGGAGGATGCCCGGCTGCCCTTGACAGGCGAGAAGGGCTTGCCGGTCTCGACCCGGTAGACTTCGGCGGCATGGTCGCGCATGCATTCCATCGCTTCGCGGCATCCCTGCAGCGTCTGGCAGAGCAGCTGCGTGTCCTCCAGTTCCGTCGCGTAGATTTCCGAGGGGTCGTAGTGGCGCGCGAGCTCCCCGAGCGCCTTGGCGGCGTCATCCTCGCGGCCCTCGATGCGCTTGGCCACGACATGGAAGCTGTTGGCAAAGCCCCACGCGAGATCGGCGGCATAGGCCTCCATCCTGGTGTCGCGCAGGACGTCGAACATCGTCTGCATCATCATGTCGACCGCGGCGCGGACCTGCTCCGGGTCGGGCATGTCGAGCGCTTCAGGCGCCTCGACGATGGAGAGCTTGGCCATCTCGCTATGCTCGATGAAGGCGGCTCCATAATTGCGGCTGGCGTCGTCATTGTCGCGGCTTGCGGCGATGAAGCTGGCGAGATCGGCGAAGTTGGTGAAGTTGGTCATGAGTGCCTCCGTGTGAGTGTCTCATCCGTTCGATGAGGCCCTCCCCCGGGCGTGCGGCGGTCAAGCTGGTCAGGGACGGCGACCGGTCTCCGGTCGCCGCCGCTCTGCGGGGAGTGGGGGAACCGATTTTGTCGGGGTCGGCGCGGCACGCGGCGGCGCCGTCAAAATTGGGGGGACCGCTCATCCTTGACGAGCGCCGATCCCCGCACGCCACACTTGGACGACTAGAGAGAGATAAATAGAAAACGGGGGGATCCGGTTGGCACCCCGCAAGGTGATCGTCACCCGGCAGGGCGGAGACGCGGCGCAGGCGCGGCTCCGGGAGCGCCAGCGACTAGAGCGCCGGTCCCGGCCGACGGCCGGGATGCGCCGCCCCATTCCTTTTTACCGCGCCCCGCCGCGTCGGCGACGGGATATCCAACCCGGCTCGGACTATCGAGGATCGCCCTGCCCGCGAGATCGCTGGCGCGGACCAGGCGCGAGGGCTATTTTCGAGACCGGACGCCAGGGACTCGGGCGTCAAATGCGGGACACGAAGATCATGGTCAAAGGCAAGGGCAGCGAGCGCGCCGCGCGGGCGCTGTGCGAGGCGGAGGGCCTGGCTTGCGACATCCGTTTCGAGGGCGCGCCGATGTGGCAAAGCTTCCTGCCGCAGGTCCGGACCGTCCTCGCCGCGATCGCGGACCCGGGCGTGGCCCATGGCGAGGAATGGACGCGGATCATCGCCCATCTGCGGGCGCAGGCCGGGCCGCGCTGAGGGCCCGGCCCGGTATCCGACCTAGCCGCCGGGCTTGGCGGCGCGGTCGGTGTTGCGCTTGTCCGCGACATAGGTCTGGCCGTTGTCGCCCTTCATGATGACGAACAGGCCGGTCGCCTCGAACAGCCGGGGGAAATTCTTGACCCCATAGTTGCGCGGATCGATTGGTGCCTGGCGCTTTACCGCGCTGCCGGCCGCCGCCATGTGCGCCCAGCCATCGTCGCGGGCGGCGGCCTCGACCGCGCCGCGCAGGGTGGTGATGAGCTTGCTGTCCTGCGCGAGCGACTTGGCGCCGGGCGTCGTCGGCGCTTCTGGCGGAGCGGCAGGCGCGGCGGCAGCGGCGGGCGCAGCGGCAGGCGCCGCCTTGCGGCGACCGCGCCCCTTCGGCTGCGCAGCAGCCGGAGCCTCGACCTCCGCTTCGGCAGGCGGGGCGCTGTCCTCGAGGCCGTCAAGGAAGAGGAAAGTGGTGCAGGCGTTGACGAAAGGCGTCGGCGTCTTGCGCTCGCCGAACCCGTAGACCTCATGGCCATTGGCCTTGAGCTGCATGATCAGCGGCGTGAAGTCGGCATCGCTCGACGCGATCGCAAAGGCGTCCAGGTCCTGGGTATAGAGCAGTTCCATCGCATCGATGACGAGCGCGATATCGGTGGCGTTCTTGCCGGTGGAATAGCTGAACTGCTGGATGGGCCGAATCGCGAAATCGTGGAGCTTTCCGGTCCAGCCCTTGAGCGTCGTCGCCGCCCAGTTGCCATAGGCGCGGCGGATATTGGCAGTGCCATATTTGCTGAGCTCGGCGAGGATGGCGCCAATCTTGGCATGGCTCACATTGTCGGCATCGATGAGCAGCGCGATGCGGCGGCTGGGTGTGGCGGCGAGGGGCGTGTCGGGTTCCAAGAGCGGTCCTTTGTGCAAGAGTGCCGCAGGCGCGCGGGGGATGCGCACCTGCGGCCAGCGAAGGGCGGCGCATGGGCGCCGCCCGGCGCCTGTCAGAAGAAATGGAGCCGGTCGGCGATGACCTCGGCGCCGTAGCGGGCGTTGCCGTCGCGATCTTCCCAGCTCGAATAGTGCAGATAGCCCGAAATGGCGACGACGTCGCCCTTCTTGCGCGTGGCCGCCGCCTTGCCCTGGCCGTTGAAGCAGGTAACCTTGTGGAACTCGCTGGTCTTGGCCGTGTAGCCGGTCGCCTCGTCGATATAGGTCTTGCCGTCCTTGAGCTTGACCCGGTCGGTCGCGACGATGAGGGTGACGGGACCATTGCCCGAGGGGGTCTGCGGATCCTTGGCGACGCGGCCGGTGAGATTGACTTCGTTCATGATGAGCCTCCTTGGGTTGCCGGCGTTCCTTCCCGCCGGTGACACCGATTGGCGGCGTGGGGCCGGGACCTGCACCGACGCGCGCAGCGCGGGAGGGGAACCCCTGGAAGGCGCTGGCGCGGGCCGCCGCGCAGCGGCAACACGGGCGCCTGGAACGGGGTTGCCGGGCCCATCCCCTCGCCGCAGGTGTCACGTCAACGGCGCGGAAGGGACGCTGGCAGCCCAGGCCGGCGGTGAACGGACAATTGTCAGGCCGCCCCCAGGATCGGCTCCCCTTGCGGCAATGGCCCTGGCACCCGGCGCGGCGGGCGAGGCTCATGCGCCGGCAGACCGGCCGGACGCGGGCGCAGGGCGAGCGACCAATGGCGCGCCGACGGGTTCCCCTGGGATACCATGCGGTCCGGGCGGCCCGGCGATCTTGCGCGAAGCAGGCGGCCCTCGCCCGCCCGGGCTATCGGCTTGAGCGAGAGCACCGCATCAGCGCGCGCGCGCCGTCAGGGCTGGACGATGGCCTCCGACCAGGTGCCGAGCACCGCCCCATCGGCGGGGTTCTCGATGCGCACCTCGTCGAGCGCGATGGCAAGGAGGCAGACCGGGCGCTGGTCCGGCCCGGCGGCCTGGGTGCAGCGCAGGCTGCCGCCATCCGGAAGGCGGGCGACCCGGCCGATGAGCCGGATACGGAGCCCCTTCGGCCCGGGCGCTGCGTCCGGCGCCAAGCGCTTGACCAGGGCATAGGCCCGCCCGGCCCGCGCTGTATCGGTCCGTCCTGCCTCGCTGCGCCATTGCGCAAAGGCCAGCGTCTGCTCAGGCGGGAGCAGGGGCGCAGATGCACCCTCGCTTGCAGCCGGTCCGGGAGGAACGGGCGGACAGGTCTCGGCGCTAGACCAGGGCCGCTCGATCCAGAAGCCCTCAAGCCGGGCCTGCCCGGCCGCTTCCCCCGCCCTGGCGTCGACGCCCGTATCCCCTTCGCCGCTCGTCCCGTCCCCGCCCTTATCCGGAGCAAGCCCCCAGTCGGCCAGCGACCAGCGGGCGGGCGCGACATGAACGCGCAGGGTCTGCTGCGCGGCATCATAGCGCCAGCGCAAGGGCGCGGCGCTGTCGGCAGCGGCAGGCCCGGCGCAGCCGAAGGGGAGAACGAGCTCGAACCGCTTGCCCTGCAGGCCGGTCGGCAGCACCTGCCCCGATGCGGCGGCATCGGCCGCCTTGGCGGCGAGCGCGAGGAGGTCCGCGCGGCCCAGAATATGCGGCGGTTCAGGCTGAGCCGCCGGCGACGGCGGCGCGGACTGGATCGCGGGCGGCGGCGCGCTGTCTGGCCTGGGCGACGTGCCGCGCCCGAGCAGGAATCCCCCGCCCGCCAGCGCGAGCGCGGCCACGAGGCCGCCGGCAATGGCAAGACGGCTGGTCCTGAGATTGGGCTCGCGCATGTCCGGGTGATACCAAATTGCAAGGCCGGCTCCACCCCGCCCGGCCTGTTTCTTTTGGCCGGACGTTGACAGGGGCGGACCTGGGTTCGAGGCAGGGACGCGATGACGATCGATCAAATTCTCACCTTGCTCGTGCTGGTCGGCGTGGTCGGCGTGATGATCTGGGACCGGCTGCGTGCCGACGTCGTGGCGCTTGCGGGCGCGGCGATCCTCCTCATGACCGGGGTCGTGCGGCCGGTGGACGTGCAGGGCGCTTTCGCCAGTCCCGCCATCATCGCCCTCGCCTCGCTATTCGTCATTGCCTATGCGCTGGAGCTCTCAGGCCTGCTCGATCGCGCGATCGAACTCGGCGTCGGTCTCTGCCGGCGCCTGGGCGCCAAGGGGGTGTGGCTGCTCCTCTCGATGATCGGCGGCCTCTCCTGTTTTCTCAATTCGACTCCGATCGTGGTGCTGGGCGCGCCGGTGATCCGCGATATCGCTCGCACCCTGGGACAGTCGCCCAAGCGCTATCTGATGCCGCTCTCGTACATCACCGTCCTCACCGGCTGCTGCACGCTGGTGGGCACTTCGACGAACCTTCTCGTCGACGACATGGCGAGCATTGCCGGACAGGCGCGCTTCGGCATTTTCGAGATCACGCCCGTGGGCCTGCCGATCGCCCTGGCCGGCGGGCTCTATCTCTATTTCGTCAGCGGTCGGCTGCTGCGGGCGCATGAGAGCGACGAGCGGGACCGCGAGCCCGGACCGCTCGAACCCATCCATATCGGCAATGCCCAGGTCGGCGACGCGACGCTGTTCGCGCAAAAGCGCCCCTTCCAACCGCTCAAGGCCGCGATGGCCTTTGCCATCTTTGCCGGCGCGATCGCGCTGGCGGCGTTCGGGGTCGCACCGATCGCGGCGACGGCGCTCAGCGGCGCGGTCCTTCTGATCCTGCTGCGCGTGATCAGCGCCGACGAGGCCTATGGCGGACTGCGTCCGGAAATCCTGATCCTCATAGCGGGCATGGTGGTGATTGGCATCGCTATGGAATCGAGCGGGCTGGCGGGCGAGGCCTCGGAGTTCCTGATTTCCAGCGTCCACGGGCTGAGCCCGCTCGTCGCGCTGATCGTCCTCTACTTCGCCACGATGGTGCTGACCGAGCTTCTGTCCAACGCGACCGTGGCGGTGCTCGTGACGCCTGTCGCCGTGGCGCTGGCCGACAGTCTCGGCGTCAGCCCACGGCCCTTTCTGGTCGGGGTCATGATGGCCGCGAGCGCCGCCTTCGCGACCCCCTTCGGCTACCAGACCAATGTCATCGTCTACCAGATGGCGGGCTATCGCTATACGGACTTCGTCCGGGTCGGCCTGCCGCTCAACCTCCTGACCGCGACCGTGGCGATCCTCGCGATCCAGGCCTTTTTTCCGTTCTGAGCCGGACTGGATCGGCTCTTTCCAGCCGAAACAAAGACAGGACCCGCTGCGCGGGGGAGCGCGGCGGATCCTGCCAGGGGCTTTCCGCGCCGGAGGCGCGGCGCGGAAAGGGAAGAGGATGGTTGCGGTCAGTCGGCGGTTTCGACCGCGCGCTGACGGCGGCCGCGGCGGCCCTGGGCGGGTGCCTGCGCGTCATCGCCGCCAAAATCGTCACCGGCGGTCGAGGCGCCCAGCCCCTCGGGCTCGCTGTGTCCGGCCTGGGCGGCGTCGTCGCCCGGCAGCGGCGGCAGGCCGTCGTCGGCGGGCATCGCCATTTCGGCGGGGAGTTCGCGGCGGCGCGAGGGGCGCGACCAGACGACATTGTAGGAGCCGTCCTGCTGCTGGAACAGCGAGACGTAGAGCGGCTGGGCGAAGCTCGGATCCTCGATCTTGCCGTTGTAGAAGATGAGGCCGCTCTCGCGCGAGGCGAGCTCGAACAGCGCGCCGACGCGGACCCAGGCGCGCGCAGCCGACAGCGCCATCACTTCGAACTTGGGCGCATTGGGATTGGCCGAGTGGACCGGGCGGAGCGCGATGGTGAGCTCGACGGTCAGGGTGGAGACACGGCCGACGAGGTGGCCGGCGGCGTTCTTGGCGATGGAACCGATGTTCATGGGACTTCTCCTTGGAAAGCGTCCTCGAACCCCTTGTCCGGGACGCCAGTCCTCTCTCCCCCTCCTCTCCTCGGCCGCTGGGCCGAGCAGGCGCCGCCAGGCGCCCATCATCGCCAGCCCCTTTGGCGGGCGATGGCCCGATCAGATGAGCGGCGCGGGCATGGCCAGCCATTCGGGCTGGTCGTCGGTGATTGGGATGTCCAGGCGTGACGCCTCGGCCTCCGAGAAGATGCTTGCATCGGCGAGCCGCCCGAACCCGGCCTCGCGGTTCCAGAAGCTGAGCCCATGGGTCGCATGACGCGTGACCAGCACATAGCCGTCCGCGCCTTCCTCGATCGCGCGCCCGATCGCCCGGTCCAGGAGCGCGCTGCTATGGCCGAAGCTGACGCCCTGCTCGGTAATCGCAACATAGCCACCGCCAAATTGGCCGGGCACGAGGCGATCGCAATCGAGCGAGAATTCGAAACCGAACGGCAGGGCGGATTTGGCGGCGGCGAAGAGAAGGTGTCCGACGGCGTCGATGGCGAACTGCTCCCCGGCAAAGTGCAGGTGGACACGGCCCTCGCTGCGGGGCTCGCATCGGGACAGATCGCAGTCGAACGTCGGATAGGTGGGATCGACAAACAGAGCCGGGAACGTCTCGAACGGATCGTCGCCGCCCGGGGGGAAAGCCGCGGCAAAGGCCGAGCCCAGGCCCGAATAGGCCGCAAGGCGCGCCGCCGGCTCGTCCCCGAGATCGCCCAGCAGATCGCTCGCTGCAAAGGCGCAGTCGATGAGCGCAGCCTCGACGGGCGTGACTTCGATGAGGAAGCTCGCCTTGAGATAGTTGTTCGCCATGATCGTCTCCTTATGGTGAGAAAAGTGCAGGCCCGCTGGCCGCACGCGCAGTGCCGGGCTCGTCGCCCGGCTGAACAAAATGGGAGGAAGATCCTATGCAGGCGTGGATAGCCGCGCTCTCGACCTATTCCGCGACGCGCGAGACGATCCTCCAGCATCGATTTCTCGCCGATGTCGGCGGCGAGCTATGGCGCCGCGGCGAGTTCGATTTTTCGGTCTCGCACAGCGAGGTCGACAATAGCGGCTATGACCTCATCATCGAGGCGCGCGGCATAATGCGGCATGTCCAGCTCAAGGCGATGCATGGACAGGCCAGACGGCGCAGCTTCGACATTCAGACCCGGTTGGGCGCCAAGCCCAATGGCTGCGCCGTGCTGATCCGGCATGATGCGCGCAGCCTCGCGGTCGAGGCCTATCGCTGGTTCGGCGGACCGCCCGGCCAAGGCCTGCCGCCGTTAGGGGAGAAGGTCACCCGCCATGCCAAGGGCAATGCGCTCGGCCATAAGGCGGACCAGCCGGCGCTGCGCGAGGTGCCACTCGCGCGCTTTGCGCCCGTCAGCGATATCGCGGCGCTGGTGGTTCTGATGTTTGGGCCCTGGCCCGAGGCGGGTTAGGCCGCGTTCGCGGCCTGGGGCGCGTGCCAGCGCGCGATGATCGCCTGCATCTCGTCGCCATAGCCGAGCGCATCGATATAGAGGGCGCCCGGATGCTGGGCGACAAAGCCCACGATCGCCGCGATGTCGCGCGCCACGGCCGTGTCCAGCGCGAACAGGTCGGCGACCGGGAAGTCGCCCAGCTCGGGTCCGTTCCACCAGGCCATGAGAAAGCGGGCGACCCGCCGCGCCTGCCCGGTATCGGACAGGGCGAGGGGAACGAGCCGGTCGCGCGCGGCCAGCGCGCTGCTGCGGTCGGTGGGAATCGTTGTCATGATGATACTGTCTCATCAAAGCCCGGCCGGGCCAAGGGCTCTTGGGGGAAAGGAGCGGCATCCCCCACGACGAGCGGCGGCACAACGAAGTCGGCCGCATCGAAATAGGCGAGCACGGCGTCGAAGCTTGCCAGGCGTTCGAGCGCCGCGCGGCCGATCACGACATAATCGTCTTCGTCGACCGGGTAGGAGATGGGTTCGCCTGCGCCCGTGAACACCACGCGCTCTGCGCCCCATTGCGAAGGATAGGCGCCCGACCAGCGCGCAAAGGCGATGCCGTGCTCGGCGCACCAGGCTTCGAGGGCCTCGAACCGGCCGTTGGCGACTTCGTGGGCGAAGAGGCTGAGAGCAGTGCCAGGAATATGGTGGTCGGCCTCGAACGGCTCGCCGTCCCATTCGGTCGACAAGGCCTCGGCGGTGATGAGCGCTGTGAGCGCCTCATAGGCGTAGGGTGAGAGGGTGCCGCCGAGCGTGATCGACGCGGAAACGCGGTTTGCCATGGGTGAGCTCCTGAAAAGAAGGTGGTCGGCCTCGCGCGAGATCATGCGCAGAGGGCCGCGAGGGCTTGGGCCGCGCAAGCGGGATAGGCGGCTGCGATATTGGCATGGAGATGCGCGAAGTCCGGGATCGGAAATTGCCCTCCGCTGGTCGGCCGGGTCGTCATGAGCGCGCCGATGACGATCTCCTCGAGCCCGGCGCGCCGCTCCAGCACGTCGCCGCCCTGCGCATAGCGGATCGGCGCGGTGAAGCCCGCTTCGATCCAGGTCGTCAGGCCGTTTTCGGCGGCCTCGACATAGGCGGCGACCTCGGCCCGGTCCTGCGCGAAGCGCCAGACCTTGAGACCGAGGGTCAGGTAGCGCCCGAAATCATGGGCGTTGCCGATAGCGACGAGCGCACAGCCCTCGGGCGGAGGACCGAAGCGGGCCTGGATGGCGGCGCGATAGCTCTCCACTTCGAGGCGGTTGCACGCATCGAAGTCGGGCGTGTGGCCGATCTGGGCGCAGTCTTCATTCGCCGGCGCGGCGCCGATATCAAAGATGCTGAACATGAAATCCTCCGGGGGATTGGGGGGCCTGGCGTCTGACGGCAGACCCGCGCTGGGAGCGGATCTAGTCGATCGCGCCGAAGATTTTCGCGGCCTCGGGATGGTCGCCGGCATAGTCGCGCAGGCGGTGGTAGGCCTCGGCGAGATGATCGTCTTCGACCTCGAAGGAGAGGTGCGAAAAGGCGAAGAGCGTGGCGATGATGCCCGCAGCGTCGGCGGAGACGGTGCCCTCATAGCCGTTGCTGTTGCAGCAGATGCGATAGGCCGGTCGTCCGGCGGGGACGAGATAGAGCGGGTGCCCCGCCCGTTCCATGAACTGCCAATAGCCGCCGCCATAATCGGCCGAGAGCCACTGCAGGAAGGAATAGACCAGCGTCTCGCCCTGGAAGAAATGACGGCGGCCAAAAAGTGCAGGGAGAAATGCGCCGCGCCGCGCGTCGGGTACGAGGGTTGCGGCGTTGCAGGGGGCATCGGCGATAGCGGGGAGAGTGTCTGTCATGGGGAACTCCGACAAAGGGACCGGCCCGGACGCTCCTTTTTGCGGCAGGACCATCATCACCGCTCCCCCTCCCCTCACAGCGCCGCGCGAGCGGCGGCAGGACGACAGGGCCCGCTTCGCAGGCGTGCGAGGCGAACCCTGTCGGGGGCAGAGGCGATGGCGATCAGTCCGCGAAGGCAGGCGGGGCCGAGCTGGCGCCCAGCACGTCGGGTTCGCTCTGTCCGGCCTGGGAGGCGTCGTTGCCCGGCAGCGGCGGCAGGCCATCATCGGCGGGCATCGCCATTTCGGCGGGAAGTTCCCGGCGGCGCGAGGGGCGCGACCAGACCACATTGTAGGAGCCGTCCTGCTGCTGGAACAGCGAGACATAGAGCGGCTGGGCGAAGCTCGGGTCCTCGATCTTGCCGTTGTAGAAGATGAGGCCGCTCTCGCGCGAGGCGAGCTCGAACAGCGCGCCGACGCGGACCCAGGCGCGCGCAGCCGACAGCGCCATCACCTCGAACTTGGGTGCGTTGGGATTGGCCGAGTGGACCGGGCGGAGCGCGATGGTGAGCTCGACGGTCAGGGTGGAGACACGGCCGACGAGGTGGCCGGCGGCGTTCTTGGCGATGGAACCGATGTTCATGGGACTTCTCCTTGGAAAGCGTCCTCGAACCCCTTGTCCGGGACGCCAGTCCCTCACCCCCTCCTCTCCTCGGCCGTTCGGCCGAGCAGGCGCCGCCAGGCGCCCATCATCGCCCGCGCCTGCCCGTGGGCGATGGCCTGAAACTGGCCCGTCTTGTCCGCGCCGTCCGGTCTTGAAGCCTAATGCTGCGAACCGAACAGGATTCGCTTGACCTCAATCTGGTGCTCGCCGTCGCGCTGCCCGGCGGCTGCGTCCATGTCTGCGCGCAGACGTCTGGCCAGATCATCCGGTATAAGCGCATAGGGCGCGACAAGCGCGATGGCGGCCTCGGGATCGAGCAGTTCGCCCGGTTCGGTGCCGACCCACAGCAGGATTCGCCATCCTCATCCCCCTCCTCAATATCGTCCCGCACGCTCTCGGCCTCGGGATCGTCGGCCTCGGGGGTATGCGAGAAGACCTGCGCGAAGAGGGTCTGGAGCGGGCGGTCGAAACCGACGACGGCGCGCAACACCTCTGGGCACTCGGGGCGGGGCGCAAGCCTATGACGGCTCATGATTTTGTCCTCCTCGCAAATTGCTTGAATGGTTGGCGCTGCGACATCGCCGCCATATCTTCCCAGGTTCAATCCCAAGAAGGAGACAGCCATGGGCAAAGCCACCGAAGGGCATATCGATATCGGCATCGACGAGAAGGACCGCGCGGCCATCGCCGAAGGTCTCTCCCGTCTCTTGGCCGACACCTATACGCTCTACCTCACCACCCACAATTTCCATTGGAACGTGACCGGCCCGATGTTCAACACGCTCCATGACATGTTCATGGTGCAATATACCGAGCTGTGGAACTCGGTCGATCTCATCGCCGAGCGCATTCGTTCGCTGGGACACAAGGCGCCGGGCTCCTACGCGCAGTTCAGCGAACTGGCATCGATCGACGATGCGCCCGCCGATCCGCCCAAGGCGCTCGACATGGTCGCCATCCTGGTGACGGGCCATGAGGCGGTGGCGCGCACCGCGCGCTCGATCTTCCCCCTGGCTGACAAGGCGAGCGACGAGCCCACCGCCGATCTTTTGACCCAGCGGCTGACCGTGCACGAAAAGACGGCCTGGATGCTACGCTCGCTGCTGCAGAACTAAGCGACTGACCGTTATCCGACAGGGTGCCCGGCCTCTGTGCGCCCTGTCGGACGAGGCGGCTCCTAATTTGCTCGGCCTGGGAAACTCAAACTGTCCCCGGGGGTTTGTCCGTCATACCTGCCCAGCGTCCGGCGTGGGCGGGTTCACCGACATGACCAGTGACAGGAGCTCCCATGCCCAGGAAACCCGCGACCGATACCGCTGTGATCGTTCCGGCCGACATCGCTCCGGGGAAGCCGGTGTCCGGGGAATCCCGGCAGAAGGCCTCGCCCGTGCCTCCCGACGCACAGCTGTCCGAAAGCTATGCTGAAAAACAGGGCGACGGCGGCGAGACCCATCAGGTCGCGGCCGACGGCGCGCCGGCGCTCACCACGAGCCAAGGGGTTCCGGTCGCCGACGATCAGAACAGCCTGAAGCAAGGCGCGCGCGGTCCGACGCTGCTCGAGGATTTTCATTTTCGCGAGAAGATCTTTCACTTCGACCATGAGCGGATCCCCGAGCGCGTGGTCCATGCCCGCGGCTATGGCGCGCACGGCTTTTTCGAGCTGACCGACAGCCTCGCCGACATCAGCCGGGCGGACATCTTCCAGCGCGTGGGCGAGCGCACGCCCGCCTTCGTTCGCTTCTCGACCGTGGCGGGCTCGAAGGGTTCGTTCGACCTGGCGCGTGACGTGCGCGGCTTCGCGGTCAAGCTCTATACCAAGGAAGGCAACTGGGATCTGGTCGGCAACAACATCCCGGTCTTCTTCATCCAGGATGCGATCAAGTTTCCCGACCTCGTCCATGCGGCAAAGCCCGAACCCGACCGCGCCTTCCCGCAGGCGCAGACCGCACATGACAATTTCTGGGATTTCATCAGCCTGACCCCCGAATCCATGCACATGATCATGTGGGCCATGTCGGACCGGGCGATCCCGCGTTCATTCCGCACGATGGAGGGCTTTGGCGTCCATACCTTCCGGCTTGTCAGCGCCGAGGGCAAGTCGACCTTCGTCAAGTTCCACTGGAAGCCCAAGCAGGGCCTGCAGTCGGTGCTGTGGAACGAGGCGGTCAAGATCAACGGCGCCGACCCGGACTTTCATCGCCGCGATCTGTGGGAAGCGATCAATGGCGGTGACTTTCCCGAATGGGAGCTCGGCGTCCAGCTGTTCGACCAGGCGTTCGCCGACCAGTTCGATTTCGACGTGCTCGACGCGACCAAGATCATTCCCGAAGAGATACTGCCCGTCCGGGTCGTGGGCCGTCTGGTGCTCGACCGGGTGGTCGACAATTTCTTCGCCGAGACCGAACAGGTTGCTTTCTGCACGCAGAATGTCGTGCCGGGTATCGACTTCACCAACGACCCGCTGCTCCAGGGGCGTAATTTCTCCTACCTCGATACACAGCTCAAGCGCCTGGGCTCGCCCAATTTCACGCATATCCCGATCAACGCGCCCAAATGCCCCGTCGCCCATTTCCAGCAGGACGGTCATATGGCGATGACCAACCCCCGGGGGCGGGTCAATTATGAGCCCAACAGCTGGGGTGCGACGCTCGGCGGACCGCGCGAGGATCCGGTCCGGGGGTTCCGAAGCTTCGCCGAGGAAGCGGATGGCGCCAAGCTGCGCATCCGCCCGGAAAGCTTCGCCGATCACTACAGCCAGGCTCGGCAATTCTATGTGAGCCAGGAGCCGATCGAGCAGAAGCATATCGCTGATGCCCTGGTTTTCGAGCTCAGCAAGGTCGAACGCCCGGACATTCGCGCCCGTGTCGTCTCGCACCTCATCAACATCGACGACGGCCTGGCCGGCACCGTCGCGGACGGCCTGGGCCTTCCCGAATTGCCCGCGCCCGCGCAGGCTGCGCAGCCGACCCGGAGCGATTTGCCGCCGTCGGACGCGCTGTCGATCGTGAAGAACGGACCGCCGAGCTTCAAGGGCCGCAAGCTTGGCATTCTCCTGAGCGACGGCGCCGATGCCGCGCTGTTTGGCGGCCTCGTCAAGGCGCTCGACAAGGTGGGCGCGGTCTATGACGTGATCGCCCCCAAGATCGGCGGCGTGACGCTTGATGATGGCACCAAGGTTGCGGCCAAGCAGAAGATCGACGGCGGAGCTTCGGTGCTGTTCGACGCGGTGGCCATCGTCGTCTCGGCCGACGGCGCTGCGCTGCTTGCCGATGACGCGGCCACGCAGGACTTCGTGCGCGATGCCTTTGGCCATTGCAAATATATCGGCCTCACGCTCGATGCGCAGCCGATCTTTGCCAATGCCGGCATCCTCGAGAAGCTCGACGATGCCTGTATCGAGCTTGGCGCCGCCAAGGATGCGGCGGCCTTCGTCGACACGATCGCGGCGCTGCGCTTCTGGCCCCGCGAACTCAAGGTCGACATGGATGCCAAATGAGCCCGGCGATCTGCCGCCCCTGCCCTCGCCCGAGCGGCTGCGCGAACTGATGTTCGATGCGGCGCAGCTGGGACGGACCGACGTGCTGCCGGCCCTGCTGCATGCGGGCTGCGCGGTCGAGGCAAAGGATGAGCGGGGCTATACCCCGCTCATCCTGGCGGCCTATCATGGGCATGACGAGGCCGTGGCGCTGCTGCTCGATCACGGCGCCGATCCCGAGGCGGGTGATGCCGCGCGCGGCAATACCGCGCTGATGGGCGCGGCGTTCAAGGGCTTCACATCGGTCGCCCGGCTGCTTCTCGAGCGCGGGGCAGACGCCGAGACGACCAACAAGGCCGGCCAGACTGCCCTCATGCTCGCCGCGCTGTTCGACCGGCGAGAGATTGCCGATCTCCTGGTCGCGCAGGGCGCGGACCCCGAGCGGTGCGACGCCGCGGGCAACTCGGCGCTGTCGGTTGCGCGAGACCAGAACAACGCCGCCATGGGCGAGCATTTGCGCGGCGCTTGTCCTGCATCTCGGCCTGGGAGTTGGCGGGCAGAAAGCGCCATTCTCACATCGTAGGAGGGCGTGGGAGCGTGCAGGGGCGACCATGTCCGATGGTATTGGGCGCTGCATCGCCGTCATTGGCCGCCCTTATCGCGGTCTGCCCAACGCGGTCTGCCCAACGCGGTCTGCTCAAGGAAGCGCTGGCTGATCTGGGGATGCGATGCGCGGTCGGCGACAGGGGGCAGTAGGACGCGGAGAAAAGGGCGGCTGCTCTTGTCGGGCGGTGCCCGGGAGACGCCGCAGGCGATAGGCGCGTTCGATGGCTGCGACGGCGTGGCCGGCCAGCAGACACTGGGCTTCGAGCGAAAGGGGCGCAGCGCCCACGAACGCGAGGGTGACACCGGCGTCGCCGCGGCGCTCGAAACGAAGAGTACCCTGGGCGCAGACCGCAAGTCCTGCTTCAAAGTCGAGCGACCAGAGCCCGGGTGTTGTGTGCGAATCCATGCACACTTGTACCGCAAAATGACGAAAGGCTGGTTATGGCGACGGCGTTCAAAACCCTAGACATTGGTCGCATGGCGCTTGACCCCGCCAAGGCGTCGCGCGAGAGCGCGGGCGTCACGTGCTCGTGCGCCGGATCCGGTGCGCGACATGCCGGGCCGCGCCTTCGGCGCTGCTGATCGCTTTGCCGGCGGCGGCCGCCGCCTGGCGCGCGCCGGCCTGGCGCAAGAGGGTGCGCGCTTCGCGCAGGCGCTCGACAGCGTTGGCGATGGCCTGGCCCTGCTCGGGCGAGGCAGGCGTGATGGGACGCATGGTTGACCTCCTTGGTGGATAAGCTTGTGGTCAGAGCCGGCATAACGGGTGGGTATGCTGTGGGCGCGCGGTGCACATGTCGCGGGATGGCGCAGCGCAGCGCGGCTGCCTAGAGACGGCTGGTGGCCTGCCCCGCGGTGAAGTCGGCGAGCCATTGCTCCATGGTCGGCCGTTCGCTCACCGGCACGAGCGCGGCCGCGTCCTGGAAGCGCAGCAGCTCGGTGGGAGCGGTCCGCAGGATCTCGCCGATCTCGGCCTCGGGCAGCAGCTGCTCGGCACGGATAAAGTCGGTGATCCGCCCCGGACGGGTTCGGGTAGAGCGCCGCCAGAGCCCCTCGACCGTATGGAGACGGGGGGCCGCACGCGCCTCGATGAGCACGATGAGGCGCAGGCACCAGGCCGGCAGGGCGCGGACCTCGTCGGGCTTGATGGCGCCGCAGAAGAAGCAGGACGACTTGGGCGGGACCGGCAGGCCGGCTTGCGCAATCCGGGCCTCGCAGCGTGCGCGCGTCCAGCCCCAGTCGCGCAGCGGATAGCGGCACTCGAACAGCGGGTCGTCGATCCCGGCGGCATGGCGGTAACGGCGTGCGTCGGCGGGCGAGGCATCGTAGCCGATCAGGCGCACGACCTTCCGGCCCGCCGCCCAGGCGGCCTTGGCCGGCGGCCATTGCTTGAGGAAGGCGTCCTGGGGCGCGACCTTCCATTTGAGCGAGCAGCTGTGACGGCCCAGGCTAATGCTCGGCAGCGTCGCGTTCGCCAGCAGGTTGGTGAGGATCGTCGCATAGGGCGGATAGTGCTTGAAGCGCTTGGGCCGGTAAGCAACCACTTCATAGGGAATGCCCCGGGCCGCCATCCAGGCGGCCATCATCGCCTGATATTCATAGGTATCGGGCTTTTCGGCCCCAGGGTCAGCGGTGAGGACGAGATCGGGCGTTTCGCCGCGCGCGTGAAGCTCGATGAGAAGCGCGGTGGAATCGACCCCGATGCCATAGGCGAGGATGATGGGCGCCTGCGGATCGAGGGCGATCCTGTCGGGCACGCGGCAAGGTGCCGCGTCATTAGGCAAGCGGTGCATGAGGTCTCCTTTCAGGGAGTCTGCCCGCAGGCGGGCGCTACGGACAAAAATGTGGACAGCCGCCCCGCGCGCGCGCAGCATCGCGCCGCGGGGGGAAACGAAAGATGCCGCTCAGGGCGCATATGATCGTCTACGCAGCGCCGCCCCATGACGCGGTGCGCACCGTTCAGTGCCAATGCGGATGGAAAGCGACGGCCGAACCCGACAGTCCCGCTGACTATCGCGCCACCATGGCGCGCTTGCTGGCCCGGTGGCTGGGCCATGTCGAGCCGCCGCCGGCCTGAGGGTCAGGCGAACAGCCGGCCGTCCGATGGGGTGGCGGGTGCCAGATTGAGATCCCGGCAGATCTTCCGGGCGAAGCGATCGGGCGCCATGAGGTCGCGGATCGAGGCATAATGGTTGCGCTCGCCGATATGGTCCTTTCGGCCGTGGACGCGCCGGTAGAGGATCTCGCGGTCCGGTCCCATGAGGCCCAGGCTGAGCTGGACCCAGATGTCCTCGCCGTGGAGCGTGATTTCGCCGGAGACGGCAACGCCGCCCTTGTTGGACCGGACATCGAAGCTGCCCTCGGCCAGATCCAGGGCCTCGGCGAGCCGCCGCATCGCGATCCGTCCCTCGCTGTGGAAGAGGCGCTTGGCGGGCTCGTCATAGGCAACGCCGCGATAGGCGAGCGTCTTGAGCACAGGATGCCGCCGGATCTCAGCGATCGCGTCCAGGCATTCGCGGCGCAGCAGGGTGCTGGGCGGCCGGGCTTCGCACACTTGCGACAGGTGACGGATAAGGAGGATGACCGCAGGGTCGATCTCGGCGTCCTTGCCAGCGTTGCGGCAGTCGGTGATCGCGGCGCCGATCGCGTGCAATGTGGTGGTGACACTCGAGAGCGCGCTCGGGTCGAGGGCCTGCTGGTGGCGAAACGCAACATCGTAGCTCATGGGGAAAGTCTCCGAGGGGCCAAGCGATCCACGTCGCTCGTCCTCTCGGCCCCCCTCCCCTTTTTCCGGCGCCTGGCGCTGGGAGGTCCTTGCAGACTGCGGACCTTTCCGATGCGGCCACGGGAAAGAACCGCCGGATAGTCAGACGCCTCGGCAAGGTATAAAATTCCTCCGAAATGGAGAGGACTCAGGCGATGGGCATCGACATGATGGAATGCCTGCGTGGCGGCGTGTCGGACCTGCGCATCCCTGGACATCCTGAGCTTGGTGAGCGCGCGAACGAGATGGCCGGGCCGGATGCGACCGGTATCTTCAGCGTCATAGGACCGTTTCAGGTCGATCTTTTCGCGCGGGCCGTCTGCGCCACCGCCTTTTCCCGTGGCATTGTCGCGCCGCCCGAGGCGGCCGCAATCGAACTGCGCTACGTGCTAGCCCAGCCGGTCCGGTTCGACCGGCTGGTCGGAGCCGTACGCGACCGCCGGGACGCGCAGAACAGCCTGCCCGTGAAGGTGCAACGCCTGACGATGGCTGGACTTCCCGCTCTCTATCAGGTCATCGAGGGGCGTCACCGGGCCTTCGTCGCGCGCCACGCGGGCGACAACACGATCGCGGCCCGGATCGACATGGACTATCGCTGCGATCCGTCCGCCTTCTGCCTGCATGGCGATACACTAATGCGCGAGGCCGAGGGCGTGCGATGGCCGGTCTCGCCGCTTCGGCCTTGGGACCTGCCGATCGAAGCGGCGGGCGCGGCGGTGACGCCCGACCTCAACTATACGCTCCAGACCCTGGGCGTGCGTAGCCTCCCGGTCAGCAGCGCGCTCAGCTACGACCTCAATCTCGCCAGGGCCGTTCATCGCGAACTCGCCAACGCGGCCGACAAGGCCTGATCCAGGTCGATGCCGACCAGTTGACCACGCCAGATGTTCACGGTACGTTCCCACGCGAAGGGAGTTTCCGCCATGAGCATGTCCAATTTTCTCGACCGGTTCGATCTCGATATCACGCTACGGGATGCCGCGCTTGATCCCGACAATCGGCCGACGCGCCGGATGATCGCCAATGCGGCCATCGGCATGGATGCGCTCGATGCCTATTATGCCGTGCGCGAGATCCGCGAGGCGGCCCAGTGGATCCACGAGGGGCTGGCGCAAGGCAAACGGAAGCTCGCAAGCCTCCTGTCCAATCCGCAGGCCGACGACTTTCAGCGGACGATCTATTTCTGCCTGGCTGGTCGCGGCGTGGTCGAGATGCTCGACGACCTCGCCTGGTTGGAGGATCTGCTCGAGCGGCGCGGCCGGGTCGCCGGCCAGATCCACCGTGAAAAGCGAACGATCCTCCCGCTGACCAACCCCTATGTCGCGGCGGAGCCCGATGGCCCCCTCGTCGAGAGTCGTGCCGATTTTGTCCAAGGTGCGTCCTGGTGGGCGGAGCCGGTCGTCAAATCCTGAGCTGCAGGGCTGTGCCGCGTCCGGCGCCGTGCTTGGTGATCGCCATCAAGCCTCAACGTGCATCAGGTCTGCGGCCCATTGCTCGACCCATCCGGTCACAGGCGCATCATGATCGAGGTCGCCGCTTTCGATGAGCGCGCGCAGATCCTCCCGCGCTTGGGCGATCGCCTCTTCCCAAGGATCGAACCGCAGCGGCGGCGCTATCGCTGGCGCCGCGATCGGCAGGGCGCGGGCAGGCTGGCGTAGCCGCGCCCGCTGCTGCTCGACCCACCGCTCCATCTCGTCGGCGACGAGGTCATCGGACTTTCGACAACCATGCGCCCGCGCCTTGCTGCGCGCTGCGATGCCATAGGCCTGGCTGTCGATCGAGGCGACGCGGCGCGCGAAGGGTTTGAGGAAGGGAATGGCCGCGCCCTTCACGCCGAAGAGATGCAACCGCACCGCTGGCGGCAGGACGCGGTCGAGATGATCCACCACCGCGATGAGACCGGCGTCGCCATGGATGGGTCTTCGGCACATCGATCCGACACCGATGAGGGTATGACGCTCGACAAGGCCTGCGAGCGCAGTGGCGCAGCGTTCGTAATCTTGCGGCAGGCGGCCCTGGATGACCGGCAGGAACGTGCTGGCGATATTCCGATCGACAGCGCGCGCATGACATTCGATATTGGCCCGGACGGTGCGCGCGATCCGGTCGAGAACCTCCTCGCGGTCTCGGGCAACCTCCTGCTCCACGCAATAGTCGAGGCTCGCCCACCAGCGAAAGGGAAAGGCAGATGCGAGCGCGACATAGTCGTCGATGGTCCAGGGAAAGCCGCCATAGCGAGCCATGGCGCTGAACCCGGCACTGTCCAGGCAAAGACTGTGGAGACGGGTCGCATTCTTCAGGCCCTGGAGTTTCCAGCCGGCCCATTCACGTCCCTGCGCTGCGTCCACCCAGCGGGAGAAGGCGTTGGCGGAGACGAGGACCGGCAGCGCAAGGCTGCGCGCGCGGGCGAGCAGCGGGCCGGAGCGAAGATGCGGCAGCCCGACCATCAGCGTGATCGCGCGCGATTGGGATGAGGACGTAACCATGCGACATGTCCTTGGAGACCAGCCTCATCGGCAAAGCCCGCCGCCAGCCTCGGCGCGCCCAGGTGCCTGCGGGGTGTGCCGCGCGCTTCAAGCGCCGAGGTCTTGCGGAAACGGGATTATTGTCGGCGCTCGCAGGCGAGGCGTTCGCCCTTGCGCCATCGTGCGGGGGGCAGCCAGGTGCCGGCAAAGGCCCCTGCCTTGCGGCCTTGGGCCTCGGCGAAGGCCGCCTCATAGCGCGCGCGGCGCGCGGGATCGCGGCGAAGATACTGCGATTGCGGGATTGCAAGCCCGGCGCGGAGCAGCGTCTCGCCGAGGTCAGCGCCGCGAACGGTCACGGTGGCGACCGGACGGCCATAGGTTGATGAGGGCGTCAACGTGATGACCGCCTCGGCGTCGCGCAGAGCCCGTGCTGCGAGATCCTGCGCGGCCTTGCCGCACGACCAGCAGCCGTTCCGGCGCTCGCACATCTGCCTTGTCTCGAAGGCATCGATCCCGAGCAGGCGGATATCAACAGCGACTGTATCGCCGTCGAGCGCGCGGCCGCGCGCATGGAAGCTCTGGGCGTCCGACAGGCTGGAGCCCATAAGCAGGGCTGCAAAGACGCTTGAGAGCATGACCTTGCGACCCATCATGATACCATGACCGTCTCGACCTGCTCATAGCGGGCCGGGACCAGGGCCACGCGGTAGGGCTGGAGAAGATCGCCGGTGCGCACGACGCTGATCGGCCCGCCGCCGGCGGCGAACAGACGTGCAGCGACGCGCTCGGCATTCTGTCGGCTGCACAGGAGGTCGCGCTTGGCGGACCGGGGAAAGGGAAAAGGGAACATGATCAGATCCTTGTCTTCGCAGGAGGGACGGGAGGCAAGAGCGCTCAGGCGAAGAGGGTCTTGTGGACCTTGGTCTCCGGGACGATCGTCCAGGCCTGGTCCATGAAGCGGCCAATCCGGTAGGGCATGCGCGTCTCGGGATCGCGCAGGATGACCCGGCGGCCGATCCGGTCAACGATGAATTCTTCGCCCACATGCCCGTCGGAGAACCGGACCGGCGCGGGCAGCTTGATGCGAGCGCCGGTCTCGATCTTTCGGGAACGGCGGGCGAGCGCCTCGCGGCAGCGACGTCGCCAGTCGAGCGCATGCTCGTTTGTGGTCGGTGTCAGAAGATCGAGGATCGCGGCGGGACAGGCAGCCTCGCAGGGGCCCATATTTTCCGTCATATCCTTGTAGCCAAAATTTTCGCCGCTCGCGCTGCGCGGGTTCCACAGGACGAGGCAGACGATGGCGAAGACCTCGCCGCCAATGCCGTCGCGTGTCACCTGAGCGGCCGCATAATAGACGCGGTTTGCAGGGCAGGACGAGGCGAGCACCTTGAGGCCGCGCGTGCCGCCCTTGGGATGGTCGCGCTCATAGGTGAACTGGTCGTCGAGATAGGCTTTCGCGGTTGCGTGCCCCCCCATCGAATGGCGAGACATGGTGAGCCAACCCATGAGGGTTCTCCTTGGATGAGAGGGGATTACCAGTCGTAGACCGGCAGTTCGGCGATCGGTGCGCAGTCGCGGTCGAACTGCAGCCAGGCGGCGCCGGACGCTTCGGCGAGGTCGAGGCAGGCCTTGAGCGAGCCGGGCATATGCGCGCGGGCAGGAGATGCGACCCAGATGAACCAGCCATAATCCAGCCAGCGGTCCATGAGGATATGCGCCTGCCACAGCGCGGGGTTGAGGCGGGCCGCAAGCGGCGGCGGATAGGCGAGGATGGCGTCCAGTTCCGCCGCGACCTCGGCTGAGAGATGGGCCGTCGACAGGCAGGCCAGGATCTTGGTTTCAGGGGTCATGGCGGCCGCCTCATGCAGCCGCGGCAAGTGCGGGCGGCGGGGCGCTGCCCGCTTGCCCGGCCTCGCCGAACGCCGTCAGATAGGCGAAGGCCTGTTCGGCCTTGGACGCAGCGTGGATGATGGCGGTCTTGTCGGCCTTGAGGATGCCGAGCCAGTGGCCAACATAGCTCGCGTGGCTGTCGTGCAACTCGTTGGGGAGGCCAAGCTCGGCGCAGACCAGCCCGGCGGTGATCTCGGCGACAAGTTCCTCGAATGCGTAGGCCTTGTCGCCGAAGCGTTTGCCGAAGGTGCGCGCGAGCCGGTCGCCATGGCCGGTCCAATGCCCCGTTTCATGGACCCTAACGCTCGCATAATGGTCCATCGAGATGAAGCTCGAGCGCTTGGGCATCTGGATATAGTCGAAGGTGGGCGAGTAGAAGGCGCCGTTGCCGCCATGACGGACATCGGCGGGGATCGCCGCGAAGAAGCTGTCGATCGCCGCTTGCCGCAGAGAGGGGGACAGCGGCGTGGCCGGCACCTCGGGCGGGTAATAATAGCCGGGCAGGCCATCGATCTGGTCGGCGTTGAAGACGATGTAATGGCGCAGGAAGCGGATGCTGCGTTCCACGGCCTCACCGCTCACGGCGTCTGTCTCGGTCTTCTTGAACGAGGAATAATAGAGGGACAGGGCACCCTGCTCTCCGCGGCGGACCTGCGCGCCGAGCTCGCTCGCCTGCCGATAGGTCATCCAGTAGCGCGACCGGTAGCCGTGCATGTCGCCGAGCGCCCAAAGCAGGAGATTGTTGATCCCCGTATAGGGCGTGCCGCAGTGCCGGAGCGGCCGGCCGCCGCTGCCACTCGTGCGCCAGGGCCGGGTCCAGGGCGGTACGCCCTTTTCAAGGCGATCGATGATGATGGCGCTGATTTCGGCCGCGGCATCCCGGCCGGTTCGTGCAGGCTTGGACATGATGGAAAACTCCTCACAGACGAGACGACCACCGGCGCGAGAACACGCCGGTGGTCGCTTGCGGACAGGATTTGAGGCTCAGGCCTCGGCGGCGGCGAGTTCGTCTTCGTCGGCCTCGGCCGGCGCGGAAGCCGTCGGCCCGGCGGTCACCGCGTCACCGTCGTCGGTCTCGCTGTCATCAGCCCCGTCGCTTTCGGCCACGTCCGGGTCGCCAAACGCATCAAGGGATTCCTCTGCCTGTTCCGGCACGCGATCCAGGAAGCGCATGGCATTGGGGACCCAGGCGAGCGCCGCCTCCTTGACGTCAGGCTCGACGATCGACTCCCCGGCAAAGAGCTTTTCGCAGCTCGCGGCGATCTCGCCCTTCTTGAGCGTGGCATGGCGCGCGGTCAGGGAGCCCCCGCCGACATCGTTGAGCAGGGTGAGGATCGTGCCCTTGTTGACCCGGTCGAAGAAGTTCTCCGCGGTGGGCCGCCACCAGGCGGCGACATCGATCTCGAGGATCGAGGCGAGGCGGTTCTGCAGCGGGATCTGTTCCGCCTTGAAACCGCCCTTGGCCTCGAGCGAGACGGCGACGATATAGGCGAGCCAGGCTGCCTTGGCGTCGTCGCCGAGCGCGCGGAAGGCCTCGAACCGCTCCACGATATCGGCCGGTTCCGTCCAGGCCGCGTCGAGCCCGTCATGGGCCTCGGCGAGATACTGCCGCGCGCGGGTCACCGGCATATCACCCGAGACCGGGTCTTGCGGTGCTCCGGCCCGCAGCGTCGAGCCATAGTGGACGCTGTGGTAGCCGGTATGACGCGTGGACTGGCTGCGCGCGTCGATCATCGTGAAGAGGGCATAGTCGAGCGCGAGCGCGGGTTCGGCGAGGAGCGAAGCCGCCAGGATGTCACGGCGCTGCATGGCGAGTTCGTCGTAGAGCCGGGCGCTGAGCGGCTTGCCGCCCGGACCCACGGCTTCCTCGGGCAGGCTGGGCGCCTCCTTGTCGGCCCCGCCGATGCGGAAACCGCCTGCCAGGCGCTCGCCCTCTTCGCCGCCCTCGCCGTCGTCCTCCTCACCCTCGCCCTGCGCCTCGTCATCGATGCGCTGGATGGGCTGTTCGCTGAAGAACTGCGTGTCGAGGCGCATTTCGCCCTGCGGGGTCAGGAGGAGGAACGCGCCGACATGCGGCTTGAGCTCGTCGGGCAGCACCGGCAGCCGGTTCTCGATGGCTTCGGCCTCGGCCATCAGCGCGTCGTCCTCGCTGTCGAGTGCCTTGAACTGATCCTCGTCGAGCGCCTCGTCCTGCATCAGCTCTTCGAGCTCGCTGCGCCGCGCCTCGATCGCTTCCAGGCGCGCGGCCTGCTCGTCGGTCAGTTCGGGCGGATCGAGCATGACGCGGTAGAGATCCTGCGCGTGGTTATAGGCATAGCTGCTTGCGATCGGCCGGATCCAGGCGAGCCCGGATTCCTCGCCGATGCGCTTGGCCTCGGCTTCCATCATCTCGGCAGCGACGCCCTTGGCGATCTCGGGATCGATCCAGCGGTCGCCGCCCTCGCTGAAGAGGTCGCGATCGACCCGGCCGCCGGCGGCCGCATAGCGGTCCTCGCCGATCAGGAGCGCGATCGGTTCGTTGGATTTAAGGGCGTCGTTGGCGATGACGCGGCGGATGGAATCGGCGTTGACGTAGCTGTTCTGGCCGTAGGTGCTCCAGACATCGAGCTGCTTGTCGTGGCTTTCCGTCGAGGCATAGGCCTTGGCGATGTCGAGCGTAATCGCGCCCGAGGCCAGCGCGTCGAAGATCGGCTCGGCCAGCGAGGCCAGGCGCAGGCGGCCTTCGACGAAGCGGCGGGTCTTGCCGAAGCGTTTGGCGACCCCGTCGATGTCGGCGCCCTTGCCGATGAAATGCTCATAGGCGCGGCATTCTTCGGCGGGGGTGAGCGGCAGCTGGTGATAGGTGGCGGCGAAGGACGTTTCGCTCAGATGCGCGATGTCGCCTGTGATGACGCGCACCGGCACGTCATAGTCGGCCGCGACGATCGAACCCGCCTCGACCAGGCGCATCAGTGCGCGCCAGCGCCGTCCCCCGTCGAGCACTTCGAACGTGCCCTTGGGCTTGGCCGGGGTCACCAGCATGTTCTGCAGGATGCCGCGGGCCTCGACGTCGGGGGTGAGTTCGTCGAGACGCAGCCGGTCTTCCGAAACCTTGCGCACATTGATCGGCGAGAGGCGGAGCTTGTTGAGTTTGACGCTGTCGATCACTGGAAGTCTCCTTGATGCCCGGATCATCCCGGGACACCCCTTCCGACCCCCCTTCTCTTTGCAGCGGCCCCGCCGCTGGCCGTTTCGGTCGCCTCGGCTGTCCGACCGGGGGCAGCGCCCTGTGGTGCGACAGCGATCGTCAAGGCAGCCGGAACGGGGCGCCGACACCAGCCAACGACGCTGGAAACCTGGTCAGAAAAAGGAACCGGTTGGCCGCTCCCGGCCCCTCTGTTAGGGCGGAGCTGCGCTGCGCAAAGGGCAGCGCCGGACCTCGCAAGTCCGTGAACACAAGCAACTCGAAAACCATCGGTTTCCGGGCTGCCGTCGCGCATGTCCAGACCTTCGGGTTAAAGGTGGCGGCGCATGTGTGTTCACATGTTGCGAGGTCCGGCGGCTCCCGCGTCCAGTGCGCGGGAGTTCGGACGACAGGCCAATCGCCCCCTCTCCCACGGTTTAACCGGGAGCTCGAGGAGATGGGCATGGCAGAGACGAACAGCCGCGGCATCGCGATAGGCCTCATGCGGCAGGCGATGGTGTTTCTGGACAGGGCCGAAGACTGGGATACGGCTGCGCGGCTGCAACATGCGCTCGATGTGGCGCTCGCGGCGCGGCCCCTCCAGCCCGGCGAAGAGCTGGATCCGCAAAGCGCCGCGCTCATCGCGGGTATTCCGCTCAGCAGCGACTAGGCCGCCCCCCGAGCGAGCGGCCGGAAGACCTGGAGGCGCGCACATCATCCGGTAGCGGACGGCAGGGCTTATGCTATCCTGGGCCCATGGCACCAGCACGAGTGGATGCGATGGACGCAATACATGACAAGAGGGCGCTTGCAGTCGGCCTGATCCGCAAGGCAGTTCAATTGCTCGAACAGGCGGGCGACAAGGCTGGCGCGGCGACGACCCAGGCGGCGCTCGCGGCCATGCTGCTGACCCAGCCCCTGGCGGGATTGGAAATCGAGCCGGATGCCGCGAGCCTGATCGTGGCTATGCCGCTTGGGCCTCTGGCCTGAGCAGCCGGCCGAGGATATCGGCAGCGCCCTCCACCGGCACGAACACGCGCGTGCGGTAGCTGATGATCTCGGTGAAGCAGCCAAGCGATTTGAGATAGGCAAGCTGCGCGGGCGGCGCGCCCACGAGTTCAATGCGGGGCAGACCGTTCACCACGGCGCGCTTGATCGCCATCGGGAACGGCTGCGTCAGTTCGACGCTGCGGCCGCCGAGCGCGGACTTGACGATATCGCCGGGCGGCAGGTTCTCGGCACGATCGAGGCCGAGTTTGGTGTAGAGCTGCACGACATGATCGTCGAAGACGATGCGGCCGAGCCAGGACTGGCCGCTCTGGTCGGCGATGCGGTTGACGACGAGATGATCGCTCGGCAGCGCTGACCAGATCGGCAGCAGGAGCCCGGTAGCGAGCCGGATCGTCTCGGTATCGACCTGCGCCGCCGCCGCTTCGGCCTCGGCGGCCCAGAGTGCGCGGAAAGCCTCCTCGTCGATCGGTGACCAGGCGGTTTCGGCGAGATCGGCAAGGCGCATATAGTCGTTGCGGGTCAGGCGCATGAGTTCGATGCGAGGGATGGGTGTGCCGTCCTTCTCTTCCATATGGGCGCGGGCCTTCACCTGCAGTGCGACCAGGCCGGACTTGGCATTGCGCAGGAAGGCGTGGCGGGGATGACTTTCGGCGATGCGCAGGATGCGCTCAAGCGAGACAGGCGTCTTGCGGCGCGCCACCTCGATGGTGAGGAGGTGGGAGGTCGCGCCGCTGACCGGATCGGTGCGCAGGATCGTGTCGTCGATGATCGTCGCGGTATCGACGAGCATGGTCTCCACGCCGACGTCGAGCCGCCCCGCTTCGCGTGCGGCCTGTACCCGGGTTTCGACGAGGGCGAGAAACTCCTCGAAGATCCGGTTCTGCAGCCCGATCGGGAGCGCAAGCAACCGGTTGAGCCAGCGCTGGATCGGCGGCAGCTCGCCCCTCAGCACGCCGTCCTTGTCGGTGAGTTCGAGGCCGGTGCGCTCCTCGAACTCGGCGAGCGTGGTACTCTTGAGCTTGCCCAGGTGCAGGAGGTGGAACCAGCTCGTCAGCGCCGCGCAGGCATAGCTGCTTTCCAGATTGTCGGCGGGGTCGAAGAGATTCTGTCCTCCGGTCTGGCGTTGCCCCCGGGTCAGCGCACCCAACGTGTCCAGGCGCCGGGCGATGGTGCTGGTGAAGCGCAGCTCGCCCTTGCAGTCGGTGGTTACCGGCCGGAACAGGGGCGTGCAGGCCTGATGCGTGCGATGGGTGCGCCCCAGACCCTGGATCGCCCGGTCGGCCCGCCAGCCGGGTTCGAGCAGGAGATGGGCCCGCTGCTCCTGGTTCACCGCATCGAGGCTCGCATGATAGGAGCGGCCAGTCCCGCCCGCGTCGCTGAAGATGAGGATGCGCTTGAGGCCGCCCATGAAGGCGGCGGCCTCGGCCTGGCTGGTTCGGGTTGAGCGGGTCTCGAGCTTCTGGCGCCCGTCGCTCGCCTGGATCAGCCGCTTGGTGCGTCCCGTGATCTCGGCGACATTGTCATGGCCGAAATGATTGAGCAGCCCGTCGAGCGCGGAGGTGATCGGCGGCAGCGCGCAAAGCTGCTCGATGAGATTGGCGCGCGCCGCGAGCGCCTGCGGATTATAGACCGGATTGCCGTTCTCGTCGTCCATCGGCACCGAGCGCTCGGCGCCGGTGTCGTCGGTGAAGACGCGCATTTGCCGGGTCGGAAAGGCGCGTTCGAGATAGTCGATGACATATTCTTTGCAGTCGCAGTTTATGTCGAGCGTGGCGGCGGGAGGCGCAGGTTTCCTTCGGTTTTCCATGATTTCACTCCAGATAATTGCCTGACAAGGTTGAATGCTGGGGCCGTTAGGATTGTCGGCACCGCTGGAATGGTGCAGGTTGTAGAAAATCCCCGAGGCAGTCGTTCGTCGCTTTCAATCGAGGTCCCGATGCAAGGCTGTCCGCCATGGAGATCTGCCATGCCGAACAAACTGCCCAAGCGCCCCATTATCGTTTTTCTCGCAGGGATTTTTCTGGGCTTGCCCGGCGTCGCAGGCGCAGTGACATTGACGTCATTAAAAGGCATGGATCTCGAAGGAAGCTATGGCTCGTATGCGCCGCGTGGCGATTGCTCTCGAGGGGCGAGCCTTGAGATCAACGAAACCGGCTTTACTTTCAAAGCGTCTGGTCAGACTGTAAAAAGCACCCGGTTTGAGTACGCGGCTTCGTTTCTTGGCCCGACCTATGAAGGCGTTAGCGCGGTCTTTTTTCCTTTTCCTGTCAATGCCAACGATTTCGGACGCGTGATCTTGACGGTCAATGACGACGAAAAGCGAGGCGTAGTCCGCCTTGAAGCAGACGTCGCGCCTGGACAGCGCCTGGATCCGTTCAAGTCAGCGCTCGTGTCGCAATCCCCACTGCTCTTGTGCAAGGGGTCTGGGCCGGCATCTGCTGCTTCAAAAGCACCTCTGCAAGCAAGGCCAGTCTTGGGAAAACCGACGCCGCTAGCCTGGACCAATCTTGCGAGTTCCATAGGAAAATTCCAAAGTGATTCCGATCCCAACGGAATAGATCTTTTGACAAGTGGTCCGATAGCTGACGCGATACGTTCGCGTTTGGGCCGCAAAATAGACCTGCTGGCCAGCAATCTTTCGGCGATATCCGGTCTCCAACGACAAGGATCTCTCTATTGGGTTACGGGAAATGCGCCGCATCAAGGCGGTGTAGAGCAAGCCTATGTTTTGCTTGATGCAAATCGCCGTGCTGTTCAAATTGGCCTTTGGGAAAAGGGAAAGTTGACGGTCTATGCGCCTCAAGGAGGCCGCTTGCCCGTGCCCCAGGACATTGCTCGCCTGCTTATGGACAGCCCACCTGAGGACGCAGTGCCGCTGCCTGGGACTGCTTGGGAGGTCGTGCCGGTCCAAGGTCGCGCCCCAATGGCCTATGTCGATGTAGCTGCTTCGCCAAACATCAAGTCGTTTAGCCTGTTTTGTGAAGGCAACCGCCCCATGATGGCCATGCTCCTTAACAAGCCCGCGACGGTGCCGCGCGTTACGGTTACATGGAATTTTGCTGGTCGATTAATTGACATTCCGACCGGCCGCGCGAACGCTCAGAGCACGTTTTGGCAGGCCAACCTCACTGGTTCCCAACTCATTCCGATGCTTCTCCGTCAAAACGGTTCGGTTATGCTACGCATCAACGGCCGCCTCGAAGGCGAAGCTTTGTTGGCGGGAGCGCCACTGGCGCTTCGAACTGCGATGCGGACCTGTGTCAAATTTTGACATGACCTCCTGCACGTATTTCCTGAAGCATTGATAGTAGATCGTCGCTTTGCGGCTTGAAGCGCCCGGGCCTGATGGCGGGTGCGCCGTGAGCCGCGAGGATTTGCAGCTTCTCCTCGGGATCGGCGCGCAAATAGGTCTCGGTGCTCTGGATGCTGGCGTGGCCGAGCCACAATGCAACCTTGCGAATGTCCCCGGTCGCCGCGAGCGTGTGCATCGCACAGGAATGCCGCAGCACGTGCGGCGTAACCCGCTTGCCAAGGATCGACGGCTGCTTCGTTGCCGCGGTCTTGACGTGCTCGGCCAAACGGAACGCAAATCCGTCGCGGGTCATGGGCTGCCCGTTGGCATTGAGGAATATCTCGGCAGCTTGCGCGTCGGGCCGTATCGCAAGCCACGCGCGCAATACGAACTGGGTCTCTTTCCAGAGCGGCAGGACCCGTTCACGCCGACCCTTGCCCATGATGTGCACGGTGGACAGGGAGCGGTCCGGGAAATCGCGCAGCTGCAGCGTTACGAGTTCCGACACTCTCAGCCCGCCGGCATAGGCCAGATGCAGCATCGCGCGATCGCGGGTGCCAAGGCGTGTCCGGGGATCCGGGGCATCGAGCAAAGCCTTGATCTCGGCCCGGTCGAGGTAGTCGATCAGCGCCTTGTCGGTCTTCTTGGTCGGGATCGATCTGACGCGGAGGGCCAGATCCAGGCAGGCCGGAATCCGATACTCGATGTACCGGAAGAAGGACCGGATCGCGGCGAGCCTGCCATTGCGGGTCCGCACACAGCTGCCGCGCCCGGTCTCGACATGGTCCAGGAAAGCCATGATCATGTCGGGGCCGAGATCCTCGATCTCAAGATCGGTCGGCCGACGCTTCAGCCGATCGGCAGCGAACTGAACGAGGAGGACGAAGCAGTTGGCATAAGTCTTCACTGTGTGCGGGCTGACAGCACGTTCGCGTGGCAGATGCTCACGCAGGTATGCCGAGAGATGCGGAGCGAGCGCCGTCATGCCGCCTCTCCCCGGTAAAGCTGCTCGCTCGCAGCCGCAATGTCGCGCAGCAGCACCGGAGTGGCCTCGAGATACCAGTACGTGTTGGCGACCGACGCGTGCCCCAGATAGACACTGAGACCGGCCATGTGGTGAGCGATGGCCTCCCTGTCAGGTGGGCAGGACTCAAGGGAACGGACAGCGAAGGTGTGCCGCAGATCGTGGAGTCGCATGCCCGCCGTACCGGTTGGTCCACGATATCCGAGCTGCCGGGCCAATCTGACGAACACGACGTGGGCGCGCACCTTGTGCGGTGCCCGTCCCCGGATAGTGACGAACAGGTCGTTGCCCCTGGCCGCGTGCTTCTCGCGGAGGGCGAGATAGGCTTCGAGTGCTTGGCGCGTCGATGGCTGCAAGGCAATCAGCCGCTGCTTGCCAAACTTGCCGTTGCGGACGATCAGGCCATCCTCGACCAGATCTTTGCATTGTAATGCGAGGGCCTCGGAAATCCGGAGACCTGTCGCCGCCAGCAGCCCGAACAGGTAATGGTACGTGTGTGGGCTGATCGTGCCTTGGGGTGGAACGTCCAATGCAGCAGTCATGATCGCCCGCACCTGGTCCGGCTCAATGATGGTCGGCGTCGGGCGTGGCCGCTTGCCCCGACCGAAGACGCCGGCAGGCGGAACTTCGTGGCCTGAATCTTCGGCGTGAGCGAAAAGGCTGAAGTTACGTGCGGTGTCGAACCTCCGGCGGGCCACATATTGTGAGCTCGACGTATGGCACCAGTCGTAGATGCGCTGGACCTGAGTGTGCCGATCGCCGAAACCCCCGGCGTAGGCGGCGTACAGGCGCAGCATGCGTTCCTGTTCAGAGAACTTCAGCCCGAGGCTGCGATGCAGCGCCACGTATCTGGAAATGTGGATGTTCAGCATGACTGTTCTCCCGGCCAGGGCTGCGCGATCTTCATGAGCATCGGCAGATCGACCTTGGCGTAGATGGCAGTGGTCTCGGGCGAGCTGTGACGCAGGATGGTCCCGACGGACTCCAGGCCTGCGCCCGCGCGCAGCAGGTTGGTGGCAAGCGAATGCCGGAATATGTGCGACCCGGTCGGCACTCCTTCGATCCCACCGCGGTCGCGCGTACGAGCGACG
This sequence comes from Sphingobium yanoikuyae, assembly GCF_013001025.1. NCBI lineage: Bacteria > Pseudomonadati > Pseudomonadota > Alphaproteobacteria > Sphingomonadales > Sphingobiaceae > Sphingobium > Sphingobium yanoikuyae. The sequence goes on along the minus strand of NZ_CP053023.1, from coordinate 19,260 downwards.
ATGCCCGCTATCTCAGCGGACGAGCGGAATGGCCGAAACGGTGCTTGTGCACGCAGGAACAGATGCTCTTCGGCGGCCTTCGGGCGGGCTGCCGCAAGATATGCCAGGATCGCGTCGCCAACATCCTGCGGCAATGGCAGGCGGTCCGGTCGACGCGTCTTGCCCTTGACCGTCAGGTGGCCGGATCGCCAGTCGATGTCGTCGAGACGCATGTTCTGAATATCGGCAGCCCGCAGGCCGAGCCTGGCGAGCAGGAGAATGATGGCCTTGTCCCGGACTTCCACCGGACGATCTGTCGGACAGGCCGCAATGATCCTCTCGATCGTTGCCGGGTCGACGTGGCGCGGCAGCGTCGAAAGGCGGTAGCGCTGTACTGATGGAACTGCATGCAACAATGCCGGCCGGCACTCGCCACGCACGACCAGAAACCGGATGTAGCTCCTCATTATCGTGACGAGCAGCGATGCCGACCCCGGCGTCTCCTTGCTTCGTCGTTGGAATGCGCTCCTGAGTCCGGCGGCATCCCATTGCGAAGGCTCGCCCAGCATTGGCATGAGCCGTCTGATATCGGTCCGGTAGCGCCGGATCGTCTCGTCCGTGGCGCCGCGGTGTTGCTTGAGCCATGCCAAGTAAGCCGACATGTGCGGGTCATCGTCCGCCACCGGTTCAACCAATGGGATGGCGCCCCGGCCTCGCAGGAACTCGACGAAGTGCCGTGCGCATCGCCGCCGCCGCTTGGTGCCCGTTGCGACCAACTTGCCCCGCTTGCGCCAGACCGGGCATCGGCAATCATGCGCTGCATAGTGGTCGATGATCGTGTCATCGATATCGATCCATTGGCGCCGCGCCATGCGAAGCCAGGCCACGAAATGCTCGGCCTCGGACCGATAGGCCTGTGCCGGTCCCTCGGCAAGTTGCAGGCGATCGATCGCATCGGAATAGTCGGCGAGGTGCCGTGGCAGATCGTCGATCCCGTCGTCGACTTCGACGTAGCCTTGATCTTCCAGGAACCGGACGAAGCGCCTGACCCTTGCTGCTTGGTCAGCCTTGTAGTGCGCTTGCTGCGCCGAATACCGGTGGCACCGGCACCCATGCTTTTCGAACCGCCGGACAGCCCGATCGTCAATCGTGCGGATGGCGATCCTATGCAGGCTCAGCCAATGCAGGAAATGGCGGACCGCCGCGCCATACAGAACCGCACAGCCTGACTTCTCGTCGAGCGACTGAGAGGAGAGGAATGTGGTGAGAAGGGTGCCGTGACTGGGCGGGTCTTCGACCCGGAGCGGGGCCGCTCGAAACGGCAATGATGATCTTGATCGCATGTTGGTTCCTTCGACTTGTTGAGGTCGAGGGAACCGTAATTATCTGGAGTGAAATCATGGAAAACCGAAGGAAACCTGCGCCTCCCGCCACCACGCTCGACATAAACTGCGACTGCAAAGAATTCCTGTAATGTTGAGCTCAACATTAAACATATTCGCGCGGGCTCAGGTCGATATCGAGTTCGGCGCGCTCATCCGGGGCGAGCTGGCCCAGGCGGCGGTCGAGGATGGACTCGGCCGTGGTGACAAGCTGCATGACCACCGATTTGCCCTCGGCGAGATGCTGCTCGGCCGCCGCGATCACGGTCGGCAATTTCATCGACAGGAGCACCTGTCCGAAGAAGCGCTGCTTGGTCGACTCGAAGCGCGAGCGCGCCGAGGCCTTGGCGCCGCTGTTGAGCGTATTGCCTTCGAGGCCGTCGACGACGCCGGTCAGCTCGAGGGCGGCCTCCATGTTGCGATGGATGATCGCTTATCACGAGGTCGCGATAATGTGAAGGAACGCGGCAGCGACGTGGATTCTCCTAATGCGGGGCGATGTTGCTGCGCATTATTTTGATTGCGAACCTCGGCGGTCTCTGGACCAGCTGAGGATAAAAGCATGTTGAAATTGCACGACGAGTTGATCGCCGAACTCTCGAATTTGCTCACGACGCAGAATTATAACCCGGTGGTCGTAGCGAACCATCGCCTGTACGCCCGCGCGTTTCTCGATTATCTGGCCGAGTGCGGCGTGCAGGTGGAAACTGTGACGCTGGCGCAGGTCGATCAGTATCTTGCCTATGCAGTTCAGGATTTCGAAGCCCAGTACGGGCGGCCTCCCTGTGCGCGCTGGCAGATGTTGCCCCGCACATCGATCAACAAACTGCTCCGGCTTGCCCAAGGCAAATGGCCGCCCGAGCCAGAGATGACCGAACCGGAAACCGCGTATCGGCAGGCGATCTGCTGCGAATACGAGGCATGGCTGCGCGACGAGCGCGGTCTGGCGAGCGCTTCCATCTCGGCGCTTCTGTGGGAGGCACGGAACTTCCTGCGATGGCAGTTCGAACGGGGCGGGGCCGCCAGCCTCGACACCTTGAGCATCGGGGAGGTCGATCTCTACATGGACATGCGCGCCCCTGGATTACGGCGCAAATCATTGGCCGATGTCGCTGAGCGGCTCCGGTCGGTGGTGCGGTATCTGCATCGGACGAGGCGCATCCCGATGGATCTCACGCCGCACATCATCGGCCCCATGCTCTACGCCTATGAAGACGTGCCCTCGACGCTGGACAGGCGCCAAATCGCCGCGGTGCTGGCGGCGACGAAGAAGGATGGATCGCCGCGGGGACTGCGCGATTTTGCGGTACTTCAACTGCTTGCCACATATGGGTTGCGCGAAGGTGAGATCTGTCGCCTTCGGCTTGAAGACGTGAACTGGCGCGGAGAAGCCCTGCGTATCCGTCACACCAAGACCAATGCGTACTCCTACTTGCCGCTATTGGCGCCCGTTGGTGAGGCGCTCCTCGACTATCTGCGTAATGGGCGCCCCCAGGTTGAGGGGCGGGAAATCTTCATCCGGTCCTGCGCGCCCTATATCGCAATGACAAACCTGTATGGCATGATCCGCGGGCGGTTGTCAGCCGCTGGCGTCGAGCCGCCGGGAAAGCGAGGAGCGCATGTCTTTCGCCACGCGCGGGCGGTCGAAATGCTGCGGGCGTCGGTCCCGCAAAAGATCATCGGCGACGTGCTCGGACATCGATCCACCGAATCCACCAACGCCTATCTCAAGCTGGCGACAGATGATCTCCGAGCCGTGGCGCTCGACGTGCCCGGATCGGAGGTGCTGCCATGAGCGCCTGGCACGATCCCGATCGCACGGTCATCGACGCCTTCCTGGAAAAATCGCAGTTCCGGCAGGGAAGCAGGCCGACTTATCGCTGGTTCCTTCGCAGCTTCGAGAATGTAGCCCAGCGTCATCCGGCGGTCGACCGGCAGATGCTCGAAGTCTGGCTGAAGGAAATGGAAAAACGTTGGCGAATGCCGACGCTGCTCAACCAGGTCTGCATTGTCGATCGCTTCCTCGACCACCTCGTCGAAATCGGGCTGATCGCAGATAATCCCGTTGCCGTGCTTCGCCGTCAATACAACGTCAAACAAAGCAAGCCGATCTGGCGAGCGCTGGCTTCCGCAAATCCCGACGGAGCCCTGGCCGCATTGCGACGCCCCGCGCCCTTCGGCAGCTCGCTGGGGGACTTCATGCGTGAGCATGTCGCGTTGATGCGGAGCCGGGGGTATCAGTATGAGACTCAGGCTCACTGGTTATTGCGGTTCGATCGGTTCCTCCAGGCGACCCCGGAACTGACAGGGGCATCGCTTGAGACGATGCTGGCGCGCTGGGCAACTGCCAAGCTGACCCGCAATCACGCGGCTGAATGCCAGAAGCTCGGGCGCCTCCTGACTAAGGCGCGGTATCGCCTTGATCCCAGCATCCCACCGAAACGCTTCAACGCCCGTCCCGAGCGGGAAGTGGCACGAGAGCATCGACGACCGCACATCTTCAGCCCGGCCGACGTTCGGCAGATGCTCGACGTTGCCCGCTCCTATCCGTCGCCGGACGCGCCGCTGCGGCCGATGGTTCTCTACACCATGGTGGTTCTGGCCTATTGTGCCGGACTGCGCCGTAGTGAACTCGCCGGGCTCGATCTGGGTGACGTCGATCTTCAATCAGACACGATCACAGTGCGGGAAACGAAGTTCTACAAGACCAGGATATTGCCGCTAACCGGCAGCGTCATGGCCGAATTACGGGCCTATATCGATGCAAGGCGGCGCGCTGGCGCCCCACAGGATCCTCGGTCCGGGCTCTTCTGGCACGAGCACTTCAATGATCGCTATACCCCGGTGACGGTCTCAACGATGATCACCAACGTCATGCGCCGTGCCGGGTTCAAGGCCCCGACCGGGCGGACAGGGCCGCGTGTTCATGACCTGCGCCACTCGATGGTCGTGAACCGGATCCTTCAATGGTATCGATCCGGCGTCAATCCGCAGGACAAACTGCGCTTCCTCTCCACCTACATGGGCCACCGGGACATCAACTCCACGCTGGTCTACATCACCGTCACGCAGGACCTGCTGCAGGAAGCAAGCGAGCGGTTCCGGACCGTCGGCGCCCGATGCCTCACGATGGAGGCGCGGTCATGACGAAGGGCAATCTCTTCCCCGCATTGTTGCGGGCGTTCTTTCAGGAATGGTTGGCTGAGCAACGCAGTGCATCTGTCCATACGATCCGGTCTTACCGCGACACCTGGCGGTTGTTGCTTCGGTTCATCGCGGAGCGAAAGGGCGGCGGGGTCGCGCGGATCATGCTGGCCGACGTCTCGGTCGGAGAGGTTCGCGCGTTCCTCCACCACACCGAGCATGGGCGCAGGGGCACGATCGGTACACGCAACTGCCGGCTCGCCGCGATCCGCAGCTTCTTCAGCTTCGTGGCTGACAAGGATCCCGAATACATCGCGCAATGCGCCGAGGTCCTGACCGTCCCGCTCAAGCGGGAGCCTACCGTTGCACCCTGCTATCTCGAGCCGGAGGAGGTCGAAGCGATCCTTGCTCAGCCCGACCGGTCGACAATCGAGGGAATGCGCGACCACGTGCTACTCTCGTTCCTATATAACAGCGGCGCGCGCATCCAGGAGGCCCTCGACCTCTGTCCCGAGGCGATCCGGTTCGACGCACCGAACTTCGTGCGTCTTTACGGCAAGGGTCGCAAGGAACGTATCTGTCCACTCTGGCCGGAAACCGTGACGTTGCTCAGGAAGTTGTTGGAACGTCACCCGCGCGCGCCAGATCAGCGGATCTTCGTCAATCGATATGGTGAGCCGCTGGGCGCCTCGGGAGTGCGGTTCAAACTCGCCTCCTATGTAGGAAAGGCGTCAGAAACCGTGCCGTCGCTTCGGTCCAAAAATGTGACGCCGCACAGCTTCCGGCACGCGACTGCCGTTCACCTTGTCGCTGCCGGGGTCGACATCACCGTCATCCGCAGTTGGCTGGGACACGTCAGCCTCGATACGACCAACCACTACGCACAGGCCAATCTGGAGACCAAACGAAAGGCGCTCGAGCAGGTAGGGGCGCCGGCGGCGAGCAACGTGCCACCTTCGTGGAAACGAGAAGCCAGCCTGATGGAGTGGCTCGATGCCTTGTGAAATAATGTGAAGGACGTGGCGAAATGCTCAGCAGCTTTGCGGGCCTTCGCCACGTTCCTGCGCATTATCGCGACCTCGCGATAAGCTGTCTTATGCGCAGCTGCGCATAAGATTGCCCAAGCATCGGCATAGATGTCGTAGATCTCGATCTGCGCCGGGGTCAGCTCGTGCTTCAATATGTCATATTCGACTCCGGCAAAGCTCAGGGCGCGGGCGAGATAAAGGCCGCTGGCCTTGAGATCGCGGGCGACCAGTTCCATCGCGGCGATGCCGCCTTGCCGGATCGAGGAGATGAACTGCTCGCGATCGGGGAAGGCGGTTTCCGGGCCCCAGAGCCCGAGCCGGACCGCATAGGCGAGATTGTTGATGTCCGAGGCGCCGGTGGCCGAAGCGTAGCCGACGCGCGCGCCGGGTAGATGGTTCTGGAGGAGCACGCCGCAGATGCCCTGCTGCGAGCCGGCTTTGGCGCCCAGCGCCCCTTCCCCGCCGGCGACGCCGCCCATCTCGTGCGCTTCGTCGAAGAAGATGACCCCTTCGAAATCCTCGCCCGCCCAGTCGAGGATCTGCTTGAGCCGGCTGTGATCGCCGCGCGCTGAGCGCAGGGTCGGATAGGTGACGAACAGGACGCCCTGCTCGAGGGTAATGGGCTCGTCGATCTTCCAGTTGCCGACCGGCTGCACATCGGCCGAGACGCCGCCGAGCGCAGTCCAGTCGCGCCGCGCATCTTCGAGCAGCGGCTCGTTCTTGGTGACCCAGATGTTGCGCCGCCGGCCCTGCAGCCAGTTGTCGAGGATGCAGGCGGCGACCTGTCGGCCCTTGCCGGCCCCGGTGCCGTCGCCCAGGAAAAAGCCCTTGCGATAGGTCCGCCCATCCTCGGCGAGGACGAGCCCAACGCCTTCCTTGTCCGGCTTGAAGCGGCCCGGGAGGGTCTGCGACCAGGCATGGCCGGCATAGACGACGGTCTCGAGCTGGGAGACCGACAGCAGACGTTCCGACACGGTGCGCTCGGGCAAGCGGGGCACATAGTGCGGGATGGGAGCGGCGATCGATCCCATCGCGACGGATTCGACGAGTGCGGTCGGGTGCTCGCCCGCTTTGTCGAATATGATGCGGCTCGGCCGATAAGGCAGATAGACGCCGGTCTGCTCCAGCAGCGGTGCCGGGGCTTCGAGGCGTTCATAATCGACCGGGAGAACGTCGTTGCGCGCCGGTGCGAAATAGGCGCGCGGCTTGACGGGCGCGCTCTTGACCGCGCGGAAGAGCGAGATGGCTTTACCGGACACCGGTGCCGCGCGGACGGGCGCTGCCACGACGGGCGGCGTGGTACGCGGCGGCACGGTGAGGACCGCGGCCAGTTCTTCGACCGATGCGCGCTGGATGACGGCGGGCGGCGCGTTTCCAGCGACCTTGTCGATGACGAAGAGCCGCACGGCGATGCTCGTGCCATGCTTGGTGTAGCATTTTTCGAGCCGCAGCGATGTCCGTACGCTCGCCTCGCGCAGCACGGTTTCGAAATGGTCGCGCATGCGCGCATTGGGGCCAAACCAATCGGGCATGATCGCCACCAGGCGTCCACCCGGTGCGAGGTGGCGCAGTGCCGCCTGGAGGTGCCGCACAGCGGCCAGGTCGTCGGTGCCGCGGCCGAGCGAGCGCGAGAAGGGCGGGTTCATCAGGATGACGCTCGGCCGCTCCTGCCGGGCCATCAGCGACCCGATCGCGGCGCCGTCATGCCCGGTGATGAGGGCTTCGGGGAACAGAGCCGCCAGGCGCGAACGCCGCGTAGGATCGAGTTCGTTGAGTTGTAGCGACCGATGATCTCCGAGCTGTGCGACGAGAAGGCCATTGCCCGCGCTGGGTTCGAGCACCACGTCCTGCGGCCCGACGTCGGCGAGCAGCACCGCAAGCGCCGCGATATCGGCGGGCGTCGAGAATTGCTGCCAGGCGATCTGCGCTTCGCTGCGCACGGTCTGGGTCGGCAGGCGCTGGACGAGCGCATGGGCCTGCGTCACGTCGGCGAAGCTCTCGAGGGTATAGGGCTTTTCTCGCAGATAGAGGGCGGTCGCGTGCTCCAGGAGTTCGAAGCTGTCGCGCTGCGTCCAGTGGCCGTCGGCGTCGCTGCCGCCAAAGGCGCTCGTCATCGCTTCGTTAAGCTGGCGGCGGGTGATGGGGGCCCCGCTGCGCAGCAGGGGAAGCAGGGCCTGGGCGGCAAGGCGGTCGGATGCGCCGGCGGCGGCGAAGAGATCGGACATGAGGGTATGCTCCTGTGACAGCTGCCCCTTCGGCAGCATCACAGTTCCGATCCCCCTCCCCTTTTCCGGGCCGGGATTCCCCGGGTCGTCTTCAGTGCCAGCCAGGTGCCGGTGTCGGGACCCGCCAAAACGCCGCTTCTATTTCGCTGTTCGGCGCCGCGCCGTCTCCATAAGGTGGACCCGTCTTCGAGAGGGGTGCGGGTGATCGGAAAAGCGCAAATGGACCGGCTCAAGAGCATCGTCCCGGTGGCGGTGGTTCTCCTGCTTGCCGCGATGGGTTTCTTCGCGCTGTCGCACCTCCTGCGCGAAGTGCACATGCACGACATCCGGGCAGCCTGGGCGCAAGTGGGCGTCCTTCATCTGCTCGCGGCGGCGGGGCTCACCGCGATCAGCTATCTGGCGTTGACGCTCTACGACGTGCTGGCGCTGCGCGCGATCGATCGTCCCCTGCCCTATCGCGTCGCCGCGCTGGCCTCGTTCACAAGCTATACGCTCAGCCATAATCTGGGCCTCGCGCTCTTCACCGGCGGCTCGGCCCGCTACCGGATCTACAGCGCGCACGGCCTGGGCGCGGGCGATGTGGGCCGGGTGGTCGCGATCGCCGGGCTGACCTTCTGGGGCGGCGTCTTCACCCTTGCCGGGGCGATGCTGGCGCTCTTTCCCGGCGGGCCCGGCTTTGCCGGCTTCGCGCCCTCGCCCTGGGTTTGGCGGGCAAGTGGCCTCGCGCTCCTTGCCCTCATCATCGGTGCGCTTGCCTGGTCAGGACCCGCGGGCCGGACTGTCCGGATCTGGAAATGGGATTTGCGGATCCCGGGCTACCGGACGGCGTTCGCCCAGCTTGGCGTCGCCACGGTCGATCTCATGGCCGCGAGCGCGGCCCTGTTGGTGCTGGTCCCGGGCGCCAGTCTTGCCGACTGGCCGGTCTTCTTCATCGGCTACATATTGGCGATCATCGCGGTGCTCGTAACCCATGTGCCGGGCGGCCTCGGCGTTTTCGAAGCGGTCATCGTCGCAGCCCTGCCGGCAACGCCGCGCCCGGAGCTTGTCGCCGCGCTGCTCGGCTACCGGCTGGTCTACTATATCCTGCCCCTGCTGATCGCAGGCGTCATCATCGCAGTACAGGAAGGAGCGCGCTGGCGGCGGCCGATGGCCGCGACGTTGCACGGCGCCCAGACGATCGCCTCGGGCATAGCGCCGACGCTGGTCGCGGCCCTCGTGTTCCTGGGCGGCATGGTCCTGCTGGTCTCGGGCGCGCTGCCCGCCGAGCATGACCGCATGGCGGCGCTCGCTGCGATCCTGCCCCTGCCGCTGGTGGAAATATCGCATCTCGCCGGCAGCGTAGTCGGCGCCGCGCTGCTGCTGGTGTCGGCGGGCCTCTATAGGCGCCTCGATGGGGCGGCCTGGCTGACAGGCCTGCTGCTGCTCATCGGCGCGCTGGTCTCGCTCGCTAAGGGCCTAGACTATGAGGAGGCAATCCTCATGCTGCTGCTCGCGGGCGTCCTGCGCTGGACGCGGGGCGCCTTCTACCGCCAGACACGGCTGACGCAGGAAGTGCTGACGCCGAGCTGGCTGGCAAGCGTGGCGCTCATGATCGGCCTGCCGATCTGGGTCGGCTTCTTCGCCTATAAGCGCGTGCCCTACAGCACCGATCTCTTCTGGCGCTTTTCGGAGCATGGCGACGCCTCGCGCTTCCTGCGCGCCAGCCTCGGCGTAGGCCTCGCGCTGGCCGCCCTCGCGGTGTGGCGGCTGCTGCGCCCGGCCCCCGTGGCGGGCCCGGGGCTCGCCAGCCTCGAGCCGCCGCAGGGCGAAGCGATGGCGCTGACGCACCGCACCGACGCCAATCTCGCCTATACGGGCGACAAGCGCTTCCTGTGCTCGCCCTCGGGCCGCGCCTTCGTCATGTACCAGGTGCGCGGGGCAAGCTGGATCGTGATGGGCGATCCGGTCGGCGATCCTGCCGAATGGAGCGAACTCCTCTGGCAGCTGCGCGAAGGGGCGGACGCCGCGCAGGGCCGGCTGCTGCTCTACCAGATCAGCCTGCAGGCCTTGCCCATGGCGATCGACCTGGGCTTGCAGATCGTCAAATATGGCGAAGAAGCGCGGGTCGATCTTACCACCTTCACGCTCGACACGCCGGCGGCCAAGCCGCTGCGCTATGCGGTGCGCCGCGCGGAGAAGGAAGGCGCGCGCTTCGCGATCATCGCGCGAGACGAGCTTGCCGCGCATCTGCCCCGGCTGCAGGAGATTTCCGAAAGCTGGCTGCGCGAGAAGGGCCACCGGGAAAAGGGCTTCAGCGTGGGCCGCTTCGACCCCGCCTATCTCGCCCGCTTCGACTGCGCGGTCGTCCTGCGCGAGGAGAAGATTGTCGCCTTCGCCAATGTCTGGGCGACGCAGGATCGCACCGAGCTGTCGATCGACCTGATGCGCCACGATGCCGACATGCCCTATGGCACGATGGACTATCTGTTCGTGCGGCTGATGCAATGGGGCCATGGGCAGGGCTATCGCTGGTTCACCCTCGGCCTCGCCCCCTTGTCCGGCCTGGAGGCGCGCCGCCTGGCGCCGCTCTGGGCGCGGCTCGGCGCGCTTCTCTACCATCACGGCCAGGCGCTCTACGGCTTCGAGGGCCTACGCAGCTACAAAGAGAAATTCTCGCCGGTTTGGGAGCCGCGCTTCATCGCGGGGCCGCAAGGCCCGGCGCTCGCCAGGGCGCTGTTCGACCTCCAGGCGCTGATCGGCGGCAAATGAGCAGCCGGTCTCTTGCCCAGCGATGGGTCCGCGCCGCGCTGCTGGTCGCGTTGCTCGTCATCGCCGCGGGCGCGGGATATTGCCATTTTCTGGGCTATCCGGCGGGGCCGATTTACAGCCGGGTGCCGGCGAGCGCCTCGTCCGCAAGGCAAGACGGCACGGTCACCCTGTTTTTTTCCGGTGACCTGGGGTTCAACACCGGCATGGGGCCCAGGATCGCGAGGCACATCGCCGCGGTCGGGATCCCGGTCCTGGGCGTCAACTCGCTCAGCGCCTTTGCCCGTCGCCGCTCGCCGCAGGAGACGCGGGCGCTCGTGCGCCAGGCGATCGGCCGCGCCCTCGCGGAGCCGGGCGCGCGCCGCCTTGTGGTGATCGGCCAGTCCTTCGGCGCCGATGTTCTCCTGACGGGCCTCGCCGACCTGCCCCCCGCCGATCGACAGCGGATCGTGCTTGCGGCCCTCATCGTTCCGCAGGACACGCTGTCGTTCCGGGCGACGCCGGGCGGCGTCTTCAACGTCGGCAATGATGGCCCGGCTCTCCCCACCGCCCAGCGCTTCGATTGGGCGCCCGCGCTCTGTATCCAAGGCGAGAGCGAGCCGGAAAGCCTATGCCCCGTGTGGAGCGCGAGCGCGCGCAACGTGACACGGATCGCGCTGCCCGGCGGCCACTTCCTGAATGACGATGTCGGCAAGGTGTCGGCCGTAATCCTGCAGGCAATCGACGGGCATTGACCTCGTCCGTTGCGGGGAGCGAACTCAATCCCGCCGGCACGCACGACAGCCGCCCTTGGGGCGCGCCACGAGAGCATAACCACCCTCTTGGATAAGGACGTACTGCCGGTCGCAAACCCGGTGGCGAGAGTCGGCTTCCGGCAGAGGCAGGCAGAGATAATGTGCGGCCAACGACGCGGCGAACTCGACGGACTGTCCGGCGAAGATAGGAGGGTTACCCATCTCAGGCTGGTTCTTGGCCGGCCTGGCCTGCTGTCCGATATTTTTCTGCCATGCTCTGCGTGACCGAGAAGCGTGGCAGACCTCCGAAATTCGCTTTGATGAATTTTGCAGCCTTTGGCGTCTTCGCTCCCACGAAGTTCTGAGCATGGCCGACGGTAGCCCGGTTCTGTGTGAGAATGAGTTCCCGCTGTGGCCGCGCCACAAGCCGATCGGCGAATGACTTCGTGCCAGCAGCTACAAACCAAACATTTGGAGCAATCGGTAGCCCGATGTAAGATGATGGACCGCCAAGCCAAGCTGCGTTGCTTGGCACATCGAGAGGCCAATCCGAAATCCAGAGTTCTCTCGGATTGGAGGTCTTTACTACGCGCCAATGCATGTTGATGAGTGTCGAGCCACGTTCAGGATCGTCGATTGCGTACCTCAGTATTTTCATCTGCAGGTCTTGAACGGCAACCGGTGGAAGCTCCTCGCCTTCGCCATCGGCTTCCATGAGTGGGCGAGCTCGCTCAGCCTGGATCGCCACGGCCTCGCGTAAGCCACGTATGTCCAGTGGCGTCCGGAAGATCAGCGACATGACAAACCGTGCCCACTCGGTGCATTCTTGGTCGCTCAGAGCATCGACTTCACCCCGAAGCAGGCGCGCGTGGACATTGGCTGCAGCGTTATCGATCCACTGCATGAAGATCGTTTCCATTTGCTGCGCATGCTCGGGAGGAAACCCCTCAGTTTTGTAGAGATCACGGCCGAAGCAGACGCCTTTTGGTGACTTTGGTTCGCACTGAACGTCGCCGCGCCAATCTCGGTAATAGCGAAGCAACTCGCCACCCGTTTTCCATTCCTCCAACAAAAACTGAGGGATAAAGTGGTGGCGCCATGGCGGATTCTGTGTCTTCGATTGCATCGTCATCGGTTCTCTTTGATTACCTGATGATGTAGCTCCCAGCTTGCGCCCGTGAAAGTCGGCTGCTCTCCCGGCCTCTGGGCGCTTACGACAATTTAGCCATAATCAGACTTTTACGCCTCGGCTGCGGAATGCCGAGAGTTGGTCTTCCCCGCCTCGAGGCTCAGTCTAGCATGCTGGGGCTGGTCAGTTGGCTGGTCCGCGCCAGATGGTTCGTTGCGCTCCCTTCCCATGACGCCTCCGAGTGATCCTGCTTGCAGGCATCGCGATCCGCAATATGAAGGCGGCGATCAGCGGACTATAGCGCTGACGCCCATTCCCGAGAAAGGGAGACCAGATTGGCTCAAGATCTTCTTGTCACACTCACCGTCGATATCGTCGCGGCACATGTCTCGAACAATGCCGTGCCGGCGGCCGACCTGCCGGCGCTGATCGAGGGCGTCTATGGCGCGTTGAACCAGGCGGTGGTGCCGGCCCCAGAGCCCCAACCGGAAGAGCTTCGTCCGGCAGTGTCGATCCGCCATTCGGTCAAGCCGGACTATCTGGTGTGCCTGGAAGACGGCAAGAAGATGAAGATGCTCAAGCGCCACCTGGCGACCCATTACGGCCTGTCGCCCGATGCCTATCGCGCGAAATGGGGCCTGCCCAAGGACTATCCCATGGTGGCGCCGAGCTACAGGGAGCGCCGCAGCACACTTGCCAAGGCAAATGGCCTTGGCCGCAAGCCCGGCGAACCGGCACCGGCCGCGAAGGCAGGTGGCAAGGGCCGTCGGAAGCTTGGCATAGCGGCCGCCAAGCCCGCCCCGGACCGTCCCTAAACGTTAGAAGGCGGCAGGGCGCGCCCACCCCCAATCGGTCAGGCAAGCATCCTGTCGGCAAGCGTGAGAAGCTGCCGCGGGTCGAAGGGCTTCGAGAGCAGTTCGATATGCGGGAAAGCCTGGGGCAGGTTCTCGCGCCCATAGCCGCTCATGAACAGGAAGGGGATGGACTGCGCGGCGAGCGCATGCGCGATATCGTCGACCGGTTCGCCCGAGAGATTGGCGTCGAGCAGGGCAACGTCGATCCGATGGTGCGCGATGAGGTCGAGCGCCGCGCGCGGATCAGCGGCGGGTCCAACGATGATGGTGCCCGCATCCTCGAGCTGGCCGACGATATCGAGGGCCAGGAGCGGCTCGTCCTCCACGACAAGCACGTGCTTGCCTGCAAGGTTGCGCCATGCCGGTTCGCGCGATGGCGCAAGGCCGGCCTGCTCGGCGAGCGAACCCTGCCCCGCCCGCCCCTTGCCAGCCTCTTGTGCTGAGCCCTCGTCGTCCGGCAGCGGAAACTGGATCTCCCAGCGTACGCCCTCGGCCTCGAGGCTCATATCGGCATTGCCGTGAACGCCGCGAACGGTGGCTTCGATCAGCCGCGATCCAAAGCCGCGGCGGACGGGCGCCCGGACGCTGGGACCACCGCGCTCGGTCCAGCTGAGCGCGAGCTGTTCCGGCCGGACAGTCCAACGGATGTCGACCGTGCCGCCAGCACGAGAGAGAGCGCCGTATTTGCGCGCGTTGGTGCCGAGCTCGTGCAGGATCATCGCCATCTTCGGCACGGCGTTCGCATCGAGATGGATGTCGGGGCCTGACGCGGCAATCCGCGGCTCGTCGACATGGCCGAGTTTCATCTGGTCTTCGACGACCGCGCGCAGCTGCGTGCCTTTCCAGTCCGTGGTGCTGAGCTGCGAGTGGACCCGGGCCATCGACTGGATGCGGCCCGAAAAGCTCTCGACGAACTCGGCGGGATCGCTGCAGTTGCGCAGGGTCTGTGTCGAGATTGCCTGCACGGTTGCGAGCATGTTCTTGACGCGGTGGCTGAGCTCGCCGGTCAGCATCTTCTGGAGCTGCTCGGATTCGCGCAGCGCCGCGCAGGTCCGGTCGAGTTCCTCCTTGCGTTCGCGCAGCGCTTCGTCGGCAATCGTCCGTTCGAGAAGATCGGCCGCCTGGCGGGCGAGGATGTCGAGGAGCCGGAGGTCGCGCGCCGAGGGCTCGTGCGGCTCGGTCCAATGGGTCGAGATCATCCCGAGCAGGCGTCCGTCGCGCGCGAGAAGCGGCGTGGTCTGCGCGGATCGGATGCCGGTGCGGCGGAACGCCTCGAGGTCCTCAGTGCCCGCGATTTCGTCCCATTCCTCATAATCGGGAATGATTGCGCGGCTGCCGGTCTTGAGCGCCTTGGTGCAACTACTGTGAGCCGCGGGGCTGACGATCTGCCAGAACTGGACCGCCTCGGGCGGCAGGCCGCGCGAGCAGAGAAGCTGGAGGCAGCCCGCATGGCCCGAAACATCGCCGCGTGGCACGACGAGCTGCATCGTACCGAACTGCGACTGGGTGATGGTGATCGCCGCGTCCACGATCTTGCCATAGAGCTCGACGCGATCCTGCTCGCCGATCAGCGCGACGCTGATCGAGTGTATGAGGTCGATGTCGGCGAATGGTCCGCCCGCCTGCTCGAGTGGGCGATGGGCAGACGACGGGGCCCCGAAAGGCACCACATTGGACATGAGAAAATATCCCCCGAAGGCGGAAAATTGCTACGCGTGACAGGTATAAACGCAGGTCATCGCAAAATGGTTTCCGGCCGTCGCACAAAAGCGGGGAATCGCGCGGCCCCGGGAAACCAATCCTGCGCAATGAGCAAAGTTCAGCGCCGGCCGGCTTGTGCCTCGGCTTCGAGCACCCGCGCCCAATCCTTGAAGGGAGCGGGCGGCAGCGCTTCCACGAGGTCAAGATCGGGGCGCGCATAGCATTCCATCGCCTGCGCCATGGCACGCCGGCCTTCGGGATCGTTGTCGCCCGCCACGAAGAGCCGCGTCACTGAAGCGGGTATTTGAAGCTGGTGAAGCCTGCGGGCACCCAGGCTGGCCCAGCACGGAATGCCGCGCAGCAGGGTGAAAGCCCGCGCGGTCTCGAAACCCTCTGCAATGCCGAGAATATCCGCAGGACGCGCGCCTTGCCACGCCCCGCGCCCCGGCGTGCCAAGCATGACCTTGCGGGTATAGCGGCCATCGGGGTCCAGGAAGATGCGCTGGATGGCGGTCAGGCGCTGACCTTCCTGGACCGGCACCAGCAAGGCGGGAAGAAACTGCGTTCGCGGCTTGGGAAGATAGGGACAACGCGGATGGAACCGCAGGCCCTGGACGAGCGGTACGAGGTGGCGCCCGCGCAGGTAGGTTTCCCCAAGCGTACCGATGATCTCGGTGCCCTGGTCCCAGACGCGCTGTGGATCGCCCCTTCCCCGCCCTTCAGTGCTGCTGGGCGCAGGGAAATGTCGGCCCGGTCGCACGCGCCGAAGCTCACGCAGCACGTCTTCGCGCGCGCAGCCGGCAAAGCAGGTCACGAGGATACCGCGGTCGCCCTGGCGGATTGAAAGGCTGGGGTCGCTGTCGGCGTGGGCGGGGCATCGGCACATGGCGACATTACCGCTCCACGTGCCCCCGAGGGCGCCGACGAGATCGATGAGTTCCTGGGACGGTCTAAGGGCTGTAAGCGGCATGATATCCTCCTTGCTTACCGTCCTGTTCCCCCCTTTCCTCCTCCTTGGGGTGGACGTTGGCTGCTGAGCCCGTTCAAACCAAGTCAATGCTCGGTCCGGGGCACCTTGAGCGAAGCGCGCGCAAGGGCTCGGACGACCCTGCCAGCCTTGGCATCGTAATCGACGACATCCGTATCGGGCAGATGGCCGCGAACGGTCTGACGCGCGGGCGGAAACCCGGGGTCGATGCTCGCGAAGACGACACGGTTCCCGCCATTTTCGGCCGGAAGGACGATCGTGCGGTTCTCGAAGCTGGCCCCGATACGGCGTTCGAGCGTGGCAAAGGCCATGGCATTGTCGCACAGATTGGCCACCAGCAGTCCGTTTCTGCCGAGGCGATCTCGGCAGCTGTCGTAGAAGGACCGCTCGCTCAGCGCGGGGGGAAGGCCCCGGCTGTCAAAGCCGTCGAGAATGAGGATGTCGGGCGCGCCGGGGGCGCTGAGGATATAGTCCAGGCCATCGGCGCAGATGACGCGGAACCGGTCGTTGTCGGGCGGGATGTGGAACTGCTCGCGCAGGGCGATGACTGCGGGATCGATCTCGACAACGGTAATGTCGCACTGGGGCAGGCAGCGATAGCAGGCCTTGGCGAGCGATCCGCCACCCAGGCCAATCATTTCGATCTTTCGGGGCGCGGGACGGAACAGGCGGAAGCCCATCATCATGCGCGTATAGTCGAACAGGAGATGGTCGGGATCGCTGATCCGCATGCCGCTCTGGACCGTGGTCCAGTCGAAGAGGAGCGACAACATGTCACCAAACCGGAACAGCATCGGCCCCGTCTCGCCAAAAGGCGCGTCGAGCGCGATCGGGATGTTCCCTGCTCCCTGGAAGCGGCCCTCAAGATTGCTGCCTGGCGCGGGCTGATCGAACCGCAGATCGAAGACCATGTCGTGAAACAGCTCGAGATCGATCGACGGCCCTACCCCGCCCCCGTCGGTCATTGGCGCGGCGCCTTCGCGGAGGGGGTCAGGCTCACGTCGCGGCGATGGAGAGCGATGCCGAGCAGCAAGGCCGAGGCGGCGGCAACCCAGATGGCCTGGTGGCCGATGACGCCGAACAGGATGGCGCCCAGCACCGCGCCCGCCAGGAGGCCGAGCCATAGCAGGAGATAGGGAACCCATCCGAACCGGTCGCCGCCCATGAGCGCGGACAACAGGCGCTGGCCCAGCTTCACCAGCGTGCCGGTCATATAGGTGAGGCCGATCTGTACCTCGCCATCATGTTCGAACAGGGCATTTTCTGCGCCCATCGCCATGGCGAGCGCCGCGGCCGCAGCCCAGGTCGCGTCGGCCGCCGCAAGCAACGAGGCGGCAGTCAGCATGGCCGCGATGAGGTACATGAGCGCACCATGGCGGGCGCGCCTGATGGTTCGTCCGCACAGCGAGCCGAGCATGACGCCCACGACAAAGGATGCGATCAGCCCGCCGGCGGTCAGGGCGTCTGCGACATGCTCGCTCAAGCCGACGGCAAGCCGCGTGGAGTTGCCGCTCATGAATGAGACGAAGAAGCCGCCGAGATAGAGGAAGCCGAGCGCGTCGACAAAGCCGGCGAGCGCGGAAAAGCAGGCAGCGAGACCCCAGACGCTTCGCGCATAGCGGTTCATCGCACCACGTCCCTAAGTGGCGCTGGCCGTGAGGCCGCACGACAGATCACGATCCCACCGCGCAATCTCGCGGCGGTTCGCCAGATGGATTGCGGAAAGCCGAGCCAGGTCCTGCGTGCAAAGCGACCGGTCTGCGAGACCCTTGCGGAGAAAATCGTACAATCGCTGGTTGTGAAGGAGAAGGAATTCTCGAATTGTCCGCGCCGTCATCATGTCTCCCGCTTATGTCTCAGCGCAAATCGCTTTGCTGACGCGCCTCTCGATCGATGCCTGATCATTCCGCCCGTTTTCTGACACCGCGAACCTTAGCACATTCGCTCTCATTTCGTAAGATTGAATTGTGATGTATGAAACATCATTGGACCAGTCGGGCGCTGGACATGCACAGCCGCCGCCGGCCCCGGCCCGCCTCCTCCCCTACCAGGACGGCAGCGCCCTCGGCCGAGGACGCTGCCTTGGCTACCGGTGCGCTATCGCAGCCGCACCGGCACATAGGCCGGCGCTTCGCCGCGCCCTTTGACCCGTAGCAGGATCGCCGATCGTCCCGCCGCCCTGGCCTGCCGGATCGCGGCTTCCAGATCAGCGGCGCTCGCGACCGGCCGGTTGTTGGCCGAGAGGATGATGTCGCCGCGGCTGAGGCCCTTGCGCGCCGCATCGGAATTGCTCTCGACGCTGCTGATGACGAGGCCCTGGGAGACGTCGCTCGCGCCGAGTTGACGCGCGATGCCTGGGGTCAGCGGTTCCACGGCAAGCCCGAGCGTCTTTTCGCTGGGGGATGCGCGATCCTCGTCGAAATCGTCGAAACGGCGGTCATCGCGGCCAAAACCCTGCCGGGCGAGCTTGTCCTCGCTGGGACGAAGCACTGGCGTGGCAGTCACGGTCACGCGCTGGTTGCCGCGCATGAGTTCGACTGCGACCTTGCGGCCAGGATCGATGCTCGCGACCAGGAACGACAGGCTTTGGTTGGGGGTGACGTCCTTGCCGTCGACCCGCAGGATGACGTCGCCGGCGCGTATGCCGGCCTGTGCCGCGGGCCCACCGGGCTCCACGCTCTGGACGAACTCGCCGCGGTCTCGCGGAACGCCGAGCGATGACGCGAGGTCTTCGGACATCGGCTGTATGGTCACGCCCAGATAGCCGCGTTCGATAGCCTTGCCGGCCTTGAGCTTCTCCACGATCGGCGCGGCGATCTCCGCAGGGATGGCAAAGCCGATCCCGACATTTCCGCCCGTGGGCGAGAAGATCGCATTGTTGATGCCGATGACCCGCCCGCTGCTGTCGAACATCGGTCCGCCCGAATTGCCGCGGTTGATCGAGGCATCGGTCTGCAGATAGCGGTCATAGGCGCGCCCTGTACCGGTATTGCGGTAGACCGCCGAGACGATACCGGCCGTGACCGTGCCGCCCAGGCCGAAAGGATTGCCGATCGCGAGGACCCAGTCGCCGACCCTGACGCGCGTGGAATCGCCGAAGGTCACGAACGGCAGCGGTTTGCGCGACGTGATCTTGAGGACCGCCAGGTCCGAGGCGGGATCGCTGCCGACGAGGGTCGCCGGATATTCCTCGCCATTGTGCAGGGTGACCGTGATCGTCTCGACCTTGCTCTGCCCATCAGCGGTGATGACGTGGTTGTTGGTGACGATGTAGCCGTCGGCAGAAAGGATGAAGCCTGAGCCGAGCGACTGCGCTTCGCGGGTGCGCGGTCCCGTGGGACTTCCGAAGAA